>JAKBBM010000004.1 GCA_021808545.1 Pseudomonadota bacterium | reverse complement strand
AAAGGACCCATTAAAGTCGGACCAGACAGCCTCCCATACTATCAAGCATTATCAATTAGTTATGTTTAAGGTTAGTCAAAAAGTTGCATATAATTAATTGCTACAGAAATGGGTCCTTTCTGTCAAGTCTGTCAGAATGAGCTACTTTCAATTTCCGCCCAAGGCAGACCATGTTCATAATAAGTTTACTAACATCGCTCACGAAAAGTTTACCGCGCTTGTTTCTGTCAGATTATGACTTTACCGGACGTCCTAACCGATGCCGCTGATAGGGTATGCGCGCGTCTCCACGGACGAACAGAACTTAGGGTTGCAAATGGACGCTCTAAGTAACAAAGGTTGTGATAGGATATTCACGGACACCGGCATCTCAGGCGCCCAATTCTCTCGCCCAGGCCTCAAAAAGGCGCTGCAAACACTCCGGAAGGGGGACATACTCGTCGTATGGCGGCTAGATAGGCTAGGCCGCTCCATGACTGAGCTTGTAAAGCTGCTCGAAAGGCTTGGAAAACGGCAAGTCAAGTTCATGTCACTATGTGAACATGTTGATACGACTTCATCTGGCGGCATGCTTATATTTCACATGATGGCCGCTCTTGCCGAGTTTGAACGTAGCTTAATTAGCGAACGCACTCGCGCCGGTATGGCTGCCGCACGTGCACGAGGTGTGCGCATAGGGCGCAAGCCGTCCCTTACACTAGAACAACGTCAACGCATTCGCGAACAAGCGACTGTGAAAAAGGAATACCTTTGTACAATTGCTCAGGAATATAATGTTCACCCCCGTACAATTCGCCGCATAATTGCACAGTCAGAATAGATTTCAGCCCATTAGGGTCAGGCTCCATTGATTTGATTGACGTGATCTGATTCAGGTGCCGAGAGGAGGTGACCCTGCCCCCGACGTGCCCTCATTTTTAAGTTAGGGTCTGTGGGTTGATATATGGGCTGCTTGCGTGTTGAGCGAAAGCCTCCGGCGTCATGCCACTGAGGCTGGTGTGATGTCTGACGGGGAGCCACGCCTCGATGGCCGAGCGGGTATAGCCCAGGTTCTGGGATAGATGCTCGTTGAGGCATTCATCACGGAACCGGCTGTTGAAGCTCTCGACGAACCCGTTCTGCCGGCGGCTTGCCGGGAGCGATATAGTGCCGCGGCACCGAGCGCTTTTCCTGAAAAGCGCTCGGTCCACGACAGGATCGCGTTCGAAGTCATCTTCGGGCCATTGTCGTTGATGATCATCAATGGCCAGCCCCGATGTTCGCCGATCCGGTCGAGTTCGCGACCAAGCCTTTCGCCGAACAGAGAGGTGTCACCCACCAGCGCCAGGCATTCGCGCGTATAGTCATCCACCACCGTCAATACGCGCAAGCGCCGTCCGTTGTTCAGCCGGCCCTTGCCTCGAATTGAGAGAAAGCACTTATTCTGCTCTCTTTGCCGAAAACCTGCCAAACCACTGTCGAGCTAATGCCGTTACCAATTGAATATTTTGTATTTATTTTTCTTGATACAGCGAGCGTAGGGGCGTTGCCCACCCTACTCGTTCCGAGTCTGCTTTCCGACGCCTCGAACTTGGACGCAAAGCCGTTTCCGCCCGACGCAGACAAACAACCACTCTTTAGCTTTTACCTAAGGATCAAATCTCAGCGCAAATCACCGCAAGAAGAAAATCAGTCCTTGACCCCATCATGAAACCCAAATCATAACCAAGAGGCGGGTCAGGGTTCCTCGCAAATCAACAACCCGCATCTCACGAAACAGGAGGCTCTCCAGGTCGCCATGTCCATCGACACCCACCCCCACCCGAATTTCGTGCCAAGCAAACATCTGCCCGGAGCGGCAAACTGACGCCCTCGGCAAAAGTGGGCTAAGCCATGGCGCGTTGGCTCTGGATCTTACGGCAGCTTTCACGCCAGCTCTGGGCGCGCGCCACGCTCATCGCAATTTTGAGCGTGGTTGCCGCCTTGCTGGCAGCGGTTATCAGGCCGATCATTCCAGCCTATCTGCCATCGCGGATCGGGGCAAATTCCGTCGGGAATATTCTGGACATCATTGCCTCCTCAATGCTGGCGGTGACCACTTTCTCTCTTAACGTCATGACCTCCGCCTATAGCGCGGCGAGCAGCGGGGTCACGCCGCGCGCCACCAAATTGCTGATGGAAGACAGCACCACGCAAAACGTACTGTCCACCTTCATCGGTTCGTTCCTGTTCAGCATTGTTGGGCTGGTGATGCTGCAAACCGGGGCTTATGGCGAGCAAGGCAGGGTGGTGCTGTTTATTGTCACCATCGGGGTGATCGGGCTGATCGTGGTCTCCCTCTTGCGCTGGATCGACCATCTCACCCGCCTCGGCCGCGTGGGGGAAACCACAATGGCCGTGGAAGCCGCCGCCCGCCAAGCCCTGACGGCCCGGTTGAAAGACCCGTATCTGGGCGGGCGCAAGCTGCACGACCCGAAGGCGGATATCCCCGCGGGCGCGATCAAGCTGAGTTCAGACATTATCGGCTATGTGCAGCATATCGACATGGGCGCGCTCTCGGCTGTGGCGGAGGAGATCAAGGCGGAGATCTACCTCACCGTGAATCCTGGCGCCTTCGCTTACCCTTACACCGTTCTGGCCTGGATCAAACCTGAAACACCAGACACGGATATTCCAACGGAAGTGCTGCTCAAGGCTTTCTCCTTGAACAGCGTCCGCACCTTCGACCAGGACCCGCGCTTTGGCGTGGTGGTGCTGAGTGAAATCGCCTCGCGCGCCCTCTCCCCGGCGGTGAACGACCCCGGCACCGCCATCGACGTTGTCAGCCGGATCACGCGGCTCATGGCGCTCTGGGCCCAAGGCAGCGAGGCCCGCAAGGAAGAGGATATCAAGCATCCCCGCCTCCATGTGCCCGCGCTGAAAAGCCTGGACATGCTGGAGGATGGTTTCATGCCCATCGCCCGCTATGGCGCCTCGATGGTGGAGGTGCAGGTGAAATTACAAAAAGGTCTTTACGCGCTCAGCCAGCTTGGCGATGCGGAATTCCGCCCGGCGGTGCGCCGCTATGCCCGGCTCTGCCTTAGCCATGCCGAGGCCGCCTTGTCTCAGGAGGCCGATCTGCAGCGCATACGCGACGCGTTTGAAGGTCAAGATATACCCGCCAGACTATAAGCCCGCGTAAAGCAGCAGCTTAATTCAGCGCCCAGAGATCGACATGGATCATTTCAACACGCGGCGCTTGACTATTGGTGATACCCGGCGGCCAGCGCGATGAAAGCGGCGACGTAATCAATGGCCTCATCGTCCTGGCGCACGCCGAGATATATTTGCTTGGCCACGCCCGCAGGCCCCAGTTTTACGGGGTACACGTCAAAGCGCGGGCCATATTCCTCCACCAGCCAGCGCGGTAGGGCGGCCACACCACGCCCATGGGCGGCCATCAGCAGCATGATGTCGGTGGTCTCAATGGGCTTGTGCTGCCGTGGCGCGATACCGGCGGGCGTGAGAAACTGAGTGAAAATATCCAGCCGGTCGGCGGGCACGGGATAGGTGATAAGGACCTCATCCGTCAGATCTTCGGGGCGCACAAATTCAACCCCACGCAAAGGGTGGCGCGGCCCCACCACCAGTACTTGCTCATAATCAAACACGGGCGTGAAGCTTAGGCCCGGTTTGAATAACGGATCCGGCGTGACCAGCATGTCGATCTCGTATCCAAACAACGCACCGATGCCACCGAATTGGAATTTCTGGCGTACATCCACTTCCACGCGCGGCCAGGCATCGAGGTAGGGCGCGACGATTTTCAGCAGCCATTGATAGCAGGGGTGGCACTCCATGCCGATGCGCAACTTGCCGCGCTCACCCTTGGCGAATTGAGAGAGGCGAACCTCGGCATGGGCGAATTGCGGCAGTACCCGGCTGGCCACGGCCTGCAAAAATTCGCCCGCCTGGGTGGGGACGAGGCCGCGCCCCTCGCGCCGCCAGATCTGCACGCCGAGCTGGGCCTCCAGCTTGGCTATGGCGTGGCTGAGCGCCGATTGCGTGAGGTTGAGCTTGGCCGCCGCGGCGGTGAGCGAGCCTTCGCGCTCGACCTCGTTGATGATGGAGAGATGGATGCGGTCGAGAATAGGCATGGCAACACCATGAATTAAGTTCATTGATTTATGAAATCATATCATTTTTATTCATGTTTTCAATTCCCTATATCGCCGGTCAGGTTTTCCCCCAAGTTTAGGTGATTTTCATGGCCCTTACCCATAATCTCGGCTTTCCCCGCATCGGCGCCAAGCGCGAGCTGAAATTCGCACTCGAATCCTACTGGAAGGGCGCGTCCTCGATTGATGCCCTGCAAGCCACCGGGGCTGAGCTGCGCGCGCGCCATTGGCGCGATCAGGCGGGGCTCGATCTGCTCCCGGTGGGTGATTTCTCGTTCTACGATCAGGTGCTTGATATGAGCTTCACGCTTGGCAATCTGCCCGCCCGCGTGCGCGGCTTGCATGGTGATGTGCTTGATAATTACTTCCGCGTGGCGCGCGGGCGCGCCGGCGCCGGACATGCCGCCTGCTGCTCCAGCGTGGCGGCGGGCGAGATGACCAAATGGTTCGATACCAACTACCACTACATCGTGCCGGAGTTTGAGGCGGGCACGGAATTCGCGCTCGATGCAACCCGCCTGCTCGCGCAACTGGCTGAGGCCAAGGCGCTGGGCGTGGCCGCAAAACCAGTGATCATCGGGCCTTTGACTTATCTGGCGCTGGGCAAGGCCAAGGATGGCACAGACAAGCTCTCGCTCCTGCCGCGGCTGCTGCCAATCTATGCCGAACTGCTGGCCGCGCTTGGCCAGGCCGGGGCGGATTGGGTGCAGATCGACGAGCCGATTCTAGTGACCGAGCTGGAGCCCGCCTGGGCGGAGGCGTTCAAGACCGCCTATGGGGCACTCAACACGGGGGCGGTGAAGCTGCTGCTCGCCACCTATTTCGGGCGGTTGCAGGAAAACTTGTCTCTCGTCACATCACTGCCCGTGCAGGGCGTGCATCTCGACGCCATCAATGCACGCGACGAGGTCGAGGCGCTGGTGGCCTCATCGCCGGGCCGGATCATCTCACTGGGCGTGGTCAATGGCCGCAACATCTGGAAAACCGACCTTGCCACAACCCTTGCCTGGCTGGAGCCCGTGGCCGAAAAGCTGGGTAACCACCTGTGGCTTGCCCCCTCCTGCTCGCTGCTGCACGTGCCGGTTGATTTGGCGTTCGAGAGCAAGCTCGATCCCGAGATCAAATCCTGGCTCGCCTTCGCCGTGCAAAAACTGGAAGAACTCCGCGTACTGGCTGGCGCGCTGAATGAGGGGCGTTCTGCGGTCGCTGCTGAACTGGCCGGCAACGCGGCGGCCATCGCCGCGCGGCACTCCTCAAAACGCGTGAATAGCCCCGGTGTGAGGGCGGCCGTGGCGGCCATGACGCCAGAGCTTGGGCGCCGCCAGAGCCCGTTTGCCGTGCGCGAGGCCAAGCAAGCCGCGCTGCTCAATTTGCCGCTCTACCCCACCACCACGATCGGATCGTTTCCGCAGACCAAGGAGATCCGCCTGGCGCGTTCTGGCTTCAAGGCCGGGACCATTGATGAGGCCACCTATAAAGCCGCCATGCAGCGCGAGATCGCCCACGCTGTGCGCGCGCAAGAGACGCTCGGGCTCGATGTATTGGTGCATGGCGAGGCCGAGCGCAACGACATGGTGGAGTATTTCGGCGAGCAGCTTAATGGCTATGCCTTCAGCCAGAATGGCTGGGTACAGTCTTACGGCTCGCGCTGTGTCAAGCCGCCCATTCTGTTCGGTGACATCAGCCGCCCCAAGCCGATGACGATCGAGTGGATCAAATACGCCGCCGCGCTCACCGATAAACCAATGAAAGGCATGTTGACCGGCCCGGTCACCATTCTCAACTGGTCCTTCGTGCGTGATGACCAGCCGCGCGCCGCCTCCTGCACGCAGCTCGCCTTGGCCATCCGCCAAGAGGTGCTCGACCTCGAAAAAGCAGGTGTGCGCATCATCCAGATCGACGAAGCCGCCCTGCGCGAGGGGCTGCCGCTGCGCCGGGCCGAATGGCACGACTACTTGGAGTGGGCCGTGGGGGCGTTCCGTATCACCGCCAATGGTGTGGCGGACGAAACCCAGATCCACACCCATATGTGCTACTCAGAGTTCAATGACATCATCGAGGCCATTGCCGCGATGGATGCCGATGTCATCACCATCGAAACATCGCGCTCGGACATGGAACTGCTCGATGTGTTCGAGCGCTTCAACTACCCCAACCAGATTGGCCCGGGCGTATATGATATCCACGCTCCCAACATCCCGGCGCAAGACCAGATCATCGCGCTGATGAGCAAGGCCGCCGCGCGCATTCCGCCCGCGCGCCTGTGGGTGAACCCTGATTGTGGGCTGAAGACCCGCCAATGGGACGAAGTAACCCCTGCGCTCACCAATCTGGTGGCGGCGGCGCACAAGCTCCGTGCCGAAACGGACAGTCTCGGCCATCCTGGTGCCGCGCTCAGGTGACACGCTCAAGCGTCAGAACAAGTCCTCGACCAGCGCCAATGCAAAACGTCACAATCCCACGCCTGAGGCTGTCACGCCGCATAGCATAAAGATGTGTCTGGCCGGTTATCCGCCCCGCATTGTCACAATTGCTCTGCGATCTGCGCCGCCAACCGCGCCAGCGCCAAGCTCATTGTATGCGCTTCATCGGCTGGCGTGGCACCGCCGTTCAAGGAAAACTGGGCATGCCCCTTCCCCTGGATTTGCCCGCTTGGCGACAGAATGGACCAGTTTGCTTGCAGGCTGACCTGCCCGGCGCGCGCTGGCATGAAATGCAGGATATTCACCCGCACCTGCCGCGCCCCGCTGGGCGGCATCAGATCTCCTGGCATCAGCACTTGGGTATTGGGCAGGCGGGCCGCCAGATTTTGCGCCAGCGTAAGCTGGATCATCCCTCCCAGCGGTGCCACCCAGACGGTGTTACCCGCCACATGCATGGTAGAGGGACCGGTTTGCACTGTGAAATGCGCCCGGTCGATGTCTGGCGGAATACTGGGATGAGAGACGGCGATGGGTTGTTTGGAGGCGACCGTCACTGTCTTTTCCGGCGGCACGGCCCGCAGGGTGAGATATGTGGTGGGGCTGCCCGCACAGCCGCTGATAGCAAGCGGCGCGCAAAAGAGCAGGACAACGCGGTATGTGTGCAGCATGGTCAATCCTCCCGCCCGGTAAGGAGCGCGTTGGGGTGGCTGGTCAGGAAGTCGGCCAGGGCATGCAGCGCTTTCGCGGCTTCGCTGATCTCATAAAGCGCGTGCGCCAGGTTGGTGGATTCCAGACCGGCATTCTCAAGCCCGTGGGGGCTAGCCAGCCCTTTCACGGCTGCCAGCGCGGCGTCGGCCTGCGCCGCGGAGCGCTTCACCTCATGCAATATCGCCGGAAGCTGGGCATCGGCTTGCTGTGTCAGGCTGTCGACATGCGCCATTGTCCGGTCCAACCGCTCCAGGGTCTGCTGCGTTTGCGGCGCGGTGGAGAGCCGGGCAAGCTGGGCGCTGAGCTGGCGGGTATTGGCCGCGATTTGCGTGAGCGGCAGGGCATTCAGCTTGGCCAGGATATCGTCGATGCGTGTGATAGCCGAGCCCACGCCGCCGCCGCCGGATATTGATGGAATGAGCGGCGGTGTGCCGGGCTGCAGCGTGGCGGCGGGGGCATTGGGCACCAGGGCCAGCTTGATCATCTTGCCACCCACCACCGGCATGCTGCTGGCCAGCTGCGCGCGCAGCCCTTGTTTGATCAGGGCCGAGAGCATGGCGTTCATCTGCGCGCGCGGTGCCTGCAAATCCCCCCCGCCGCCGGTGCGATTAATGAGGCTGGGCTCCAGCATGAGGGTAACACTGGTTTGCAGCTGTTTCTTGGCCGGGTCGAAGCTTGTGACAACCTTGGTGACGCTACCGGCCGGCGCGCCTTCAAGCTGCACGGGCGCAGACGCGGCCAGGCCGTGCGGACCACCGGAGAAGATGATGCGATATGCCACCGCATCCGCCCCCGGGGCATTCAGGGCTGCTTGTTTGCTGCCATACAAGGTAAAGCGCGTGCCGGTCTTTACACCGGGACCGGCAATGCCGCCAGGTGTGGTAAAGGCAACGCCTCCCGACAACAGGGCCGGGATGGATGCCAATTGCACGGTCGCGCCGCTGCCGCTAGTGGAGAGATGAACCGCGCCCTCACTCCAGAACCGTGTTTTACTGGTGATGAGATTGGCCCATTTCTTCTGGATGAAGACCCCGACATCGAAATGCGAGCCATCCGGGGCGAGTGTGATGCCACTGATCTCCCCGACCTTGAAACCGTTATAATCAACCGGCGACCCGACGGAGAGGTGGGAAAGCTTGGCGGTGACGAGGGTGACGGTTTCGCCCGGCGGAGTGAAGGCCGGGACCGGCGGCGCGGACAGGCCCGTGGCGTGTTTGACGATCGCCCCTTTATGCGGGGCGATGGCGATCACCGGACCGGAAATAAGGCTCTTGATCTGCGACAGATTGGTGATGCTGAAATTATTGCCCGAGATCCAATATTGGGTGCCACGGCCAAGATGGCCCGCCATTTCTTTTACAAATCTAATTTTCACAGATATCTGGCCAAGCGTTTTAGAGAGCTTGACGGTCTCCACATGGCCGACGGTAAAGCCTTTATATTGCACCGGGGTAGAGCCCGCACTGAACCCGCCTGTAACCGGGAATGTAACAGTGACCGAGGGCCCGCTCTCAAGTAGCGTGCTGATACCCAACCAGATGATGATGGCGAACGCGGCGATGGGTACCGCCCAAATCAGCCCCGGCCAGCGCGACGGGCGGAAAACGGCTTCTTCCAGGAGCAATTTATCGTCTGAGGAATTTTCGTTGCCGCTTGCCATTTACGAGACCCTCCGGCCATGATGCGTGCCAGCCAGCCACAGGGCACGCGGGTCGAACACGGCGCTGGCAAACAT
The DNA here is from genome assembly GCA_021808545.1 of Pseudomonadota bacterium. Classification (GTDB taxonomy): domain Bacteria; phylum Pseudomonadota; class Alphaproteobacteria; order Acetobacterales; family Acetobacteraceae; genus Acidocella. The sequence continues at coordinate 49,957 of JAKBBM010000004.1, read as the reverse complement.
GGTCAGCACCACAACAGCCAGAAACGCCGGCATGGCGCGGCCGACAACAGTGTTCAAAAAACCCGGCAGATGCATAAGCGGCAGGAACACACAGACGGTGAAGACATCGATATGCGACCACCGCCCGATGACATCGACCAAACGGTAAAGCCGTGTTTTCAGGCGCAGCCGGGACGATGAGCGGCGATGGATGGAAATGCCGAACCAGGCTAATGCGAATAATTTGAGAATAGGTATGAGAACGCTGGCGAAAAAGATGAGGCCCGCGAAAAACCAAAGATGCGCTTGCGCCAGTTTCATGACCCCCGTCATGATGGAATAGCCATGAGGGGTGGAGAGCCGGTCGCTATACTCCATGGGGTACAAATAAGCCGCCGGGTAAAAAATGAAGGCGGCAAGGGTGAGGGCCATGGCGCGCATGGTGGAAAACGGGCGGCAACGCCAGATTCTGGCACCGCAGCGTGGGCAGGCGCAGCCTTCCTGTGCCGCGGGAATCGGAAAGTCGCATACAGTGCAGCCGATCATGCTGGCGCTGGGATGGGTGACCTGCGGCCCCATGGCGCGCCATAATTCCCGCCGCTCCAGCGAAGCCCGGGTGATAAGGGTGAGCAAGGAGGTGGCAATGACGCAATACCCCCCAGCCTCTATGTGTATCGGCAGAAAAGGGGCGACACGCGCATAGCCAACCATGCCGCCAACCAAGAACACATCCAGCATTGCCCACTCATCGAGCCATTCCGCCCAGCGGAAGACACGGCCAAGCCATGACGGCCTGTAGCCCAGCCGGAGCGCGCCGAGCACGAAGCTCAACAGGCCAAAGCGCAGAAACGGTAGCAGAATGATTTCAAGCCCGATCACAATGGCGAGCACAGGCCAGTCTTGCAGCCAGACACCGATAACGCCCGATGCGATAAGACTGTGATTCTTGATGCCGATAATATCGACCTGCAACATTGGCAGTAAATTGGCGGGAAACAGCAACAGAAATGTTGTTGCCGCGCAAATCAGCGCGGTGTCGAGATGGCGCCCGTTCATCCGCTCCAGCGTGCGGCCGCAGCGTTGGCACATGAAATGGCCAACATCGATAACGTTGGGCACAGCCTGGATCATCCCACAATGCGGACAGCCGACAATTTCACGCAACTTACGCATGGTGTTTGGCCGCCACAACCAAAGCATGGGCCAGAATTAAACGGAGCCGCTGGATATCCGTGCCATTTTGTCCGATCCAACGCCAAGTGCCAGAAAACATTTCCGGATGCCCCTTCCATACATATGCTCTGCTTTTGCCGGCCAGCTTTGCCGCCATGAGGTTGGACTGCTCTCAGATCTTTAATCGATTGCTATGAGATTGAGCACAAATCTCGATATAGGTCACATTTCATGTCACACAATCCGGGTGGGGCGAAAGCTGTCGGAGTGCTTTTTCCGTCCTCAGGCCGCGCGGCCATTATGGCAATGGTTCTGTCGTTAATATCCGGCGCAGTTGGGCGGGCTCGCCTTTGGCCTTCACCTCCGCCAGGCTGTAGCGGTCCAGCGTTAAAAAGAAATTTTCCACCGCCTCCCGGAAGACACACGCCATTCCGCAGGACGGCGCCAGGATGCATTCGCCGCATCCGACAAGATCGACCCTGTCTTCACAGTATGGCGAACCAGCGCGCGAGCATTGATTTCGGCCGCCGGTCGGGCGAGCCGGATGCCCCCGCCACGGCCGCGCAGGCTTTGCACAAAACCGGCAGCGGCGAGGCCGCTCACCACCTTCATCAGGTGATTTTGCGAGATGCCGTGCGCCTGCGCGATCTCGCCGATCGAGCACAGCCGGTCCTCATGGGTTGCCAGATAGAGTATCACCCGAACCGCGAAATCAGTGAAACGCGTCAGCCGCATGGCAGCACCGCCCAATAGATGCATTTCACTTGCATGGTTTTCGGCTCCCGCTTAAACATTCATTTATAATGTATGTTTTAAGGCCGATTGTCATGCATCCCGATAAAGACCTCGATGACGCCGCTCTGACCGCTCTGGTTGAACATTTCTATGCGCACGTACGACGGGACGCGCGGCTTGGCCCGTTATTCAACACGGCCATTGCTGATTGGCAGGAGCATCTACGAAAACTGACGGCGTTCTGGTCTTCGGTCATGCTCACCACCGGCCGCTATAAGGGCCAGCCTTTACCCGCGCATTTGCGCCATCAGGCGCAGATCTCACCGGACATGTTCATACGCTGGCTGGCCCTTTGGGAAGAGAGTGCGGCGCAATGCCTGCCGCCGCATCATGCAGCCGGGGTGATTGCAAAGGCGCATCGCATCGCCTCCAGCCTGCGTATGGCGCTATTCCCCAGCCTGCCGCCGCGCTTTGGCGATGCAGCCGGGGCCAACGCGGCAACACAGCCTTAATCCCCCCATTTTCTCATATCCAATCCGACAACCCAAGGGAGCTTTTTCATGCTCACAGCCGACAAGACCTCCATCATCAAGGCCACCGTGCCCATTCTTGAAACCGGCGGAGAGGCTCTGACCACTCATTTCTACAAGATCATGCTGGACGAGTACCCGCAGGTCCGCCCGCTCTTCAACCAGGCGCACCAGGCGAGCGGCGCCCAGCCGCGCGCTTTGGCCAATAGTGTGCTGCTCTATGCAAGGAACATCGACAAACTCCAGGAACTCGGCCCGCTTGCCGGGCAGATCGTCAACAAGCATGTGGCGCTTCAGGTGCTGCCCGAGCATTACCCCATTGTCGGCGCCTGCCTGCTGCGCGCGATCCGCGAAGTGCTGGGGCCCGACATCGCGACGGATGCGGTGATCGATGCCTGGGGTGCAGCCTATCAGCAGCTTGCCGATATGCTGATCGGCGCTGAAGCCACCATGTACGACAAACTCGCCGCGGCACGTGGCGGCTGGCGCGGCGCGCGTTCCTTCCGCGTTGCCCGCAAACAGGTGGAGAGCGCGGAAATCACCTCGTTCTATCTGGAACCGGCGGATGGTCAGCCTGTCATCGACTTCATACCCGGCCAATATCTTGGCCTGCAGCTGGTCATTAATGGGCAAGAGGTCCGGCGTAACTATTCTCTCTCCGCCGCGCCGAACGACCATGGCTACCGGATCAGCGTGAAGCGCGAACAAGGCGGTTTGGTCTCTAACTTCCTGCATGACAATGTCATGGAAGGCGCCACGCTGGGTGTCTTCCCACCCGCCGGCGATTTCACGCTACAGGAGAGCACGGCCCCATTGGTGCTGATCAGCGGCGGCGTCGGCATCACACCAACGCTCGCGATGGCGGAGGCCGCCTTGGCCAAAGGCGGGCGGAATGTCATCTTCCTGCATTATGCGCGCGATGGAAAAGCCCGTGCCTTTGGCAAAACGCTGGCGGACTGGGCCGCGCGCTATCCGCGCTTCCGCCACTTCACGGTCTTGGAGCATGGTGATGCAGGCGACGCCCATGCGGTGGGCCGCCCGACGATTGAACATATGCAAAACTGGCTGCCGGCCGGGCTTGATTACGATGTCTATTTCCTGGGCCCCAAGCCGTTCATGGCAGCCATCAAGCGCTTCCTTCTCACCCTCGGCCTGCCGGACGAGCGCCGCCGGTACGAATTTTTCGGCCCGGCGGAAGCGCTGGATTAAACGTCCCGCCTGGGCATTTTTAAACCCGCTGAATTGAGACAAATTAGTTTGGAAAGACGGTTTTTAAATTGATCTGGTTGGTTTTGACGAAGCCACGGGTAGTTTCCAGCCGCGATACAGCGCCATCAGACGCAAAAACACACATACTGCAATTCCGACCAGGGCCACGAGGATCGGCTGCAATCCCGCGAAATCACCCACAACAACGGTTGCCGCGCCTGCAAGCGCAGCAACCGCGTAAATATCCGCCCGCAACACGGTTGGAACCTGTGCCGTCAAAATATCGCGCGCCATACCGCCGCCAATGCCACTCATCATCCCAAGGACAGCAGCCATCGGCCAATTAATACCATAGTCCAACGCCTTTTGGGTTCCAGCGACCGCAAAGACTCCAAGTCCAGCAGCGTCAAAAAATTGAACCGGGTGCTTCAATCGGTGGAACAGTCTGGACAAACGAAAAACAAGAAGCCCGGCGATGACGGCCAATGCTAGGTTATGCCAGCTTGCGATTGATTCCGGTGGAACCGCGCCGATGAGAACATCTCGCGTGATTCCACCTGCGACAGCTGTTACAAAAGCAAGGACAAGAACACCAAACAAATCCATGTCGCGTTCGACACCTAGCGCCGCACCGCTGAGCGCGAAAACGAAGGTTCCAACCAAATCCAGAATCTTGACGAATAGAACAGCTGAATCCGTACTGGTCACGATTTTAATCTTTTCGGCGCCAGCCAGACGGTTGCAGCGGTGAGCATGGCTTCAACGCCCGTGCGCAGCGTCGGATGGATTACTGGCGCGAAATCTGGCGCATGATTCGCCGGAAGTTCGTCTAATTTTCCGATTTTTTCAGCGGCTGCGTACTTGGCGGGATCAATGCCACCAACCATCCAAAATACGACCGGCACATCCCAGGCCGCTCCAAACAAGCCAAAATCCTCACTGGCTGTAGCTGGCGGCACTTCATGCAGGCGGCTGGCGCCAAAATGCTCTTCCAGAGCGACAATGACGGCCCGTGTCGCCGCCTCGTCATTTCGCGTTACAGGATACTCGCTAAGAACCGAAAACGCGGGCGGCTTTGGCGCTCCCGAGGCTGCTGCCTCGGCCTCTAATATCCGCTTGACCGCTTCAAGCACGCGGCTGCGCACCTGATCTTTAAAGGTTCTGATATTAAGCCGCAGCATAGCGTGATCTGGAATGACATTCTCGCTTACGCCAGCCCTCAAGGTCCCTACCGTGACCACCGCGCTGTCTGTCATAGCCACCTCCCGCGACACCACGGTCTGTAGACGCATGACGGCGGCCGCCGCCATAATAACGGGATCAACGCTTTTCTGAGGCATCGAGCCATGTGCGCCGCGCCCGAAGAGGGTCACCTCCCAACTATCTCCGGCCGAGAGCATCGTACCCGTCCGCCAGCCTATCTCGCCCGCGCTAAGCGGCATTACATGCTGCGCAAGCGTTACATCAGGCTTAGGAAATCGCGTAACCATGCCATCCGCAATCATGGCGCGGGCCCCTTGTGCGGTTTCTTCACCCGGTTGGAATACCGCCATCACTGTCCCTCGCCAAGCGCCACGGTTTTCGGCTAAAATCCTTATAGCGCCCATTAGCCAAACCACATGCATATCGTGGCCGCACGAATGCGCAATCGAGGCGGGTTGGTCAAAGCGATCAGTGCCCGTCGCCTGACTGGCATAGGGCAGACCCGTATTTTCCTTGATCGGCAGAGCATCCATATCGGCACGCAACATCACGGTGGAGCCCTCTCCATTGCGAAGCAAGCCAACGACACCAGTTCCACCGACCTTCTCGGTCGTCTCAAAACCATGCTGCTTCAGCCAAGCCGCGGCAATGCCGGCGGTGCGGTACTCCTGCATGGACAATTCAGGGTTCGCGTGTATGTCCTTATAAATTTCCTCAAGCTCGAAAAGAAGCTGATCGGAGGGAACGGGCAACACAGCCTGTGGAAGGGAATTGCTATCGGAATCAACAATCATCATGAGGCTCCTTAAGCAAATATGTCTGGTTTTCGTACGCAGGATTCACCATGTCACAGGATCGGACTGCTTGTTCTGCCTTGGTCAGGACAAGAATTTCTCCCGCAATCCGGAGCGCCGCATCCACCGGGAGCGCACCGGCATCTTCGAGCAGAGCCAAAAGCTGGAGTATCTGGACGCGTTGAAAACGACCGTGACCTGCCAAGTCAGTCGCACATAAAATGCACATGCCATCCTCCCGCACGGTCTGAGCAGAAATATCATCGGTCTCAGCCGGGAGCTCACCGCTCAACTGAGACGTGAGATGACCATCTTGCCTCCAGACTGTATCGCCATGCGGGCCCAAGATGCAACTTATCATTATCTAGCGAGGCGGCCCCTTATCCTTCTCCGTTCGCAGGCAACCCAGCGCCATGCCAACCAAGCTATCGAGAAAGGCCGGTGCTTCGAGCTGTGCGGGAATATCCTCCAACACGGAGCGGATGACCCCCCGCAAGCCCTTACCCAGAAGATATGCCGCCAAGACTGGATCGGGCGTGTTGATCTCATTTTCATACATCCGCAAGAATGGCAGCCAAGTCGCATCAGTGAATTCGCTGGCCGTTCTATAGGGGCCGCGCCACATCCCCAAATGGAACGCGGCATAATAGCGCAAATGAAATGCCTGATCCAAATGAAAAAGGCGGATTTCAACGCGTATGATGTTGGCCAATATGTCGCGCATGGCTTCCGCCAGGGGTAGGCAGACAAGCCGTTCGCGCATTAACAGCAACTGCTGAGATTCTTGGTCGAGAATACGCTCATACAGTAAGGCGACGATCGCCTCTTTGTTTGGAAAATATTGATATATCGAACCAACAGAAACGCCCGAGACCGCCGCGATACGGGCAACCGTTAGTGGTTCATCCGTCCCCTCGCTTAAGATTCGCAGGCACGCCTCAGCCACCGCATCAACCACCGCGCGTGACCGAGACTGCCTGGGGCGCTTGCGCCTTTGTGGCAGTAAGGCCGGCGGAGGCCACGTATCAGTGTCCGCGGTTGTTTTGATTTTGGACATGGTAAATCCGAGTCTGAGGGAAAAACTTTGGCCGAATTCCAAAAAAACACAATAAAAACATATTATTACGCTGCCTTAGCCTGGCATTTAGAATGCGAATATCCTGGTATTCGTGGGTCCTGTATCATGATTCTCGTTGGTTAAAAACGGCCTTGGTACGACGCAATGAGACCATTATATGGAAGCCCTCCTGATCCGCAGGGCCGTTATCCCATTGCGAACGTATTTTCATTCGCGCGTTTTTAAGACGTTTTACTATTGTCTATGGGAAGTCTGCTTATGTCGTCATTACTCACGGTACGTCCTTTGAGTCCAATCCTAGGTGCTGAATTAATCGGGCTAAAACCTGATCTTTCATCCAAGTCCGACATGCTTGCCGAAATCGAGGCGGCACTTGTCAAACATGAAGTTATTATTCTGCATGTTCCAGACCTTTCGCTCGAGGATCACCAGGCCATCGGCCAGCATTTTGGAATGCCTGAAATTCATACTTATTTTCCAAATCTTGGCCCCGAATTCCCGCAAATCACAATCATAGATTCAAAGCGCGGGGAGCGCGCGGATATGTGGCATCATGATGAGAGTTTTCTGTCCAGTCCACCGATTGTCACGATGACACAGGCCAAGATAACACCGCCCTGTGGCGGGGATACATGCTGGATCAGCATGACATCGGCCTACGATGCTCTATCCGATCGGATGAAACATTATCTTGAAGGCCTTCAGGCTTGGCATGACATGAACGCGCCGATAGCAGAGGCGTTGCGCCAAAATATGGTGACGTATGAGCGCTATGTGGCAATTGTTCAAAAGGGGCAACGCCATTTACACGACATGGTCAAAATTCACCCCCAGACAGGGCGCAAGGCTCTCTTTATCAGCCCGACCTACACCACCCATATCGAGGGTATTTCCACGACTGAAAGCAATGCCCTGCTGGGTTATCTGCATACGCATTGTCAGAATATAAAATTCATGTTCAGGCACCGCTGGCACCTGGGTGACATGGCCATCTGGGACAATAGAAGCGTGCTGCATAACGCCGTTTTAGACTATCAGCCGCATCAACGACGCATGCACAGAATTTCTGTATTCGCACGGAAGCAACAATATATATCATTGCTTAAATAAGATAACGATATTCAACGTTTACTCCAAAAACAAGAGGATCATGATATGAAAGCGGAAATCAACCATGAATTACTAAAACAATACGCGCCAAATCCAGGCCGGCATGCTCTACTGCCGCAGCTTACTCCACGCCAATCTGTCGCCTTGCTGTGCCGCGTATTGTACCGCGAGGGATATAATGATCATATCGCCGGACATATTACGTTTCGCCAGCCCGATGGAACTTATCTTGCAAACCCCTGGGAGTTGACCTGGGGTGAACTCACGGCATCTGATATTCTGCGTTTGGACGCCAAGGGCAAGGTGATTGAAGGTGATTGGAATATAACCCCAGCGATCAATCTTCATATTGATATCCACTCGCTACGGCATGATGTTGATGTTGTTATTCACAATCATCCTGAATGGGGTGCGGTATGGTCAGCGGTGGGCCGCATTCCGCCGATTTACGATCAGACATCGGCGATGGTGGATACCGATCCGGTATTATATGATGAATATCGCGGAACAGTCGAAGATGCCGCCGCGGGTCATGCCGCGGCACGGGCGCTGGGTAAAAATAAATGGGCGCTCTTGGCCAATCATGGTGTGCTGTTAGTGGCAAATGGAATCCGCCAAGCGCATTTGCGGGCCATCACGCTGGAGTGGCGTGCCCGTCTTGCATGGCGTGTGGAGATGCTGGGCGACGGTGTGCCCTTGCCTGCGAATATCGCTACCGCAACGGGCGTGCGGACTGATTCAAATGGTTTTCCCTTCTTGTGGGAGGCCATGGCGCGGGAGGAAATACGCAGAGATCCTCTCGTGCTTGAGTAAGTTCGGGCGTTGTTTGAGGCATGAACCATGCCTTGTTGTTTCTGGGGGCATTTCCGCGCGGGGGTGCCCCTTGGTACCTAAAGTGCAATGGCAGCATGGAAGACTGTGGGGCTCCTGTCTTTGGCTAACCCAATAGATTCAAGGCCTATGTACAGCCTATAGCTGCTAATTTCCTTGGTCCACGCCAAACTGCCGCGACCGTGTATAAACGCATACTCTCTCAAACACTACCGTTTCCAGACTTGGCTGGCTGCGGATCTGAGAAAACCGTTTGCCCCGGCACGGCCATCTCGACACGTTTAAGGGCGAGCCTCTGCAAGGCACGGTCCAGATGCTCCGGCACCGGCTTGCCTTCAAGAACGTAAGCAAAACGGTTAGCCCCCGGCGGCAGGGGGTTTTTAGGCCCCAGCGCCACAGCACCCGGCGGCACGGCGGGTGCCAGCGGCAATTTCCACTTCGCCCGCGCCCGGGCCAAAGCCTTGCCCGAGAGCGGCTGCATCCCCAGCATCGGCCCGATTCGGCTGATAATCCGCCCCACGGCCGGAGCGGCCACATAGCCGCCCGTGGTAAAGCCAAAGGAAAAATGCTGCATTTTTTTCGTGGGCTTGGGATGAATGACCAGAACATAGACGACATAACGCGGATGATTCATCGGAAACGCCCCCAGAAAAGAGGCGTTGTTCAAATCTGTATCGTATCGTCCATCCGCCCCCACCACCTGGGAGGTGCCCGTTTTACCGCCCACCAAATAGCCAGGCACGCGCGCGTAAGCCCCAGTGCCCGCTAGCACCACACCGCGCATCATCTTGCGCATGGCGATTGAAACACCTGGCCGCATAACCCGCACGCCCCGGCGCGGCTGCGCGCCTGGGCGTGGCGCCAGCAAGGTGGGTTTAAACAAAATACCGCCATTCAAATCAGCAACAACCGCATTCACCAGCACAATCGGCGTCATGGCAATACCATTGCCAAAACTCACCGACATGGTGGTGAGAAGATTCCAATTCTGCTTATCGTGCCACAGACCATATTGCGTGCCGGGCAGTTGAATGGGGGAGCGGTTGAAAAATCCCATTTTACGCAGCCACGCGTGCTGAATTTCTGGTCCCAATATCGTTGCGATTCGCGAAGCGCCAATGTTTGACGAATAGGCGAGAATCGCCGGCATCGCTAGCCAATGATGGGCGGGTTCGTAATCAGTCACCGCAAACCCGTCCACGAAAAGCGGATGCGTAGTATTAAAACGGTCCCACACATGCATAAGACCCGATTGCAGGGCGGAAGCCAGGGTCATCAGCTTCATCACACTACCCGGCTCGTAATCGCCTGAAATACAACGGTCGGTCAGGGCATCCGCCGGCGCATTGTGGAAATCATTCGCATTATAGTTGGGCAGGCTGACCATCGCCAAAATCCGCCCCCTCATACTCTCCACAATACCACAGGCGCCGCGCGCATCATAATCACGCATGGCCTTGGCCACTTCCTGCTGCACAATGGATTGAACACGCAGATCAATCGAAAGTCTAAGCGGTTTACCGGGATCAGCGTTCAAACGATGATTAAATGTTTTCTCAACTCCCGAAACACCATTTTGTCCTGGTGTAACCCCGCCCAAAATATGCGCGGCAATATTTCCATTCGGATAATGGCGCTGCCATGTATGCAGGAAATAAAGTCCGGGAATGCCAAGCTGATTCACCGCCAATTCCTGCGGCGGCGTCAAATGCCGGTCCAGATAAACAAAGCTCATCGCTTTGTCGGACAAAAGCCTTGTGGTGAGTTTGGTATCGATGAAGGGCAATATGGTCTTAAGCTGTGCCGAGATCTGCGTCGGATGGCTAATCTGCCGCGGATTGGCAAATAACGCCGCCCCCGGCAGCGAAACCGCCATGAGCAGGCCATTGCGGTCAACAATCGGCGCGCGACCAGGCAAGGGCGGCGTAAAATGCGTATCTGGCAATACCGCCGCCAGAAAAGCCGGGCTAGGCTTGACCGGATGGATAACGGTGACATCAACAACCCGGGCAAAGATAGCAAGATAAGCTGCGGCAAAAGCAAAAGCAAAAGCAATAATTCGAAAACGATATGTATCGCGCCATCCCGGAGGCACGCTATAATGTCCGGGACGAGTTAAGAGTAGCCCCCGCTTTTGCAAAATCTCACGCCATGTCCAAAAGGCGGTTCATCATATGCCAGACCTTAAATGGCCTCCAGCGCATGCTGGCGCGCCACAAACCAGGCATCAACCGCGGCCTTCATAGAGCCCGCAATCCGCGCCCGAAATGCAGGCGTACGCAACGCCGCCTCATCCTGCGGGTTTGATAAAAATGCCGTCTCAACCAAAATGCTTGGAATAGCAGCCGATTGCAGAACGGCAAATGTCGCCTTACGCGCAGGGTTTGGCAGCATATCGACATGATGCGAAAGCGAATTAACCATCTTTTGCTGCGCCAAAGCGGATTCCACTTTTGTGCTGCGGCTCATCAGATCAAACAGAATCCGGCTGACACGTGGTGAAACCCCCTTAAAAGCGGGCGTGGAGATCTTTTCCACGCCATTCTCACTGCGCGCGATTTCCGCTGCCAGCGGATCTGACGGATCGGGTGAGAATGTATAAACCGAGGCCCCCCTTATATTGGAATGCCCGGCAATGGAATTCGCATGCACGGACACGAACAAGGCAGCACGGTGGCGCTCGGCAAAATCCACCCTATTTTGCAGCGAGATGAACACATCGCGGTCGCGTGTCATCAATGTTTGATAACCCGCGCGGCGCAGCATGTGGTTCAGATCCCATGCCGTCGCAAGAACAATATCCTTTTCATAGATATTACCAGAGCCTATGCAGCCAGGATCCTTGCCGCCATGGCCAGGATCAATCACAATCAAATGCGGGTGCCGTGGTTTGGTAGCGGCGGGCAAAGCCGTATGATTCTGAAAAGCTTTTGCCAGCCCCGCCTGCATCCAAAAAGGGCCCGACATCGCCAATTTCACGCCAAGGTCACATAAAAGACGGCGCGTGACTGCCATTTCTCATGCTCCTTCCAAGACAAAGCCAAAACAGCCTCATGCGCCGCCAGCGAATGAAGCCCTTTATTCAAGATATTATAACCTATTGCTCTCATCGCGACTTAAGCGCAAGAACGAGATCTGTGCTATTGAAATCTTTATTGTAATTATCTGTGTCATTGTAATTTTTTGTAACACTTTACAGAGCCTCGTTTCCGCCAGCACAGCATGGATTCCATATTATTCCCGCCACACCAAGGCCGCAAAAGAATCCAACAACGCCTGAATTTAACAAAAAGTTTCAGATCAGTCTCTGTGCATGCCTAGCGCATTTGCAACTCTCAGCCTGCTCCACTAGCACATCGGCACACGGTCTGCGCAAGCAGACAGTGCACGAGACCCTGTCGATGCCTTTAATAAGTTGAGCGTTCAGCGGAGCCAAACCATGATGAAGCGTGGAATCATGGAACATAGCCGCTTCACCCGTCGCGCGCTTGTCGTGGGCGGTGTGCAGACATTCTCTTTTGGCGCCATTGCCTGGCGGCTTTATGGCCTACAGGTGCGCCAATATCCGCGTTACAGCCGGCTGGCGCGGGACAATGCAACCATCGAACGCTTGGTGCCACCCGCGCGCGGCCCGATCACCGATTATAAAGGCGTGCTCCTGGCCGGCAACAGCCAGCGCTGGCGGGCCATGCTCCTGCTGTCCGACTGGTCGGATGCGCCAGCCGCATTGGCCCGTTTCGAAAAACTGATCCCTCTATCAGCGGATGAGCGCGCACGGCTGACAAAAATCCTTAACGGTCCGCGCCGCTACATGCCCGTGCCGCTTAAGGACCAGCTCAGCTGGGATGACATGGCGCGGCTCGAAGTCCATAGGCCGCAGCTCCCTGGCGTAATGATCGAACGTGTCTTTGTCCGTACCTACCCACTTGGTCCCCACACAGCCCATACGGTCGGCTATGTCGTGCCGCCCAGCGCTACCGCGGCCAAGGCCAACCCGGTTCTGGCCCTGCCCGGTGTGCGTGTGGGTGGGTCAGGTATAGAACAAGCCCATAACAGCGCCCTGTTCGGCGCGCCGGGCGTCATTGAATCAGAAGTAAATGACCGCGGCAGCGTGGTGCGGGTTCTGGCCCGCAAGGCGGGGGCGTCCGGTAAATCCCTGGCCCTGACCTTGGATGCCAAATTACAGACCCAGGCCGCGCAAATTCTGAACAACCGGCCAGGCGCGCTTGTGCTCATGGACGCGCGCAACGGCGCTATCAGGGCCATGGTCAGCGCCCCGTCCTTTGATCAAAGCTATTTCGACGACGGCGTGCCAGACGATGTCTGGGCGCGCTGGATGCGCGATCCCCAGCACCCCCTGCTCAACCGTGCGACTCAAGGGCTATATGCGCCGGGCTCCACGTTCAAGCCCACCGTCGCCCTGGCCGCGCTACGTTGCGAGACGATCACGCCCAAGACCAAATTCTTCTGTGCCGGCCACATGAAAATTGGCGATCATATTTTCTACTGCTGGCTGCGCAGCGGCCATGGCTGGATGGACGCCGCTTCGGCGCTGCAGCAAAGCTGTGACATTTTTTTCTATCATGTCGCACTGCGCACCGGCATCGACAAAATGGCGGCCATGGGAGCCAGGCTTGGCCTTACCGGCACGCCAGCCCTCGATTTTCCGGGGCTAGCGGCCGGCTTTCTGCCAACCCGGCACTGGGCACGCAAACGCGGGCTCGATTGGACTCAAGGCCATACCGCGATCCAGGGTATCGGGCAGGGCTATTCTCTTTTTACACCTTTAAATCTGGCCGTCATGGCCGCGCGCATTGCCACGGGCCGGGCCATAGAGCCGCGTCTGCTAGGTGCCATCAATGGCCGGCCAGAACCGCTCGCACAGCCCGCCTCGTTAAAGCTCACCACCCCGCATCTTGCCACCGTGCGCCAGGGTATGAACGAGGTGGTCAACACGCCGCTTGGCACATCCTGGGGCGGAAGGCTGAACGTGGCGGGCCAGCACATGGCCGGCAAAACCGGCACAGCCCAGGTGATCAGCGAAAGTACTGCAATGGAAGCCGCCAATTACAACGATGCCCGCCTGCCCTGGAAATACCGGCCAAACGCCTTGTTCGTGGGCTACGCGCCGGTAAAAAACCCCTTATTCGCGGCAGCTGTCGTCATCGAGCATGGCGCTTTGCTCGATCCGGTCAAGGCCGCGCGGGACATATTCACCCACGCCTTAAGCAACGGCATCCAACAGGCCTGACAGGTATTAAATATGGCACAAATTCTGGCAGTCATCGGCTTTACCGCTATTCTTCTGGCGGTCTTGATCATCGCCATCATCAAAGCCCCCCGTCCATCGGCACAGGCAGCGCTACCGCCAGAAACCGCTCCCATCACCGACAGCCCCGCACCAAAGCAAACGCTCCTCCCAGACAAGCCCGAAGCCGATAGCTGAAACAAGCCCAAACAGCCCGCATCACAGCTCATAATGGCGAAGATCTAATAAATTGGCACGGATATGCCCGCCGCTTCCAGCTCGGCGATACGCTCTTCTGACTGGCGGCCCCACACCTCGTATGCGTACCGGGTGTCAGTGATAATTTCTTCACGCTGCGTCATTTGCGGCGTCACATCGGCAATATTGACAAAGAATTGCTCATACCAGCGGCGCAGCTGATAGATCGGCCCATCCCCATCACACAGCAAGGGGTTGTCGATACGCGTCTTAGTCTTCCAAATATGGACATCCTGCAGCGTACCCATGCGCAACATCTCGGCCATTTGCGCGGCACGCAGATTGTTCTGCTCATCAGTCAGATCCGGCCGCTTGCGGGTCGTGATGAGCATATGCAGGTCAAATTCAGTTTCGTTGATCGGCTGCTGAGCCAAAATAATGTAATTTTCGGTCATCTCATCCTCAAACGGAATGAGCAGCCGCGATTTCAGGTAGGCCGGACCAAAATAAGCGGTTTCCGTGCGCCGGCCAACAACCTGTTCAGCCGCAACACCAATCTGCATCTTATCATAATTCCCCTCATGGGGCTCGCTTTCCAAAATCTGCCAGGCAACATGCCCCTCGAAGCGGTTGCCAAAAAACGCGCAAAGCCGGTTCACCCCCTGCCCATGCACATAAAAGAAGTGCGCCACATCAACCAGATTATCGACCAGTTCGCGCGGGTTGGTGGCAATGCGATGCAGGCTGTAGGACCAGTCCGCATAATCGGTCTCAAATCCCTCAATCCCGGGGAGCGTAATCTCGACCGGAGGCGGCTTACGCTCTGGGTCATGCCACACATAAAGAACCCGGTCGACCACTTTCAGGGGCCAAGAACGTGTGCGCGCGCGCGGTGGAATGCGCTTGGCATACGGAATACCGGTGCAGCGTCCATCTTGCCCCCAACGCCAATCATGAAACGGGCAGGCGACCGAATCACCGCGCACCCGCCCTTCAGACAGCGCCGCCCCCATATGCGGACAAAAATCGTTCAACGCCGCCAGCGCGCCGCTTTCTGTACGGAACACGACAAGCTGGGTGTTGAACGCCTCAACCTTATGCGGCTGCCCATCGGCATACCGCGCGGCGGGGCCAAGGCAATGCCAGCCGCGCGCCAAGCGCTTGGACAAGGGCGCTGCCGTAAGCTGATAAACGTCGTCGGTCACAGGCATTCTCCTGTTAAGGGGGTGGGCGGCGGAATCTGACGGCGCACGGCTCAGCCATTGTCGGGATCGAATGTGACCCCAACCAGCGCCGTGCCCGCGACAGCCCGACAGGACAAGATCCAGCCTTGTTCGAGATCTTCAGGCTCCAGTACGTCATTGCTGATCATCGCAACTTCGCCGGCCACCAGCTTACACGCACAAACACCACATTTGCCATCGCGGCAGGAATGAGGGGGCGCCAAACCTTCATCGAGCAAAACATCCAACAAAACGCGCCCCCTCGGCCAGGCCAGAGTTAAGTTCTGGCCATCCAGGCTCACCGTCAGGGTCACGTCAGCCTCGGCCTGGCTGGGCTGTAGAGATGCCGTCATGGCCAGCACACCCGACGGGCAAACGCCATAAACGAGCAAAAGACGCTCACTTCCATTTCCTCGCGGCTTAGTAAGTTATATCGAATTGCTTTTAGTGGCGGCGTTGGCGGACGACCACGTCAATTTGAAGTAGGCGCTGGCCTTCTTGACAGGAAAAATCACTCTCCCGCAAATGTGTCCTATATAATAGCCAGGGCGGCACAGCCCTGGCCAAAACGACAAGGTGGAGCATGCGTCATATTATCGCGGCGGGCACAGGCATAAGCCCCCGGGCGCTAACAGATTCGGATATTTCCTCGTACGACACCATCGTGCGAGGAATTTACGAAACAGCCACGGCGCATCAGCCCTGGCCTGGAATCCTGGTCCAGCTGATCCGCCATTTCGGACTGCTGGGGGCGGCGGCGACCTTAAAACAAGATGGTCCTCAAGATATAGGCTTCCTAATTTCCGGCCATGGCGACGACAAGGTCCTGCCCATCCAGCATGAAACCTGGCGTCGCTTCGACCCGTTTACAAACATCTCCCCCAATATAGCGGCCGTGGCGGCGGCGGCGGCGGTGCGTGGACGCGCGCCATTTCCCGACGCGTTACTGAGCGAGCAAGATCATTGGGCCACCGGCTACCATACGCTTGGGATTAATTTCAGCGACGGTGATGGCAGACTGATCCGCCTGCGTCTCTTCCGGCGCGGTGATGCCTCCCCCTTCAAGCACGAGGCGCAAGACACACTCGTCCGGCTGCGCCCCCATCTTCAGGGCGCGCTTGGCCTTTCGACACAATTGGCCCGTAAAGAAGAGGAACGGCGGCTTTACGAAGTGGCGATGGAACGGGTGGGGGTTGGCCTTATCGTCATCCGCGCGGATCGGCGGATTCTCTATCGCAACGCCATTGCCATTGCCATGATGCAAAACCATGACGGCATCCGCCTGACAGAAAACCGTCTCGAAGGGTGCACCCCAACCGATACACGGCATCTGCACACCCTTGTTTCCGCCTCTCTTGCAACCGCGAATGAAGTCTTCGCCGGCACACTTGCCCGCCCCTCTGGAGCGCGTGACTTGGCGGTAATGGTGCATGCCATGCCAGAAATTGTGGATCAAAACGAACATCCCCCCTCCGCAGCGGCGGTGTTCGTGCGCGACATGGATTCACGCACCGCCATGGATGACAAGATACTGGCGGAAATGTTTGGCTTCACGGCCACGGAAACCAGGCTTGCCGCCGCCCTGGCCGGCGGGCGCAGCATGGATGAGGCCGCCGCTGCCTTGGGCATACGCGTTACCACTGCGCGGGCGCATCTGCGCGCGATTTTCGCCAAAGCCGGGGTCAGCCGTCAGGCGGAACTGATCCGCATGCTGCTGATCTAAGCCCTGGGCGCACATGGCCCGCGCGCGGCGCGCCATCTCATACCCTCAAACCGGGTTATAAGGTTGACGGTTTCAGCAGAAAGCTGGCCAGGGCGGGCAGTAAAACCAAGGCCCCAAGCATGTTCCACAAAAACATGAAGGCGAGCAGCAGCCCCATATCGGCCTGGAACTTGATGGGCGCAAAATACCATGTGCCAACCCCCAAGGCCAAGGTAAAGCCGGTGAACATGACAATGCGGCCCGTAAAGCGCAATGAGCGGTCATATGCCTGTTCCAAAGCCATGCCGGCGCGCAAATGGGTCATCATCACGCCCAGCACATAGAGTGCGTAATCAACACCAATTCCCACCCCCAGCGCCACCACCGGCAAGGTTGCAACCGTTATGCCAACACCCATGGCCACCATGAGCGCCTTGCACAAAACCGACGTCACGAACAGCGGAACAACAGCACACACAACCGCGCGCCACGAGCGAAAGGCGATATAGCAAAGCGCGATCACTGCCAGATAAATCCAGACCAGCATATAGGTATTCGCTCGCGTGATCACGCGGTCTGTTGCCGCGGCAATACCGGCATTGCCGCCCGCGAGCGACAATTTAAAGCCAGCTCCCTGATTCGCCGGATCGGCGATGAAGGCCTGGGCCGTTTTCACGACCTTCTCCAAGGTTGTCGCCTTCAGATCGGTCAGCGAGGCGGTGATAGGGATAAAGCTGCAATCAAGCGAATCCTGCCCAAGCGGCATGGTTATGGCAAACCCATTGATCAGACGCTGGTTATAGATGAGTGTATCCCATTTTGGAGAATCATCGGTCATGACCTGGGTAATCCACGATAATTCCTTGGGCATCGAGGCCACGGTTTTCACCTCGGGCAATTGTTCAAGCACCCAGCCCAGCCGGTCTATCGTTGTCAGCTCAGGCAAGCTCGAGCACTGGTAGGGTTTTGAGTCGGCGAATATAATGAATTTATTGTCTCCCGTTCCGTAATGATTTTGGATATACCGCGCATCCCGGTTGTAGAGCGAGTTATGCCGCAGCTCCGGCGCACCGGTTCCCACATCGCCAATCTGCGCCTGGCGACCAACAATATATCCACCCAGCGTAATCAGCATGGCCCCTGCCAAAACAGGCACGGCACGCCGCCGGCGCGTAAAGCCGGCGATAAAATTCCAATACCCCCGTCCGGGCTCATCCGCTATTTCGTACCGCAGGCTGCGTACCGCCGCGGCACGATTCACGCCGACATAACTTAGCAAAACCGGCAGCAAAATCAGGTTCGTGAAGATCAGGATGGCGACACCACAGCTGGCGATCAGCGCCAGCTCGCGAATTTCGCGGATATTGATGAGCAAGAGCACGCCAAACCCAACCGCATCGCAGATCAAGGCGGTAAAGCCCGCCAGGAAGAGGCGTCGGAACGTATAGCGCGCGGCCACCAGCGGATGCGCGCCACGCCCAATATCTTGCATCACACCATTCATTTTCTGCGCGCCATGGCTCATGCCAATGGCGAAAACAAGAAACGGAACAAGAACGGAATACGGGTCCAGATCATATCCCATAAGCGGCAGCACCCCAAGCTGCCAGGTAACCGCCACCATGGTGCAGGCGACAACCAACAGCGTGCTGCGTCCGCTGCGCGTAAACCAATAGAGAAAGCCTGCGGCAATCAGGACGCTGACGCCAAAAAAGATCAGGATTTTACGGATGCCAAGGATCATGTCGCCGACAACCATGGCATACCCCACGATATGCAGCCTGACCCCCTGCGCCTGATAGGTGGCGCGCAAGGTCCGCAAATCGCGCGCAAGCTGGGCATAATCGAGTGGTTTTCCCGTAACGCCATTATGGTTCATCAAGGGGGCATAAACCATGCTCGATTTCAGATCCGTGCCCACCAACTCGCCAACACGGCCCGTCCGTGCGATGTTATGCATGACATCCGCCACAGCCGCGGGGCTGCCATTGTACGAACTGCTGATAACCTGGCCACTAATAATCCCGCCCTGCACCACACCGGTCCAACGGGTTGTCGGCGTCCATAACGAGGTTACAAATGGCCGGTTGACGCCAGGAAGATCAAGAACATCATTTGTGATATTCTGCAGGGTCGAGAGGTAAGCCGCACTTGCTATGGTTCCATGATCGGCCTGCACGGCGATACTAAGCGCATTGCCGCTGGCCTGCAGATCATTCGCATGCGCCAGATAATGCAGCATGAAAGGATCGCGCAGTGGAATCGTGCCATCATAATTGGCGTTCAGATCCAATCTCAACGCCTGCCACCCAAAAAAAACCGTTAGCATCGCGCATAAAATTACAATTAGAAGCCGGTTATTGAAGATAAGCCGCTCGACGAAACTTCCTGAATTATGATCGAAATCTTCCAGATCGGCGACCATAGGCCGGGGCGTTGAGGGGTGATGAGACATCAGCTTGCATCATCCAAAATTATTTGAGTTCGGACAGGGCGTGGGCATGGACACCGCCATCGCCGGCAATAAGGACCGCGCCCGATTTCATCTGCAGCAGGGCCGCGACCTCGTAAGGTTCAACTAGGTTCAGCTCATGGAACGATGTCACGCCGGGATTGCTCATGAACAGCCGCCCGCCCACCGTGCCGAGCAAAACCCGTCCATCGGCGAGGTGAATCCCGGTATCGATCACATTATCCCGCCCTACTGATAAATCGGCCCAGTTCTCCCCGCCATCACTGGTTTTCTCAATTGTGCCATTGAGCCCATAAACAAGCAGACCATCATGGCCAAGCCGCACGCCGCCAAACAAAGTGACATTGAAAGATCCTCCAACTGGCGAGAAATTCTTGCAGCCAGAATCACTTTTTAAAACCATCCCTTGCTCGCCAATCAGGTAGGTCACACCTGAATCCGCAACGATTCCGTAAATATTATTGAATTGCGGATTATCGATATATTGTGTCCAGCTGCGCCAGCTTTGTCCGTCATCGGTGCTGTACATCGCCAAATCCTGCTGCCCGGCCGCCAGAATGCCACCGCCACACGCCCCCACCGAAAGGAACGGCTTGCTTGGCCCCACCGCCGCATAGGCATGGGCCACTCTCTGCGCCAGATGCGTCGCGGGCGCCTGCGGGGTCGCCGCCGCATCCGCACGCGCGATCCGCGCTAAATCGGCAATGACATCGCGCCCGTCTATCATCTTGCGCCAGTGCCGACCACCATCGGATGAACGCAGGATGACACCATAATGCCCCACCGCCACCCCGGTACCAGACGGTGCGAAATACAGCGCCGTCAGCAACAAATCCACCGGCACATGCGCCTGCGTCCAGGGCGGATGCCCGGCCTTAGCCATGGCGATCACGCCATGCTGGCCGGCGGCGAAGATTCGAACACCCGCTTGCGCCAGCGCATCCAGCATTACACCGCCTGGATCCTTCACGGGAATGGCCGCATGCGATAGCGCGTAATAGCCAGCCGGATCGGCCAATCCGCCCCCACCTGGCGCCAAAATTACCATCGCCAGGAACAGAAAAAACTTTCTTGCGATCTTCAAGACGCGTCTCCATCACGCTTCCGTGCCGCGCGGCTTATGTCGTGGCGCGGAAGCAGCGCCGGCTTTGCCTACAAGCCGCCCGAATCCACCATGGATTGCGGCTGGAACATGGAATTGGGCAAGGATTTGAATACCCAATTTCCATTTTGCGGGAACGGCGCGTTGAATAGAGGCTGCGCGAAAACATATTCCTGCTGCTGCAAATTACAAATGATCTGTCCCTGATAAATGGTGCCTGGCAAATCTGGACGCGCGGCGTTGGTGTTATAACTGAACCGCCAATAATTTTTCTGATCATCATACCCGTCGGTCAGCATGATCATCCACGTATCTTCATCGAGATAAAACCGGCGGAACGGCTCAGACATGCGCGCGCCGGGCGCCAATGTCGCCTCCACAACCCAACAACGATGCACTTCATGGCGGATTAAATCTGGATTCACGAAATCGGAGAGCATCGCATCCTGGGGCTGGGCCATGTACAGGCTGTTCTGGTTGTAGGGGACGATCATCTCCTTCTTGCCGACCAGCTTCCAATTATAGCGGTCCAGCGCGCCGACAAACCCAAACGCCTCATCAGCATCGGCGGCATCGTTATACTGGGTAATCGGGCTATCATACTCAAAGGCGGGAAGCTGGCGGATGCGCCCCTCGCCGACCAGATATTCCCAGGCCTGATCGGGATGTTCCTTGGGTTGAAGCGTGAAGGCCGCCATGAATTTTCCGCCCGCAATGGGCGGCGGCGCTACATACTCCTCCCAGTTAATATAGTAGAAACCAGAAAAATTCTCTACATCCACGCCCGGCTCGTAATAGGAAATACGTGTGTAGGATTTTCCTGAACTCGTCAGCACCCGGTTGCCATTACTAACAACATAGGCGGATGGTACATTGAACCATTCATATCCGCCCCAACGGAGCTGGTGGTTCCAAATCGCCTGCGCCCCCGCCACCGCCGGATCGGGATCGAGAATAGGATAAGGAATACCGCCAATGGCGTTGGCCACACCGTAACGCACGCCGCCGGGCGCAAATTTCGACCTCGTTACATTCAAGGCCGTATTTTTATAGACATAATCGGGCGCGCATGCCGTTCGTTCGCACGGATACACATCCATCCTGTATCCTTTGCCGCCATACCGCTTCAGCATTTCCACCTGACCGGCGCTGAGCATATGGGCATATTGCGCCATATTATCCTTGGTGACCGTGAAAACCGGCTTCTGCCCGGCGAACAAATCCGGCGGTAGCTTATCAGGCGCCCAGTCCGCGGGCGGTGTATGGGCGCCACCGGTCCATGCCGGAATCAGCCCGCTTTTGCTGCCCGCGCGCTCGGCGCCAAGCGGGGTTAAATCCTGGGTCAGCCGCGCGGGATCGGCCACCGCATCAGCACGTGCCACACCGGGGCTGAAGGGAGATTGCCTCAGAATGAACGGTGCCGCGAGAAGACCCGCAGCCCCACCGACAATTTTACGACGTTTCATGCGTCTTCCTCCACAAAGTGGCATTCATCAAAACGTTCTTTGAACGTAAAATGTTGCGAAATCCCGATCCAGCAGAGCTTGGCGATTGGATGGGCCGTAATAGCGCTGATAATTAAAGCCCACGGTCAGGTTGGCCTTGTAAATTGCCTTCACCCCAATATCGATGGCTCCCGTGCCGGCGGCCGATCCATCATATTGCGAATCTCCCATAAAGGTGGTGGTCCACCCCAAAGGCAGATCAACTTCCACATCATTCAGCGGGAACCAGCTTGGCGAAAATGTAATCTCGAACGCCCCGCCCTCGCTGGTATTGCCGGGGGCAAGATTTTGTTTGTTCTTGGTAACACCTAGAACCTTGTTCAAGGTCAATTCCGCCGCGATATTGGCGCCATTGGGCATGAACGGCATTGGCTTCGTCAGGTAAAGCGCGGAGATCTGCGCATCGACCACATTGCCGATGGCATAAAGCGGATGATCATAGCTTGCCGGCGTCGCCGCATTATAGGATGCGACACTGCTGATCAGCGGCTGGTTGGTACGGCCGGAAATCTCAGCGGCGACATTGGCGCCATGAAACAGCGTCGAGGCGCTAATCGCATAAGCATTCACAGGTTGCGCGTAAACAAGCCTGTACTGGCCCAGCGCCGCGCCGGCGGGTCCTGGCTGGGGCGTGGCATAGATCGTGGAATAGATAGCTGGCGTTTTGGGAATGCCGCGGACGAAATACGCCCCCACCTGAACATTGCCAAAATTTTGCCGCACCGAGACGCCGAACTGATCGAGCCCGTTAGATGGCCGGATGTCGGGCCCGCGATAGATGGACGCGCTGGTGACATTGAGCGGCGCCACCAGAATGCGCGATGCTCCCGGCCCGACCAGATCCGCGCTTGAGAAATAGCTGCCCGAACCAGGCAAAATATCCGGCTCATACTCAAACTGCCAATAGGCGGCAAGCGACAAGCCTGAGGCAAAGCTATACGCGAAAGAAGCCGCGCCCGTTGGCAGAAACAAAGACTGCGCCTGCGGATTTGGCAATGATTGCGCTTCGTAGAAATCCAGCGGCGCCTGCAGGCTGGAAATGCCATCGAGCGAGAACAGGCTCTCGCCCCAGGTGATGGTCTGCCGGCCGATTTGCCAGGAAAGCTTCTGATCCCCGTTGGCGAAATATTCACTGCCGTAAATGAACGCCGCCAGCGGCTCGATCCGCCGTCCCTCATTCGCCACCGTACCGCTCGGGAAGCCTTGCGGCCCCACGCCAAACGCATTCACGGTATAAGGTGAATTATTCTTGTTTCGCTGCAAATATGCGGTGTCGATCCACGCCAACGCGCTGGCCCGAAACCCGTAATTGCCATCAACAACGCCCAGCTGTTCCAAGGTCTGGAACCGGTTTTCCATGATTCCAGAACGGAAATTGCGGTCACCATCATCGGTGTTCAGCCCCAGCGCCCCATTATTGACCGGCGCCGTCCGCACGCCCAGCGTATAGCCGAGGGTTGATTGAAGCGTAATCGTAACATCGCCAAGTTGCACGCCAGCCGCATGCGCCATGGGGGCGGACAGGCTGGTGGAAACCAGCATGAAGGCCGAGAGCTTGCCACGGCAAAACCTCCGCTCACCTACCTTCTTATTTTCAAAAATCAAATATTTTAACAGGAACAACGAAAATCCCACCCCGTTTTGGGACGCGTTCATTCTTCTCTCCCTGTGGTTTATTATACCCCAAAACTGTTCCACCTTGACGCGTTTCTGTCAACAAAACAATTCACGCATTTTTTATCTGGTCAGACCGGTGCCGGTACGACGGACACAAAAAAACTGGCGGCCCTTACAACCGCCAGTTCACAAACAAAACAAAAATCAAACGCGCCGCCGCGGCGGCGGCATTCAGGCTGCGTGCTTGGCCACGTCCTCAGGCGCCATCCGCACGAGCGCCTCGTAATCGGCCAGCAAGGTCTCGGTGATTTGCCCTGGCGTAAAAGTCAATTCCGGCCCAATCTGGCGCACCGGGGTTACCTCGGCCGCGGTGCCGGTTACGAACGCCTCACCGGACTGGGCCATCTCCTCGGGCTTGATGTGCCGCTCCACCACCTCGATGCCGCGCGCCTTGGCCAGCGCGACCACGGTCTTACGGGTAATGCCATCCAAGAAGCAATCGGCGATGGGGGTGTGCAGCTTACCATCCATGACGAAGAAAATATTGGCGCCGGTCGCCTCGCCCACAAACCCATCCCAGGTATACATTAGAGCGTCGTTATACCCTTCAGCCTCGGCCTTATGCTTGGAGAGCGTGCCAATCATGTACAGCCCCGCGGCCTTGGCCGCCGTGGGCGCGGTTTTGGGGTGGGGGCGCTGCCAATCGGCAATGCCCAGACGCACGCCCTGCATGCGGTCGGCGCCGAACAAATTTGGCCATTGCCAGCATGCAACCATGAGGTGGATCTTGGTATGCTGCGCCGAAACGGCAAGCTGTTCGGAACCACGCCAGGCCAGCGGGCGAACATAGGCATCGGTCAAATTATTGGCCTTCAACACGTCGATACAGGCTTGGTTGATCTGCTCGCGGGTGAAGGGAATTTCAAACCCCAAATGCCGGCCCGACTCGATCAGCCGGTCGGTATGCGCGTCCAGCTTGAAGATATTGCCGCCATAGGAACGCTCGCCCTCGAAAACCGCGGATGCGTAATGCAGCCCATGGCTCAACACATGCAGCTTCGCCTCGCGCCAGGGAATCAGCTTGCCGTCCCACCAGATGAAGCCGTCACGATCGTCAAAAGGAATAAGCGCCATGGTCAAAACTCTCCGTTTGCGCTAGTTATTATGCCAGAATCACGCTAGATATAAGTCAGCCATACTGCCATACAGAGTATGGGAAACCTCTGAAGATTGCGAATCTGCCATGCAAGACCCTACCGCTCAACCTTTTCCCGCCATAAAACGGGAATCTTTGGGCGCTTCGTCCCATGCCGCCCCCGGCTCTGGGCTGCTGTTTCTGCGCGAAGATGAGCTGCGAATCGCTCAGGATATGATCTTTTTTGCCCTGCGCGACCTCACCGAGGCCCCCGACGCCATCCTGGCCGAGCTTGGCTTTGGCCGGGCGCATCACCGTGCCCTGCATTGGATCGCGCGGCGCCCGGGGCTAAAAGTGGGCGATCTCCTGTCCATTCTCGGCATCACCAAGCAGAGCCTCACGCGGGTTCTGGGCCCGCTGATCCAAGACGGCTACGTCGCACAGGTACCCGGCAGCCAGGATCGGCGTCAGCGCCTGCTTACCCTCACGGAGGCGGGCGCGGCCCTGGAGCGGCGCTTGTTCGAGGCCCAGCGCGAACGGCTGATCGCGGCTTATCGCGAGGCGGGCGGCCCGGCGGTGGATGGCTTTAAACGTGTGCTGCGCGGGCTGATCCGGGCTCAGGGGCGGCAGTATCTCGATACGCCAGACACGACGCGGAGCGGGCTTAAGCGATGAATGGCGATGCGCCACATATCTTGCTGGTCGATGATGATGCGCGGATCTGCGCCCTGGCCGGGCGCTACCTAACCGAGAATGGTTTCCGGGTGACCCAGGCCCGCTCCGCCGCCGAGGCGCGCGACAAGCTGCGTTTCCTGGATTTCGATCTGATGGTGCTGGATGTGATGATGCCAGGCGAAACGGGCCTGGCCCTGACCGGCGATTTGCGCGCTGAGCGCACACCCAGCATGCCGATCTTGCTGCTCACCGCGCGTGACACGCCAGAAGACATCATCGCCGGGTTCGAGGCGGGAGCCGATGATTATCTGGGCAAACCGTTCGACCCCAGGGTGCTGACCGCGCGTATCCGCGCCATGTTGCGCCGCGCGCAGCCCCCTTCCTTGCCGCCCCTGCCCTTGCAGCTTGGCACCGCCATATTCGAGCCCCAGCGCGGCGAGCTGGCCTCGGCCAGCGGCCGCACGCGCCTAACCGGAGCCGAATTAGCCTTGCTTTCGGCCCTGGCCGCGCATCCGCACGAAGCCCTCTCGCGCGAGGCCCTGGCCACGGCACTGGGGCTTGACGATGTGAATGAACGCGCCATCGACGTGCAGGTTACCCGCTTGCGCCGCAAGATCGAACCCGACCCGCGCGAGCCGCGCTACCTGCTAACCGTGCGCGGCAAGGGTTATATGCTCAAACCCGGCGCATGAGATTCGGACCGGGCGGACGCGGGATTGAACGGCTGCTGCGCAAATTGCTGCCGCGCGGCCTGTTCGGGCGTTCCTTGCTCATCGTGCTAGTACCTCTAGTGCTGGTGCAAGCGGTCGCGCTTCAAATCTTTTATGGCAGCCATCTCGATGAATTGTCGCGCCGGCTGGCCGGTGGTGTGGCCGGCGAGGCGGGCTTCATGGTCGATGAGATCGACCGCGACCCCACCCGGCGCAGCCTTGTGATCCAGGAAACCAACCAGCATTTTGAGTTCAGCACCATTTTTCTGCGTGGCGAGGTGCTACGCCATCTCCCACCGCCAGACGCGCCCGGCCCGGTGGATACCGATCTTGCCCGCGCGCTACAAAGCCAATTGCACCGCCCCTTCAATGTCGCCTGGTACAGCAAGCCGGGCCGCATTTTCATCAATGTGCAAATGCCCGATGGGGTGCTGCGCATCGGCGTACCGCGCAAACGGCTTTATGTCGGCACGTTTTACATTTTTCTGGTCTGGCTGATCGGCTCGGCGATTCTGCTGTTTGGCCTCGCCGCCTTGTTCTTGCGGAGCCAGGTCCGTGGCATTCAACGGCTGGCCGAAGCCGCCGAGGCTTTTGGCATGGGCCGCGACACGGGGCCGCTGCGTCCAGCCGGCGCCATTGAGGTGCGGCGCGCCGCCACCGCCTTCAACCGCATGCAAGAGCGGCTGCGTCGCTTCCTGGCGCAGCGCACCACCATGCTGGCAGGCATCAGCCACGATCTACGCACGCCGCTCACCCGGCTGCGCTTGGCCTTGGCCATGCAGCCTACCCTGTCCGAAGCCGATCTTGCCGATATGACCGGCGATATCGAGGAGATGGAACGGCTGATTGGCGTCTATCTCACCTTCGCGCGCGGCGAGGGTGGCGAGCAGCCCACCCTCACGGATCTGGCGCCGCTGCTCGAGGATGTCTGTGCCGCGGCCCGGCGCGCGGGCACTGCGATTAGCCTTGCCGTGCCCGATGGGCTGATGCTGACGCTGCGACCCGAGGCGATGCGCCGGGCATTGACCAACCTGATCGACAATGCCCGCCGCCACGGCACCCATGTCTGGGTTGGCGCGGCGCGCGCGACGCCCACCTTGGTGCGTATTCTCATCGACGATGACGGTCCTGGCATCCCGGACGAGAAGCGTGAGCTCCTGCTCAAACCGTTTGAGAGCACGGAACCTGGCGGCACCGGGCTGGGCCTGGCCATCGCGCGCGACATTATCGGCGCGCATGGCGGCGATATGCGGCTGCTGGAACGCCCTGGCGGCGGTTTGCGCGTGGCCATCGAACTGCCGGGCTGATCCAGCTTGGCGCGGCGCTTGTGGCGCTAGTGTCCCGATTCTGAAATCCGTTAGATTTCAGAATCATGGTGGACACTAGAAAAATCAATAACCTAGTGTGATTCAGCTTCTGAAATTCATGATATTCCATGTCACGAATTTCAGAACCATCACACTAGAGTCTTCAGCTTTTCGCTGAAGACTCTAGCTTTATGTTTGAACGAGCAATATGCGTTTATCTTGTCTCTTGCGGGTCAAGATAAACGCATGAAATTGCTCTAGGGGGCATGCGCCGTGCGCGCCAAGCTCGTGCGCAGCTTGTCCTGCTGTTCAATATGGGCGGCCCTCGCCAGAAGACGGCGCGCATGGGCAAAGTGGCGACTGACATAGCCATCCTGGGCCTGGTCAGCGGCCGTCACCTGCGCGCGGGCCTGGGCAATATCGCCTTGGCTCACACCAAAAGCGGCATTGGCCATCGCGATCGTGGCGGGCAACACCACCGATTTGCCATCAAACCCCCATTCCACCCCTTGCGCACAGCTTTCGGCGAACCCATCCGTGTTGGCATAATTGGGATGCACGCCATCGATAACCGCTAGGCCATGAGCGCGGGCGACCAGCACGATCTGGCCCAGCGCGCAGAGCATGTTCATACGGCTTGCCGTCTGGCGGACATTAAGGGCCTCGGCCAGGTCGGTACTGCCGACCACCAACCCCGCGATGCGCGGGCTGGCGGTGGCGATATCGGCCGCGCGCAGCACGCCCAACGGCGTTTCGATGAGGCACCAGATACGCATATCGGCCGGCGCGCCGGCCGCGTTCAGCACTGCCTCGACCTGCCGTACCATGCCCGCGCCATCGACCTTGGGCACCACAACACCGCTCAGCGGTAACGTGGCCGCGGCCACGCAATCAGCATATCCCCATGGGGTGTCGAGCCCGTTCACGCGCAGCAAACGCTCCCGCCGCGCGGCATCGGGGGTTTGGTGTAAAATCTCGGCGATCGTCTGGCGGGCCGCCGCCTTCATCGCCGGCGGGGTGCCGTCTTCCAGGTCAAAGCAGAATAAATCGGCCGGAAACCGTGGATAGGCGCTGATCATCTCAGGATAAGCGCCGGCCAAATACAGCATGGAACGGCGCAAGGGGGCGCAATCGGTCATGGCGGTGCCTTTCAGGCTGGCAAGAGCTTGCCGGGATTGAGAATGCCGGCCGGGTCCATGGCAGTCTTAATCGTTTTCATCAGCGCCAATTCCGCCGGCGTGCGGCTATAGCCAATATAGTCCCGCTTGGCCGTGCCAATTCCATGCTCCGCCGAGATCGAGCCATTAAAGTGCCGCACCGTTTTAAAAATCGCGGTGTCCACGGCATGGTGGGCATCGGCATCGGCGCGGCCCACACCAACCATCAGATGCAAATTGCCATCGCCAATATGGCCGTAGGTGACAAAGCGGCTGTCAGGGAAAATGATGCCAACACATGCCTTGGCCTCGTCCACGAAAGCCTCCATCTCGGCCACGGGCACGCTGACATCAAAGGCAAAAAGCGGCCATAACCGCGCCATAGGCGCATTCAGATCCTCGCGAACCGCCCATAATCGCTGACGTTCCGCCTCCGACTGGGCGATCACCGCATCCGTGCCCAGACCATCGGCCAGCGCGTCGGCCAAGACGCTCTCAAAGCGCGCGGCATCGCGCTCTGGTTCTGCACCCATGGCTTCGGCCAGCACATAAAACGGAGCACCCGGCGGCAGGGGGGCGGACTGTTTGGCGGCATTCACCGTGGTGGTCAGGGTATAGAAATCATCCCACATCACCTCGAAAGACGAAAGCGTGCCGGCCAGCGCCCCTTCAAGCCTGCGCAGCAAGGTTATCGCATGCGCGAAACGCGGCACCGCCACCAAGGCGGTCTGTGTACTGGTGGGCATGGGGCGCAAACGCAGCACCGCCTTGGTGACCACACCCAGCGTCCCCTCGCTGCCAATCAGCAGCTGCTTGAGATCATACCCCGCATTATCCTTGATGATCTTGCGCAACCCCGACAGGATTGTGCCATCGGCCAGCACCGCCTCCAGCCCTAGCACCATGTCGCGCATCATACCCCAGCGCAGCACGCGCACCCCGCCCGCATTGGTTGCAATATTGCCGCCAACGGTCGCGCTGCCCCGCGCGCCAAGGTCCAGCGGCAGCAACAGCCCTTGACTTTCGGCCTGTTCCTGCGCCGTTTGCAGGATGCACCCCGCCTCCAGCGTCATCGTCATGCTGGCGGGGTCGAGATCGAGTATCCGGTTCATCCGCTCAAGCGAAAGGACAATGCCATGCGCCTCGGCATCGGCCCCGCCCACCACGCCCGTGCGTCCGCCCTGGGTGGTCACCGGCGTGGCAAAACGCTGTGCGGCCCGCAGCACCGCGGCGACCTCATCCGTGCTGGCGGGCCGCACGACAAAGGCCGGACGCGGGCGAGGCTGCCCCCGCAGATCCGTGTGGTAACGCGGCTCGATCACCGCGCCGCTCAAAAGCTCGGCCGCGCCCACCGCCTCGCGCAGCGCGGCCTGCAGGCCGTCACCGCTCACGGCAGGCCAGCCCCGGCAAAGCCGACATCAACCGCCTCGATCCGCGACGCCATTCTGGCCAGCGCGCTTTGCGGCTCCTCCTGCTCGGCCGTGCAGACATACAATGTCTTGCGGTCCGGCCCGCCAAACACGCATGAAAACGGATTACGCCCCTGCGCGCTTGGCAGCACATGCGTGATCGCGCCGCCCGCCTCCACACGGATAACACCAGGCCCCCAGCAGCACGCCACCCAGGCCGCGCCGGTCTCATCAAGGCAGATGCCATCTGGATAATAACCATCGGGCAATTGCGCAAAAACGCGCCGGTTTGACAAACGCCCCCGTGCATCGCGGTCAAAGGCGCTCAACCGGCAAGCGGCGCTTTCGGCCACAATGAAGGTGCCGCCATCGGGCGTCAGCGCCATGCCATTACCGCTTTCCAACCCCTGTGCCGCCACATGCACGCCGCCATCGGGTTCAACGCAAAGCAGCGCCGCCGCCACGGGGGGCTCACCGCCCCGCCAATCGAATCCATGCTGCACGGCATAGGCGCGGCCTTGCGGATCGACCAGCATATCATTGAGCCCGGCCTTAGCCATGGACGACAGATCGGCATGGACATGCAGCCATCCATCCTTCCATCGCATGATCTTCATATCATGCACCGCCACGATCAACAGGCTCTGATCGGGCATGAAACCAATCCCCGAGGGTGAATCAGGCGGCGTGAGAATCTGTTCCAGCGCGTCTGCCCCATCCACGGCGTAGACGGCGCCGCCGTGAATATCGGCAAACCATAGCCGTTCATTGTGCCAGCGCAGATTTTCAGCAAAGGCGAACCCGCTGGCGACGATCCGTGGCTGGGCCGCAATGACATGCATGGGCATTATGTGGTTTTCCCCTGATCATGAACCACGATCGGCAGCTTCACCCAGCCGATCTGGAATTCGGATGTGGCACGCACACCACCGGCCTCATCGATGGTGTAATCGGGAAAACGCCGCAGCAGCTCCTCCACGATCAACCGCCCCTCCAGCCGCGCGAGATGAACACCAATGCAAAAATGCGGCCCCATCCCAAAAGCAACCACACGGCGCATCGGCCGGTCCCAGCGGAACGTATCCGGATCGTCGAATTCACGTTCATCATGATTGGCCGAGGCGGTGAGCAACAATACGCGTTCTCCCGCGCGCATGGACGTGCCCGCGATCACGGCGTCTTGTTTCAGCGTGCGGCCAAACCATTGCGCGGGGCTGAACATGCGGACCATTTCCTCAACCGCGGCGGCGGCGCGCGCGCCCGGATCCGCCGCGATCGCGGCGCGCTGGGCGGGCTGGCGCCACAATTCGCGCAATCCCGCGGCAATGACCTTGGGCAGTGATTCCGTGCCGCCGATCAGAATGCTGATCAGTTGCTGAGCGACCTCATCATCGCTCAACGGGCCGCGCCCGGGAATGGCGGCACGCATTAGCCCGTCAATCATGCGCGGGTCGCCCGGCACCGCGCCAGCACGTCGCTGGGCCACCAAGTGCTTAAGGCGCGCGGCCAGTTCGGCAACGGCCGCCCATCCCTCCTCGGTCATTCCCGGCTGACCGGGCCGGCGCGCGACGGCGCGATTGACAAGCGAGATCACCTCGGCGCGCGCACCTTGCCCCAAGCCGACAATATGGCAAACCGCGCCCGCGGCGACATGGCTGGCAAGATCGAGATTGATATCCATCCGCCCGCTTTGGGCGAGCTGGTCTAGCCGCGCGCGCACGAGATCGCGCAGCATCGGCTCCATCTTGGCGACCGCCCCAGGCAGTAATGACGCGCCCATGGCCCGACGCACCAGGCCATGCACGGGCGGGTCGAGATTATTAAACAGATCAAGCGGCACGAGCTTGGGCGCGGGCAGCGCGGCCCCGGCGGGGGCCAGCAGCGTTTCGCGCGCAAAAACCTGCCCCTCGGCCTCAGTAAATCTGTCCCGGTCGAGAAAGGCGTTCCACACATCCTCGAAACGCGACAAGGCCCAGGCACGATATTGCGGCAAGGGATAAACCGGGTACGCCGCGCGCAGCTGGCGATAGAGCGGCGCGGGCGCGGCCATTGCCTCGGCCGAGAACGGGTCATAGCGCCATGTTGGTTCAACGCCCATGGGAGAGCCGTTTTCTCAACATATGCAATCGGCGGGGTCGCATCGGAAAATGACACTCCTCTCCACATCAGCGCCGCGCGGGCTCGCGACGGGGGCTTATTATAATGAGCGAGGCTACGCCCAGGCGCGTGGCGCCGCAAAGCCTAAAAACCTGCCCAAAACGCACATCTATTCAAAAGCCAACATTTTCGGCGCGATGCTGGCCGATCGGCGGATCTGGCGATATAGTTTGGTGCGTTTTGGATAAGCACGCGAAAACGCGGGAGGAACAAGGACAAAACAATGCACGACAAGGCTGCGATCGAACGCGCGCTGGCGCCGCGTGCGCGTGATTATGAGGTCGAGGCGATGCTCTCGCTTCCGGGGATTAACCTGCAACTGCGCACCTATAACCACGAAGCGCCCACCCATGGCGGCAAAACCCGCGCCGATCATGTTCTCTCGGTCAGTCTCAGCGGGCGCGCACACGGAGCCACGGGACGCTATATACGCGAGCGGCAAAAGACCAGCGCCTTCCGGTTTGGCAACATTACCTTTGTGCCAGGCGGCGTGCCTATTATCGGCTGGGGGCCAGGCGGCGTGCAACAAACCCTATCATGCCGGCTCGATTACGGCGCATTCCCCGATTTGGCGCTGTTTGAACAGGGCCTGTCCGAAAACCAGCTGCTTGCCTGCGGTGATATTCGCGCGCCGCAGCTCAAGGAAATGATGCATCGCTTGGCCCTGGAGCTGCGCGCGCCCGGCTTTGCCCGCGAAACGATGAGCGATCTTCTGGTCCGCGCGGCCATTGTCGATGTGGTGCGCCATGTCCGCCAGGATTCCGAGAAACGGCGGTCCCATTCTGGCGGGCTTTCCCCCGCCCAGCTGACCCGGCTGACAGATTACATAGCCAACGCGCTCGATCGCAGCCCAACAATCGCTGAACTGGCCCGCATATGCGATGTCAGCCCAGGACATCTGATGCGCAGCTTCCGCCAGGCACGCGGCGAGACGATCCACGCCCATGTCCAGCGCGTGCGTATCGAACGCGCGCAAACATTACTGGCCGCGCGGGACCGCTCAATCAAGGACATTGCCTATCAGCTTGGGTTCGCCTCTCCCACCGGCTTTGCGGTCGCGTTCCGGCGCCTCTGCGGCCAAAGCCCGTCCGCGTTCCGCAAAACCATTCACCGCCATTAAACGCGCCACGCCAGCGCGCGGAGGGATCAGCGCGTTTGCTGCGCCGGGGCGCCGTAACGCGCCAGCAGCGTCTTCAGCGGGTTGGCACCCGGGTTAGAGCCCTGACCGCCCACCACGATCTGCCGCGCATCGAGCTGCTGGCCGTAATATTTCTGCTCTTTGCCCGAATCGTTAGAGAGAATGGCGCCCGAGAGCGAAATGCCGCCATACAGGCCCTGGCTCTTGGAGAAGCTGATAATATCGGCATCGATTGCGGTGGACATCGCCCCGCTTACTCCCGCCCCCAAGGTGGCCACGGTCAGCCCGGCATCGGCGCCGAATTTAAATTGCGAGTTCAGCAGCGCGTTCAACCCGCCATTGGTCATGACCAGCATCATCAGCTCAGCACTCTGAATCCCGGCCTGAAAGCCAAGGCTCGCACTGCCCATGCTGTAAAAAGCGGGGTCGGACCAGCTGCCGTCGGACAGGCGGGCGGACATCACGCAACTACCGCCCTCGCCGCCCAGAATGAAGCCGGCGCGGAAAATATCCGGGCAGATCACCACGGCCTTGGCCTTGCGCAGGAAATTCTGGGCTTGGGTACCCTCGGAGCCGCCCATCATGTCTTCCAGCGACAGTGTGGAGCTATCCACCAGATGCTGGATGGGATCGGCCATGGCCAGGGTTGGGGCGGCGGTGCCAAGGGCAAGCGTTACGGCAAGCAGCAGGCGTTTCATCACAAGGCTCCTTGTTGTTGTTTGGCGGCTACGGACGCAACCGCCACCGAATGCTCATTCACCGACAAGACCCGCCAGCCATGCTCGTTATGTTCAAGCCGGGTGAGGGAGATATTGTCAATCTGCAGGCACAAAGCCTGATGCGGGGTCAGGCCCAGCGCATGCGCGCAGGCCGCGCGGATCGCTCCGCCATGGCTGATGATAATGGTATCGCGCCCGGGGGCGGTGGTGAGCAGCGCGTCCAGCCCAGCACCGACACGCGCGACCATGTGCGCGAAACTCTCGCCCTCGGGCGGGGTTTCAGCCGCGTGGATGGGCCAGAACGGATGCCGCTCATCCTGCCCGCGCGCATGGAAATCGGCGATGGGCTGACCTTGCAGCGCACCAAAATCCTGCTCGACGAAGGCGGGGTCGAGTAAGGCGGGCTGCTTTGGGTAACCGGCGCGCATCAGGGCGGCGGCGGTGTCTTGGGTGCGGCGCAACGGCGAGCAGACCAGCCGGGCCGGGCGCGGCAGGCGCGCGGCCAGGACGGCATAGCGCGCGGTGTCGGCGGCCATGGTGTCGGGGCAGACGGGCACATCGTCGGTACCATACAAATAGGCCATGGAGTCCGGATGCACGAGGGCGTGGCGAATCAGCCAAAAACGATGCCGCATGCTCATTCTCCAATCGCAATTAGCGCGCCACGCACCCGCGCGCGGCGGAATTCAGCCGCGAACAAGGCAATGGCGCCCAATGTCCAGGCGGCATTCAGCCCAAAGGCCAGGGCAAGCTCCCGCCAATCCGTGACATGATGCAGCAGGGCAGCGCGCATGCCCTCAAAAATATGCGCCGCCGGCAGGATCTGCGCGAAAGGCTGCAGCCAGACGGGCAGCGCCGCCAGCGGATAATAAACACAAGCCAGCGGGGTGATGCCAAACGCCAATGTCCAGGCCAGCGCCTCGGCCCCCGCGCCATAGCGGAACAAGAGCGAGATGATGCCCAACGCCACCCACCAGCCCATGACGAGAAGATTGAGGAAAAACAGCAGCATCACGGGTCCCGGCGCAAAAATATTATAGCGGTAGAGCAGGTAGGCGATGATTGTGGCAGGAAGCAGGCCAAGGGTTGTGCGCACGGCCGAGACCGTGAGCAAGGCGGCCAGCATCTCGCCCGGACGCAAGGGGCTGACAAATAAATGCCCGAGATTGCGCGACCAGATTTCCTCCAGAAAGCTTAAGGTCAGCCCCATCTGGCCGCGCAGCGTGATCTCCCATAGCAGCACTCCGCCGATCAGCCCGCCCGCGATCACGGCGCGCGGGGCGCTGTGCGCCTGCGCGATATAAAGCGAGGTAAACCCCCAGATCAGCATGTTAAGCGTGGGCCAATAGGCGATTTCCACCAGACGCGGCCAGGAGCGGCGGTACAAGGCGACATGCCGGTAAATCAGCCCCCAAACGCGGCGCAAGGCGGGATTCATAATGCTTCACTGCGCGCAATGTGCAAAAACACGTCCTCCATGGTTTGCCGTCCGTAGCGGGCAATCAGCTCGGCTGGCCGGCCTTGGTCGACGATCCGCCCGGTTTTCATCATCAGCACATCATCGCAAAGCCGCTCCACCTCGGCCATGTTGTGCGAGGCGAGCAAAATGGCCGCCCCCGTCTCATCGCGGTACGCCTCCAGCACGGTGCGCACATAATCGCCCGTATCGGGGTCCAGGCTTGCGGTCGGCTCATCCAGCAGTAGCAGATCGGGCCGGTTGATCAGCGATTTGGCCAAAGCGACACGGGTTTTCTGCCCGGCCGAGAGTTCACCCGCCGGGCGGGCCAACAGCCCGGTGAGATCGAACTGCGCGGCCAACTCGCGGATACGGGCATTAAGCCCGGGCACGTTATAGAGATGCCCATAAACTTCCAGATTCTCCCGTACCGACAGGCGCGCCGGCAGGGCGATATAGGGCGAGGAAAAATTCATCCGCGCCAGGGCGGCGAAGCGGTCATGCGCCATATCGTGCCCAAGCAGGGTGATTTTCCCGGATGTGGGCACCAGCAGCCCCAGCAACATGGAGATGGTGGTGGTCTTGCCCGCGCCATTGCCGCCCAGCAGGCCCAGAATGTTGCCCCGCTCCAGGGTAAAGGAAATATCATCCACTGCCAGCGTGTGGGCGTAACGTTTTGAAAGATGATCAACCGCGATGGCATGCATGACCGCTGGGATACGCCGCGCCATTGCGCTATGTCCAGGCGATGGACGATCTCGCCCTTTATATTCACTGGCCCTTTTGCCTGAATAAATGCCCCTATTGCGACTTCAACTCGCATGTGCGCGCGTATATGCCCCAAGCCGAAATGCTGGCCGCCTTGCGCGCGGAACTGGCCTGGGAAGGGCTGCGGCTTGGTCCCCGGCGTCTGACCTCGATTTTTTTTGGCGGCGGCACGCCAAGCCTGATGGATCCGGCCAGCGTGGCAGCACTGATCGCGGATGCCACGCGGCTGTTCACGCCCGCCGATAATATCGAGATCACGCTGGAGGCAAACCCAACCAGCATCGAGGCCGGGCGCTTTGCCGGCTATCGCGCGGCGGGGGTCAACCGCGTGTCCATCGGGGTGCAGAGTTTTGACGATGCCGCCCTGGCCTTCCTCGGCCGCCAGCACGATGCCAGGCAGGCGATCGCCGCCATAGAGCTTGGCGCCAAACTCTTCCCGCGCTTATCCTTCGACCTGATCTACGCCCGCCCAGGGCAGAGCCTGGCCGCCTGGCGGGCTGAATTGCGCCAGGCGCTGGGTCTGGCGGCCGATCATCTCTCGCTCTACCAGCTCACCATCGAGGAGGGCACGAAATTCGCCACCTTGTATGGGCGGGGCGATTTTGAACTGCCGGACGCAGAGTTGGCGGCGGCCCTTTACGAAGCGACGGCGGAGGAAGCCGCGCGCTTTGGCCTGCGCGCGTATGAAATCTCCAATTACGCGAAGCCCGGCGGGGAATCGCGGCATAATCTCAGCTATTGGCGCTATCAGGATTATGCCGGCATCGGCCCTGGCGCGCATGGGCGGGTGAGCGTGGGGGGCAGCCTGCTTGCCACTAGCCGCCACCGCGCGCCGGAAGCCTGGATGGCGTTGGTCAACGCCCAGGGCCATGGCACCACGCATGAGGAGACCGTGCCCTCAGAATCACGCGCGCGCGAGGCGCTGTTGATGGGCCTGCGCCTGCGCGAAGGCGTATCGCTGGCGCATTTTGCCGCGCGCACCGGCCTGGCTTTGGCCGATGCCGTGCTGGCGGACATGCTCGCCGCCTGTATCGAGGAAGGGTATCTGACCCTGGACGAGACCACCCTGGCCGCCACCGTGCAGGGGAGCAGGCGGCTGGATGCATTGCTGCCGGCTTTGCTCCGATAGTATAGGCCAGGGCAGATCAAGGGGATTTTCGATGCGCTATATCTCGACCCGTGGCCAGGCGGCGGAACTGGATTTTGCCGGCGTGCTCCTGGCTGGCCTTGGCACCGATGGTGGGCTGTATATGCCCCAGGCCTGGCCGCGCCTTTCGCCCGATGCGCTGCGCGCCCTGCGCGGCCTGCCCTATGCCGAGCTTGCCGCCCGCGTGCTGGCCCCCTTTACCGCGGGCAGTATCGAATTTGCCGATTTGCAGGCCATGTGCCGGCGCGCCTATGCTGGGTTTTCGCACAAGGCGGTGGTGCCACTGGTGCAGCTCGACACCAATATCTTCGCGCTGGAACTGTTCCACGGCCCCACGCTCGCCTTCAAGGATCTTGCCTTGCAGCTGGTCGGGCATTTGTTCGAGCATGTGCTGGCGGCGCGCGGCGAGCGCGTGCGCATCGTCGGCGCGACCTCGGGCGATACCGGCTCGGCCGCCATCGAGGCCTGCGCCAACCGCCGCAATATCGATATCACCATCCTCCATCCCGAGGGCAAGACCAGCACCGTGCAGCGCCGGCAAATGACCACGGTGCGCGCCGATAATGTCCTCAATATCGCGGTGGACGGCAATTTCGACGATTGCCAGGATCTGGTAAAAGCAATGTTCGCCGATGCGGGTTTCCGCCAGGAGATGAACCTCTCGGCCGTCAATTCCATCAATTTCGCCCGCATCGCGGCGCAGATCCCCTATTATGTGCAGGCCGCCCTTGCGCTCGGCGCCCCAGACCGGGAGGTGGCGGTGGCCGTGCCCACCGGCAATTTCGGCAATATTCTGGCCGCCTGGGCGGCGCGGCAGATGGGGGTGCCGATTTCGCGCTTCATCGTGGCGAGCAACCGCAACGATATTCTGGCCCGCTTCCTGGCATCCAACGATATGTCGGTCCAGGGCGTGGCGCCCAGCCTCTCACCCTCGATGGATATTCAGGTCAGCTCGAATTTCGAGCGGCTTTTGTTCGAGTTCCTGGGCCGCGATGCCGCCGCCACCGCCCAAACCATGGCCGATTTTAGAGCCCATGGCCGCATGGCGGTGCCAGAGCCCGTGTGGCATGCCATCCGGCGGGATTTCACGGGTTTTCGCCTGTCGGATGAGGAAACCCTGGCCGAAATCGCGCGCACCCACCGTGAGAGCCAGTATCTGGCCGACCCGCATTCCATCATCGGCATTGCCGCGGCCCGCGAACAAGGGCCCATTGGCTTGCCCGTGATCGCGGCGGCCACCGCGCACCCGGCCAAGTTCCCCGATGCCATTGTCCGCGCGGTGGGGGTGCATCCGCCCTTACCGCCGCATCTGGCCGACCTATATGAAAGGGAGGAATATTTTTCCCGGGCCCCGAACGATCTTGCGGCCGTGCAAACCATGGTACGGCGCTTTGCGAACAGGAATACAGTATGACCGAACAGGTTTGCATCACCACCCTGCCCTCTGGCCTGACCGTGCTGACCGAGCGCATGGAACGGGTGGAAACCGTTTCATTCGGCGCCTATGTGGGGGCCGGCACACGCCACGAGACCGCGGCCGAAAACGGGGCCGCGCATTTTCTGGAACATATGGCGTTCAAGGGCACGCAGACCCGCTCGGCCATCGACATTGCCGAGGCGATTGAGAATGTCGGCGGCCATATCAACGCCTATACCTCGCGCGAGCAGACGGCCTATTATGTCAAGCTGCTGAAGGAGGATCTGGCGCTGGGGGCCGATATTATCGGCGATATTCTCTGCCATTCCAGCTTCGAGCCCGATGAGCTGGAGCGCGAGCGCGGCGTGATCTTGCAAGAGATTGGCCAAGCCAACGACACGCCGGACGATATCGTGTTCGACCATTTCCAGTCCGCCGCCTATCCGGCCCAGCCCATGGGCCGGCCGGTGCTGGGCACCGAGGCGATCATCCGCGACATGAAGCGCGAGGCGCTGCATGGCTTCATGCAGACGCATTACACGCCCGACAACATGGTTATCGCCGCCAGCGGCAATCTGGAGCATGAGCAGGTGGTGGAGCTGGCGGCCCGGCATTTCGCCGATCTGCCGCGCGCCGAGCGTTTAGCCCCCATGCCCGCCGACTATATGGGCGGGGAATATCGGGAGCTGCGCGATCTGGACCAGGCGCATATCGTGCTTGGGTTCTCATCGCCGGGTTATGGCGAGCCGGATTATTACCCGGCCATGCTGCTCTCCACCCTGCTTGGCGGGGGCATGTCCTCACGCCTGTTTCAGGAAATCCGGGAAAAGCGCGGCCTCGTCTATTCCATCTACAGCTTCACCGCCCCCGCGGCCGATGGCGGGCTGTTTGGCATTTATGCCGGCACCGGTGAATCGGAAGCGGCTGAGCTGATGCCGGTGACCCTGGAGGAACTGGAAAAAGTGCAGCGCGCGGTAAGCGAGGCCGAGCTCGCCCGTGCCTGCGCCCAGCTTAAGGCCGGGCTGCTGATGAGCCTGGAATCCACCGGCGCGCGCTGCGAGCAACTGGCCCGGCAATGGCAGATTTTTGGCCGTGTGGTGCCGGCGGCCGAGACCGTGGCGCGGATCGAGGCGGTGACGGTGGCGGATATTCGCGCCGCAGCCTCCGGGATTTTCCGCCGCAAACCCACGCTGGCCACCATCGGCCCGGTTGGTCAGGTGCCTAAATTCTCCAGCATTATCGACAGGCTGGCCGCATGATCGCGCTTTCGGAAGCGGCAGCCCAGCTGCTGGAGGCCGCGCGCGCCGCCGGGGCCGAGCGGGCCGAGGTGGCGCTGCATGAAGGGGCATCGGTTGCCGTGCAGCGGCGGCTGGGGCGGATTGAGGAAACCGAGCGGGCGGAGACGCGCAATCTTGGCCTGCATGTGATGATCGGCCAGCGCAATGCCACGGTGTCGGCCAGCGCGATCGAGCCCACGCGCTTTGCCCAGCTGGCCGAGCAGGCGGTAGCCATGGCGCGCGTGGTGCCGGAAGATCCGTATGAGGAGATCCCCGCAGCACCAGCGCCGATGGATGCCGAACCGCTGGAGCTGGATGACAGGGCTGAGCCGGAGATGGCTGTGCTGATCGCCCGCGCGGCCGAAGCCGAGGAGGCAGCACTCGCCGTATCTGGCATCACCAATTCCGAAGGGGCCTCGGCTTCCTGGTCGCGCGATGTGATTCTGCGTGCCACCAGCCTTGGCTTCATGGGCCAATATGCGCGCTCCATGCATGGCGTGTCGGTCACCGCCATTGCGGGCGAGGGCACGCAGATGCAGCGCGATTACGATTATGCCTCTGCCCTGCATGGCGCGGATTTGGACGATCCGACAACATTGGGGCGCAGTGCCGCCGCCCGCGCGCTGGCCAGGCTTAACCCCAAGCGGCCCAAAACCGCGACCCTGCCCATTTTGTTCGATCCGCGCGTGGCGGGCAGCTTTATCTCGCATCTGGCGGGCGCGATTTCCGGTGCGTCGATCGCGCGTGGTACATCGTTCCTTAAGGATGCGTTGGGCCAGCTGGTTTTCGCGCCCAATGTCATCATCACCGACGATCCGCTGCGCGTGCGCGGTCTGCGCTCGCGCCCGTTTGACCGTGAGGGCCAGCCAGGCTCCCCCCGCGATTTCATCGCCGATGGCGTGCTGACAAGCTGGATTTTGGCCACGCGCAGCGCCAACCAATTGGGGCTTAAAACCACCGGCCATGCTGGGGGGTTGAGCAATGTGTATATGCGCCCAGGATCGCTGACGCCTGCCGCGTTGATGGCCGATATTGCCGAGGGGCTTTATGTGACCGAGATGATCGGCTCGGGCGTGAACGGGCTGACCGGCGATTATTCGCGCGGGGCGGCGGGATTCATGATCCGGGACGGGCAGCTTGCCGAACCGGTGGCGGAATTCACCATCGCCGGCAATTTGCGTGAGATGTTCCGCACGCTTACCCCGGCGGATGATCTCATCTTCCGGCGTGGCACGGATGCGCCCACCGTGCGGATTGAGGGCATGACCCTGGCTGGAACCTAGAGCAATATGCAATTAGGTCGACGCGGAGCGGCAAACTAATAGCATAAAATTGCTCGCTCAAATTAAAAGCTAGAGCATTCAGCTTTTAAATGAATGCTCTAACTTTAGCCGAAATATCCAGACCCTGGCTTAAACGCGCGGTTTCACGGCGCGCAGCCAGGGCCGTCCTTTTAACGCAGTTCAACCCGGCGGGGTTTCGAAGAGCCGCGTGCCATCGAGCGTATGGATGGCGATCCCCAGCTCTTTGAGCAACGGCAAGCTCACCGCCAGCCGCCCCGACAGCCCCGCTGCCGGGCGTGAGCATAAGGCCAGCGCGGCTTCGGCCATGGCTTCAACCGGCTCTAGCTTTGTCTTGCCGCCAAGATCGGCCACCATAAGCGCGCCCTCGCTGGCCACCGCTTCCACCGGCGCCAGCGTATTGACCGCGATATTATGGCCCGCCAACTCCACCGCCATACCCGTTACTAGCCGCTCCGTCGCGATTTTGCTTGCCCCATAAAGCGTCGGGCTATGGCCTTGATGAAACTGCACATAGCGGTCATCGGGCGCAAAGGGGGCGGGGCCAGGATGGGCGGATGTGCCGCTGGAAATATTCAAAATCCAGCCCCCGCCTTGCGCGATCATGCCAGGCACCACCGCGCGCGACATTTCAAGCGGCGCGATGGTATTGACCTCAAACGCCAACCTTATATGGCGCAGCGCGTGTTGATGTGTGTGGCCAAAACGAGCCCAGGCGGCGTTATTGACCAATATATCGATCCGGCCATAATGCGCCAAGGCACCGTCGATAATGGCTTTACGCCCTGCCTCGTCCGCGAGATCAGCGGCGATGACATGACAATCCCCCCCCTGATCGCGGATGCGTTTTTCAGTCGTGCGCAATGATCCGGCGATTGCGTCTCTTTCATCGAGTGTGCGGGCGGTAATAACCAGTTTTGCGCCCTCCGCGGCGAAACGGACAGCAATGGCGGCGCCAATCCCACGGCTTGCCCCGGTAACAATCGCCACTTTGTTTTTTAGAACGTCCGGCATGAAAGCTTCCTATTTTTTATAATGAACATCCACCCCCGCACGGCAGACGGCTAGTTGCGCGGCGGAATTATCGCCAGCATCGTTGGTCACGCTTTGAGCGGCTGTTGAAACAGCCTTGGAAAAAGGTGCGCGCTGGCGCACCGGTCTGCTTACACAGCCTCCAAACCCACGCTGCCAAAGCAAAATAAAAAGGCTCCCTTCGGCGGTTCAATCCAGAAACCAACAATACCGAAGGGGCGCCAAAAATTACGAACATATCGCAATTTTTTAGGAAGATCTGAAAGCCGCCTTGTTCAAGGCCAACGCTCTTCCTCGTGCAGTATGGTCAGCCTTATTCCGCCGCCACAGCCTGCTTGGGACCGTTACCGCCATTCCACTCAACATAGAACTGGTAGTACCAACGGCGGAAATCGGCAATCGGACCATCGCCATCACAGAGCAGCGCATTTTCAACAAAGCGTTGCCGGTCCCACACCACCTTGTCTTGGTCGAACTGCTTGATGATGTCGCGGATCAGGGCGCGGGCCAGCCCGGCCATCGGGCCTTGCGCCTCTTTCTTCGGCTGGGTGAAGGCAAAGCGCACGTGGACCTTGTCATGCTCAATCGGCGTCATGCCAGAGATCAGCAACGTATCAGAAATACCGCTGAATTTTGTCCAAGCCTGGCCTGGGCCAATATTCGCGTTCATGATTTGCCCGTCGACCTCGCCTTTTGGCGTGCCCATCTTGGCTTTGACCAAGCCCGTACGGCGCACGCCATCAAATTTCAGCTCTGAATCCGGGAAGGTCGCTGTACCGTGAATATATTTAAAATGCGCGGTATCCGCGGCATTCTCCGCGAGGAACTGCAGCGGCGCATGCAC
Source organism: Pseudomonadota bacterium (assembly GCA_021808545.1). GTDB lineage: Bacteria > Pseudomonadota > Alphaproteobacteria > Acetobacterales > Acetobacteraceae > Acidocella. Next base: position 6,598 of record JAKBBM010000004.1, on the reverse strand, counting down.
GATCCATTCATAGCGATCAAATTCCGTGTATTCGTCGCTTTCAGCTTCGGGAAAACCAACGCGCTCCCAGTGCGGCGCCTCGCCCTTGGGATGGTACCAAAGCCATACAAAACCGCTTCCCTCCTCGGTCGGCCAGCCGCCACAAGGCCGCTTGGCCTGGGGGGGAATAGTCCGCGCATAGGGAACTTCCTTGACCGCACCTTCTTCATCATACCGCCAGGCATGAAACGGACACTCCAGAAAATTGCCCGCAACCTTGCCGCCATGGCCCATATGCGCGCCCAAATGCTTGCAATAGGCATCGACGATTCGCGCCTTGCCATCTTCCCCGCGCCATATGACAAGCTCCTTGCCAAAGGCCCGCAGCGGCTTAACTTGGCCCACGGCGAGCTCATCCGAGTAGCATGCGACATACCAGCCCATGGCGAAGGGAATACGGTCCGCGCCACGTTCATGCGCGCTCACATTGTTTACAATATTGGCAACACGCCATGCCTTGCGCTCTTGCGGGCTCATCGCGCCAACAACCTGCCACGTGGCGACGGGCGGCGTCCGCGCGTCTTTTACGGTTACTTCTTGATCGCTCATTGCCTTACCTTCCTCAATCTAGTTTAAAAACGCACCGTGTCTTGGCAGGCGGGACTGTGGGCCAAGCCCGTGCCCCTGCGCGGCATGCGCGCAACCGCACTAAAACCCCAGCCAAGACTTAGCCCCATGGGAAACACCACGCCCCGGCAATCGTCTTGCCCCTCTTATATTCGTGAGATTTATAATCGATTTTGGCAAATTAAATGCGTGAAGATTTTCTTTGCCGCGCGTGCTGAGGCAAAGATATTTGCCGCATCCGCCCGGCCTTGGGCGCTAGAATAGCGCGCACTCTATCGACAACACAAACATCTCGGGCACCCCCTCCGCCGTCTCCCCCAAAAAAATTTTAGACTATAATCTATTATTTTAAAGACCGATGCAAGCTTATAAATAGTCTGTAAAATCAGATCATTTTATTGAACTGAGCACCAAGCGCGCGGCGGCCACCAACCGCTTTTGCAGCGGATACCCCGCTTCAAAGCGCCACCGATGAACGATGCCGATATATGTTCCCGCCAGCACCTCCGCGAGCATCAACCGGTCTGCCTCTGGCGCATCATGGACCAGCCGCAAAAAAGCCGCGATAAACCGCGCGAACCGGCGCGCGCCAACCGTTTCATCCCACCCTTGGACCGAAATACCCATGAGAGGGCAAAATCTCAGCCACCGCGTTTCCAGATCATGGGCATGAGCGCAAAAGAACTCTTCCACCCGCTTGGCCAGCGGCTGCGGGCCGTCTACGAAACCATCAATTTGCTTGATGAAGTTTTCATCCATCAATTCGACAATCTGACCTATGATTTCGGCCTTGCTTGGGAAATAATTAAATAATGTCGCGCGGCTAATCATCGCCTGCTCCGCGACTTCATCCATGGTGGTGGCACTGATCGATTTTTCGTGGAATTTGGTGAGCGCGGCATCGATAATGGCCTTGCGCACTCTTTCCTTATTTAATTCTCGCCGGCTCATGAAAAACGCCACCCGTATGATTGTAAGCTTCGCCAACAGCCTCCATTTTGGCAAAACCGAAAATCAAGCATAACGGCATTGAGCCTAAAAAGCCATATTTTCAACAATCAACAAAGGTTAACACGGGCGGGGGCGCCTTGGGCCGCATGGGGCCCAAGGCGGTTTGTCTGCCGGCATCGCCGTGATTGCGGTTTAAACTACCCTTTCAATAAACAACGACCGAGCGGATGCTCTCGCCCTTGCGCATCAGCTCGAACCCTTCGTTAATCTGCTCAAAGGGCAGGACATGGGTGATCAGATCGTCGATATTGATCTTGCCCTCCATATACCAATCCACGATGCGCGGCACATCGGTGCGCCCGCGCGCGCCGCCAAAGGCCGTGCCTTTCCAGCTCCGCCCGGTGACGAGCTGGAACGGACGGGTGGAAATTTCCTGCCCCGCCCCCGCCACGCCAATGATGATCGAGGTGCCCCACCCCCGATGGCAGCATTCCAGCGCTTGGCGCATCACCTTCACATTGCCGATACATTCAAAGGAATAATCCGCCCCGCCGCCGGTGAGGTTGACAAGGTAGGGCACCAGATCCTCGCCAATCTCGGACGGGTTGACAAAATGCGTCATCCCGAATTTTTCCGCCATCGCCCGACGGCCATTATTCAGATCCACGCCGATGATCTTATCCGCCCCCGCGATGCGCGCCCCCTGGATGACATTGAGCCCAATGCCGCCCAAGCCGAACACCACCACATTATCGCCCGGCTGCACTTTAGCCGCATTAAACACGGCCCCTATGCCCGTCGTCACCCCGCAGCCAATATAGCAGATTTTCTCGAACGGCGCGTCCGGCCGCACCTTGGCCAGCGCGATTTCGGGCAGCACGGTGTGGTTAGCGAAGGTCGAGCAGCCCATATAATGCATCACCGGCGCCCCATCGCACGAGAATCGCGACGTGCCATCGGGCATCACACCGCGCCCCTGTGTCTCGCGGATGGCGGTGCACAGGTTGGTCTTGCGCGAGAGGCAGGATTTACAGTTGCGGCATTCGGGCGTGTAGAGCGGGATGACATGATCGCCCACCTTCAGGGAGGTCACGCCCGGGCCCACCTCCACCACCACGCCGGCCCCTTCATGGCCGAGAATGGCGGGGAAAATCCCTTCCGGATCGGCGCCCGAGAGGGTGTATTCATCCGTATGGCAGATGCCGGTGGCCTTCACCTCCACCATCACCTCGCCGAATTTCGGCCCCTCTATATCCACCATTTCCAGCGAAAGCGGCTTGCCCGCCGCCCGCGCCACCGCGGCCCTGGTTTTCATGAAATGCCCCCTTTGAATGCGCTCTCGGGGTATCCTTGCGCGAATAGAAGCGATGTCAAATCCGTATGCTCGACCCGGTTGGCCACCTCGGCCGCCACCACCGGCTTGGCGTGATAGGCAATGCCGAGCCCTGCCTCTTTGAGCATCGGCAGATCATTCGCGCCATCGCCCACGGCCAGCGTGGCGGCCAGCTTCACGCCGCGCGTTTGCGCCAGCTCGCGCAACGTGGCGAGCTTGGCATCCTTATCCAGGATCGGCTCGGCCACTTCACCGGTCAGGGCGCTGCCATCATCCAGCAGACTGTTGGAGCGGTGAATATCGAACCCCAGTTCGGCCGCCACGCGCGCGGTGAAAAAGGTGAACCCGCCCGAAACAAGTGCCGTGGTCGCGCCATGGACGCGCATGGTCGCCACCAGCTCGCGCGCGCCGGGGCAGAATTCGATTAAATTCCAGCTTTGCTCCAGCGCCGCCAGGCTCAGCCCCTTCAGCATGGCCACGCGCTCGCGTAGGGCCTCCTTAAAATCCAGCTCGCCATTCATCGCGCGCGCCGTAATCGCGGCGATCTGATCCTTGATCCCGGCATAGGCCGCCAGCTCATCCAGGGTCTCGGCGGTGACTATGGTGCTATCCATATCTGCCACCAGCACAGCCTTGCGCCGGCCGCGGAATTTCACCACGAACACATCCACGGCCTTGTGCGACAAAGCCGCCTTCAGCGCCGCGCGCTCAGGAGCGGCCTGCACGGTGAATTCCACGGCCCAGCCTTCGGCCAGCCAGGTTGGGTGCATGCCGGCGCAAAACTCCATGGCGCGCGTGGCATCCGCCTGAGAAAGGGCACCGGCTTGCCGGTTGGCCACCAAAATGACGATATAAGACATGGCGCGACTGGTAGGACAGAGATGAGTTCTGAGCAACGCACCCTGCTGATTATCGCGGGGCCAACCGCCAGCGGCAAATCTGCCCTGGCCATGACCCTGGCGCGGCGCCTGGGCGGCACGATCATCAATGCCGACGCCATGCAATGCTACCGGGATCTGCGCGTCCTCACCGCCCGGCCGGACGAAACCGACGAAGCAGCCCTGCCGCACCGCCTTTATGGCGTGCGCGATGCCGCCGCGCCCGCCAACGCCGCCTGGTGGCGCGCGGCCGCCCTGACCGAACTGGCCCAGGCACAAACCCCCATTTTATGTGGCGGCACGGGGCTTTATCTCTCCGCCCTCGTCAACGGCATCGCCGAGATCCCCGATCCGGGGGAAGCGGCACGTGCCGAAGCCCGGCAATTACTGGCCGAAATCGGGCCCGCGGCGCTGCATGCCAGGCTGGATGCGGCCACCGCCGCCAAGCTCAAACCGCATGACAGCCAGCGCATCGCCCGCGCCTACGAAGTGCTGCGCGGCACGGGCCACGGCCTGGCCTGGTGGCAGGCAAGGCCCACGGCCCGGCTCACCGGCTGGCGGGCGCGGATGATATTGCTCGACCCGCCGCGCGCGGATCTGCGCACGGCGGTCGCGGCGCGGTTTGACGCCATGCTGGCCGCCGGCGCGCTGGCGGAAGCGCAAACCCTGCTCGCCCGCGGGCTGGACCCTGCCCTGCCCTTGCTGCGCGCCCATGGCATGCCCGAGCTTGCCGCTTATCTGCGCGGCGAGATCTCCCTGATGGAGGCCACCGCGCGCGCGGTAGCGGCCACACACCGCTACACCAAGCGCCAAGCCACTTGGTTTCGCCACCAGAAGCTGGTGGACAGCCCAGATATGCAAATAATTCATTCAAGAATTGACGATTCAACGCAACTTTTGGAAAGTTTTTTGTCTAGTTTTGTAATATAAAAAACCATCCGGGTTGACCTGCCCCCGCGCAGATTGTAACCCGCTAACCCTTAAACACCACGCGAAGGCTTGGGAAAACGATGGACGGCACGATCGCGACGACTGAGCAGATGAAATCGGGCGCTGAAGCCCTGCTCCGGGCGCTGAAGGCGCAAGGGGTGGATGTGATTTTTGGCTATCCTGGCGGCGCCGTACTGCCCATTTACGACGCTATTTTTCAGCAGAACGAGATCCGCCACATACTGGTCCGCCACGAGCAGGCCGCCGTGCATGCGGCGGAGGGCTATGCCCGCTCCACTGGCAAGGTGGGCTGCGTGCTGGTCACATCTGGCCCCGGCGCCACCAATGCCGTGACCGGGCTGGTCGATGCGCTGATGGATTCCATCCCGCTCGTTTGCCTCACTGGCCAGGTGCCCACCCATCTCATCGGCAATGACGCCTTCCAGGAGGCCGATACCACCGGCATCACCCGCCAGGCCACCAAGCATAATTATCTCGTCAAGCGTTCCGAGGATCTGGCCCGCATCGTGCACGAGGCCTTCCAGGTCGCGCGCACCGGCCGCCCTGGCCCGGTTTTGATCGACCTGCCAAAAGATATTCTCATCAATCCAGCCCCCTATCGCGACCCGCTGGACACGCCGCACCGCTCCTACCGGCCGCGCACGGAACCCGATCCGGCCCGCATCCACGAGGCCATCGCCTTGCTCAAGCGCAGCGCGCGGCCCATTATTTACGCGGGCGGCGGCATCATCAATGCCGGGCCGGAGGCTGCGCGCCTGCTTACCGAGTTCGTGCGCCTGACCGGCTTTCCCTGTACCAACACGCTGATGGGGCTTGGCGCCTTCCCCGCATCCGACCCGTTCTTCCTTGGCATGCTGGGTATGCACGGCACGTACGAAGCAAATCTGGCCATGCATGGCGCTGATGTCATGCTGAATATCGGCGCGCGGTTCGACGACCGGGTAACCGGCCGGCTGGATGCCTTCTCGCCCGGCTCCAAGAAGATTCACGCCGATATCGACCCCGCCAACATCAATAAATCCGTCGCTGTCGATGTGCCCATCGTGGGCGATGCGCTGGCCACGCTGAAAGCGCTGATTGCAGCCTGGAAGGCCGATTCCACCCCGGCTGACAAGGCGGGCCTCGCGCAATGGTGGGCGCAGATCGAGCAATGGCGGGCCAAGCAATCGCTGCGCTACACGCAAAACCGCGCGCCAGGCAGCATCATCAAGCCGCAATATGCGATCGAGCAGCTCTATAAGGCCACGCGCGGGCGCGAGACTTATGTCACCACCGAGGTGGGCCAGCACCAGATGTGGGCGGCGCAATATTTCAAGTTCGAGCAGCCCAACCACTGGATGACCTCGGGCGGCTTAGGGACCATGGGCTATGGCCTGCCAGCGGCCATGGGCGTGCAGGTCGCGCATCCCGACGCGCTGGTGATCGACATTGCCGGTGAGGCCAGCATCCTCATGAACATCCAGGAGATGGGCACGCTCGCGCAATACCGCCTGCCGGTAAAGATCTTCATCCTCAACAACCATTATATGGGCATGGTGCGCCAGTGGCAGGAGCTGCTGCATGGCAGCCGCTATTCCAACTCCTATTCCGAGGCGCTACCCGATTTCGTGAAGCTGGCCGAGAGTTTCCATGCGGTCGGTCTGCGCGCGGAAACGGTGGATGATCTCGACCGGGTAATCGCCGAGATGATCGCGGTGGACAAGCCGGTGATCGCCGATATCTGCGTGGATGAGTCGGAAAACGTGTTCCCGATGATCCCTTCCGGTGCCGCGCATAACCAAATGCTGCTCGGCCCAGAACATAAGGATGCCAGCCAGCCTGGCGTGACCAATGCGGGCATGGCGCTCGTCTGACAATGCCGGAGACCTCCCCCATGCGC
>JAKBBM010000060.1 GCA_021808545.1 Pseudomonadota bacterium | reverse complement strand
CGTGCGCGCTTCGTCGATCAGAATGGAGTCCACCTCATCGACGATGGCGAAATTGAAGGGCCGCTGGACCATGTCCTCCAGCCGGTACTTCATATTGTCGCGCAGATAATCGAAGCCGAACTCGTTATTGGTGCCGTAGGTGATGTCGGCGGCATAGGCCGCGCGGCGGGCCTCCTCATCCAGCCCCGGCACGATCACGCCGGTGCTCAGGCCCAAAAAGCCGTAAAGCTGGCCCATTTGCTCGGCATCGCGCCGGGCCAGATAATCATTCACGGTCACCACATGCACGCCCTGGCCGCCCAGCGCGTTAAGATAAACGGCCAGGGTGGCAACCAGGGTCTTGCCCTCGCCGGTTTTCATCTCGGCGATCTTGCCCTCATGCAGGACCATGCCGCCCAGCATCTGCACGTCAAAATGGCGCATGCCCAGCACGCGTTTGGCCGCCTCGCGCACCACGGCAAAGGCTTCCGGCAGCAGCTGGTCCAGTGTCTCGCCTTGCGTCAGCCGCGCGCGGAAGTCTACGGTCTTGGCGGCAAGAGCGGCATCGTCGAGTGCCGCCATCTCGGACTCCAGCGCGGCGATCGCCGGAATCCGGCGCTTATAGCCTTTCAGGGCGCGGTCGTTACTGCTGCCAAAAATGGCGCGGGCAAGGCTGGTCAACATGTCTTGGGCGGATTCCGCTTGACTTGAGAACAGGAAAATTCCTGCCGCTCACATAGTCGCGGCCTGGGGCAGGGTCAAATCAACAAGCCAGAGCGCGCGGAATTTGTCCCCTGGCTGATCTTGCTAGTGCTCCGGCTTTGGCTCATAGGAGCCGAAACTCTAGGAAGGTTGTGCCCATGCGTCGTTCGATCCCGCTCTACGCCTTAACCCTGGCCGCCCTGCTGGCTGGATCCAGCGCTTTTGCTGATTCCTCGTCCTCCAAATCCGCCTCTTCGGACCCGGTGGTCGCCTCGGTCAATGGCATGAAAATCTATATGAGCGACATTCAGCGTGACGCGCAGTCCCTGCCGCCGCAGGCGCAGCAGCTCCCGCCGGATAAGCTCTACCCGCTGCTGGTTAATCAAGAGATTGACCGTAAGGCGCTGCTCATCGCCGCCAAGAAGCAGGGGCTGGATAAGAAGCCTGAGGTCATCAAGGCGATGCAGCATGCCGCGAATATGCAGCTCGAGAATGCCTATGTGCAGGAGCATGTGGCCCCGGCGGTGACGGCCACGCAGATCCAGGCCGCCTATAACCGCGATTATGCTGGTAAGCCCGGGCCCGAGCAGGTCGAGGCGCGGCATATTCTGGTCAAGACCAAGGCCGAGGCCGAGAAGATCATCGACGAGCTGAACCATGGCGCCAATTTCGCCAAGCTCGCCGATAAGGACAGCATCGACCCCGGTGCCAAGAATGGCGGTCAGCTCGGCTGGTTCTCCAAGGATGAGATGGTGCCGGCCTTCGCCGACGCCGCCTTCGCCCTCAAGCCCGGTGAATACACCAAGACCCCGGTGCAGACCCAGTTTGGCTGGCATGTGATCTTGTGTGAGGGCAAACGTCAGGGGCCCACGCCCAAGCTCTCCGATGTCGAGGATCAGATCAAGCAGCAGTTGGCCGATGCCGCCATCCAGAAGACCCTGGACGATGTGCGCGGCCAAGTGAAGATCGTGACCTATGACGATAAGGGCAAGCCGACCAAGCAGCCCTCCGCTACCAAGAAGTAACATGGGCACGCCGCTGCCTGTCTCGCCCTTGGCGCTACCATTGCCAGATATGCCCCCCATCCCGGGGGTGCGTCTGGCCACGGCGCAGGCCGGCATACGCTATAAAGGCCGGACCGACCTGCTGCTGGCCGAGCTGGCCGAGGGCACGCAGGTCGCTGGTGTGTTCACCCGCAACCAGTGCCCGGGTGCCCCCGTGACCTATTGCCGCGAGGCGCTGAGCGGCGGACAGGCGCGCGGGCTGCTGGTGAATGCCGGCAATGCCAATGTGTTCAACGGCATCGCCGGGGCGCGCGCGGTGGAGGAAACCTCCGCCGCCGCCGCCCGGGTGCTGGGCACCACGGCGGACCGTATTTTTCCCGCCTCCACGGGGGTGATCGGCGAGCCGCTGCCCGCGCATAAAATCGTCGCGGCGCTGGACGGGTTGGCGGCGGATCTGGCCGAGGGCCGGTTTGCCGAGGCCGCCCGCGCGATCATGACGACCGACACTTTCCCCAAGGGCGCCACCCGCACCGCGCGCCTAGGCGGCAAGCTTGTCACCATCAACGGCATCGCCAAGGGCAGCGGCATGATCGCGCCCGACATGGCGACCATGCTGGCCTTCATCTTCACCGATGCGGCGATTCCCGCCCCCGCCCTGCAGGCCATGCTGGCCAAGGGGGTGGACGATACATTCAACTGCATCACCATTGATTCCGATACCTCGACCTCCGACACGGTGCTGCTGTTCGCCACCGGCCAGGCGGGCAACACCCCCACCGCCGAGCCCGGCATGCTCGCCGATTTCCGCCGCGCTTTGCACGAGATGCTGCACGATCTGGCGATGATGGTGGTGCGTGACGGCGAGGGCGCGCAGAAGCTCGTGCAAATCACGGTCGAAGGCGCTGTCTCTCACGCCTCGGCCCGGCGCATTGGCCTCGCCATTGCCAATTCGCCGCTGGTGAAGACCGCCATTGCCGGCGAGGATGCGAATTGGGGCCGGATCGTGATGGCCGTGGGCAAGGCGGGCGAGCCGGCCGACCGCGACCGGCTGGGCGTTGCCATGGGCGGGGTATGGATGGCGCAGGCCGGCGGCATCGTGCCCGGCTATGATGAAACCCCGGTGGTCCAGCACATGAAGGGCCGGGAGATTGAGATCATGGTCGATATTGGCTTAGGCGAGGGCCGCGCTGTGATTTGGACCTGCGATCTCACGCATGGCTATATCGATATTAACGGCGCCTATCGCAGTTAAAGGCGTTCTGTTCAGGAAATTGCGTTTTTCTGGATGAATAAGACATATCATTGCGCGGCGTGGGAGGCAGGCATGCCTGCCCGCATGCACGCGCGGCGTGACAGCGGCGTGAAACCGTAATAGAGGACGCGCCAGTTTTACCGAAGCAGAAAGCAGGGACAAAGCCACATGCGCGTTTATTATGACCGGGATGCCGACGTTAACCTGATCAAGAACAAAAAGGTCGCCATCATCGGCTATGGCAGTCAGGGTCACGCCCATGCGCTGAACCTGAAGGATAGCGGCGTGAAGGAGCTGGCGATTGGCCTGCGTCCGGGCTCGGCCGCCATTGCCAAGGCGGAAGGTGCGGGGCTGAAAGTGATGAGCCCGCCGGACGCCGCCAAATGGGCCGATGTGATCATGGTCCTGACCCCGGATGAGGGCCAGGGCGATCTGTACCGCGACCATCTAGCCGCCAACATGCGCCCCGGCGCTGCTCTGGCCTTCGCGCATGGGCTCAACGTCCATTTCAACCTTATCGAGCCGCGCGCCGATATCGACGTGTTCATGGTCGCCCCCAAGGGGCCTGGGCATACCGTGCGTGGCGAGTATCTGAAGGGCGGCGGCGTGCCGAGCCTGGTTGCGGTGGCGCAGGATGCCACCGGCAATGCGCTGGCTATTGCGCTGTCTTATGCCTCGGCCAATGGCGGTGGCCGTGCGGGCATTATCGAGACCACCTTCAAGGAAGAGTGCGAGACCGACTTGTTCGGCGAGCAGGCCGTGCTGTGCGGCGGTGTCGTGGAGCTGATCAAGGCTGGGTTCGAGACGCTGGTCGAAGGCGGCTACGCGCCTGAGATGGCCTATTTCGAGTGCCTGCACGAGGTGAAGCTGATCGTCGACCTGATTTATGAAGGCGGCATCGCCAACATGAATTACTCCATCTCCAACACCGCCGAATATGGCGAGTATGTCACCGGCCCGCGCGTGATCACGGCCGAGACCAAGGCCGAGATGAAGAAGGTGCTGGAAGATATCCAGATGGGCCGCTTCACCCGCGACTGGATGTTGGAGAACAAGGTCAACCAGACCAACTTCAAGGCGATGCGCCGCGCCATGTCGGCCCACCCGATCGAGGAAGTGGGCGCCAAACTGCGCGGCATGATGCCGTGGATCTCCAAGAACGCCCTGGTGGACAAGGCCAAGAACTGATCCATCTGATCAAACTGGCCGTGGGGGTGCGCGATCTCGCACATCTTCACGCGCTGCAAACGGCAAGGGCGGGCATGGACCCGCCCTTGCGCCATGTGACGCGCAATTTTCCCCGGCGCGCGGCTGAGCTGACCAATGGCGGCTCGCTTTATTGGGTGATTGGCGGTGCTATTCTCGCCCGCCAGATGATTCTCGACATTCAACCCACCACAGAAGAAGGCATCCCCCATGCCGCCTTGCTGCTAGATCCAACTCTGGTACGGGTGCAGGCCCGGCCCATGCGCGCGTTTCAGGGCTGGCGGTATCTGGCCCCGCAAGACGCCCCGGCCGATCTTGCCGCGCAGAGCGCGCAGGACGATATGCCCGAAGAGATGCGCCGCCAGCTCGCCGCTCTTGGACTGCTTTAAGCACGGGTGATTTTGCGCTGGCGGCGGCTCATGCTAGGTGCGCCGGGACGTAGATTCAGGAGACCCAAGACATGGCGGTGCACGCCTTTATTTTCCCCGGCCAGGGCAGTCAGGCGGTTGGCATGGGACGCGACCTCGCGGCGGCTTTCGCGCCGGCCCGGCAAGTGTTCGAGGAAGTGGACGAAGTTCTGAAGCAGAAGCTGAGCCGGCTGATGTTCGAAGGCTCGGCCGAGGAACTGACCCTGACCGAGAATGCGCAGCCAGCACTCATGGCGGTGTCGCTTGCGGTGCTGCGCGTGCTGCAGGCCGAGGGCGGGATCACCCTGAAAGATAAAGTGGCGCTGGTGGCCGGGCACTCCTTGGGCGAATATGCGGCCCTGGCGGCGGCGGATGCGTTTTCCATTGCCGATACGGCGCGGTTGCTGAAACTGCGCGGCCAGGCCATGCAGCGCGCGGTGCCGGCCGGGCAGGGCGCCATGGCGGCGTTGCTGGGGGTGGATATGGACACCGCCCGCGAGATTTGCACAGCGGCCGAAACCGGCCCCGATGGGCGCGAGGTGGTGGCTTGCGCCAATGATAATGGCGGCGGCCAGGTGGTGATTTCGGGCCATAAGGCGGCTGTGGAGCGGGCCATTGCCATTGCTAAGGAAAAAGGCGTGAAGCGCGCCATGCTGCTGCCCGTCTCAGCTCCCTTCCATTGCGGGCTCATGGCGCCGGCGGCCGATGCCATGGCCGAAGCCTTCGCCAATATTCCCCCGCGCGCCCCCGTGGTGCCGGTGGTGGCCAATGTCACCGCGGCCAAAGTCACCGAGCCGTCCGAGATTCGCGATTTGCTGGTCGCACAGGTCACCGCCACGGTGCGCTGGCGCGAGAGTGTGCAGGAAATGGCGGCACTTGGTGTGGATAGTTTCATCGAGCTTGGCGCCGGCAAGGTACTGTCTGGCCTGGTCAAGCGCATCGCGCCCGATGCCACCGCCCTTTCCGCCGGTACCCCGGCCGATATCGAAGCTCTGCTGAAGGTGCTTTAAAGAATGTTCGATCTGACTGGTAAAACCGCTCTCATTACCGGCGCGTCCGGCGGCATAGGCGCTGCCATCGCGCGGGCGCTGCATGGTCAGGGGGCGGTGGTTGCGCTCTCGGGCACGCGGCGCGCGGCGCTGGAGGAACTGGCCGCCGAGCTGGGTGAGCGCGCGCATGTTCTGCCCGCCGATCTGGCGCAGCCCGAAGAGGCGATCCGCCTAATCAACGAGGCCGAGGCCGCGATGGGCAAGGTGGATATTCTCGTCAATAATGCCGGTCTGACCAAGGATGGTCTGGCCATGCGCATGTCGGATGCGGATTGGGACAAGGTGATGAATGTCGATCTCGCCGCCCCGTTCCGGCTGGTGCGCGCCGCCCTTAAATTCATGCTCCGCCGCAAGGCTGGGCGGATCATCAATATTGGCTCCATCGTGGGCAGTACCGGCAATCCGGGGCAGGCCAATTACGCCGCCGCCAAGGCCGGGCTCATCGGCATGACCAAGGCGCTGGCGCAGGAAGTGGCCTCGCGCGGGATCACGGTCAATCTGGTGGCGCCGGGCTTTATTGAAACCCCGATGACCGATGCGCTCTCAGAGAGCCAGCGGGCAGATCTGGCGGGGCGGATTCCGCTGGGCCGGCTCGGCGCCCCGGGGGATATCGCCGCCACGGTCGTCTATTTGGCGGCCGAGGAGGCTGGCTGGGTCACGGGTGCGACCTTGCATGTAAATGGCGGGATGGCGATGATCTAGGTTCGGCCCGCGCATGGCTTGGCGTGGCGCAAAAAACCATGCTAAGCGGCGCGACGTCTAAAGTTTAACAAGTCTTTCCCGGCAAGGCCGGCATCCGCCGGCGGCGCTGGGCTCTACACCAGCAGGAAAGTGAAGTTTATGAGCGATATCGCCGACAAGGTCAAAAAAATCGTGGTCGAGCATCTCGGCGTTGACGAGGCCAAGGTAACGGCGGAGGCGTCCTTCATCGACGATCTGGGCGCCGACTCGCTGGACACGGTCGAGCTGGTCATGGCTTTCGAGGAAGCGTTCGGCGTGGAAATCCCCGAGGACGCGGCTGAGAAGATCACCACCGTTAAGGATGCGATCGAGTATATCGAGAAGCAGAAGGCCGAATAAGGCCGCCTGCCGAAAATATATAAAGAGCCGTCCGAGGAGTTCGCATGCGCCGTGTTGTCGTAACAGGGATGGGAATCGTCTGCCCGTTGGGGGTAGGGGTTGAGCCCGTCTGGAAGAGGCTGATCAACGGAGATTCCGGGATCAGCGCCATCGATTCCTTCGACACCACGGAGCTGACGGCGAAAATCGCCGGCCGCGTGCCGGCGGGCACGGCCGCCGAAGGCAAGCTCGATCTTGCCGAATGGGTCGGCGTGAAAGAGATGAAGAAGATGGACCGCTTCATCCAGCACGCCATGGTCGCGGCCGCGCAGGCCATGGCCGATTCCGGCTATGAGCCCAAGACCGAGGAAGAAAAATACCGTGCCGGTGTGATGATCGGCTCCGGGATTGGCGGTCTGCAGACCATCTATGAGGCGTCGGTCCTGGTGCATGAGGGGCGGGCCAAGCGCGTGTCGCCTTTCTTCATTCCCGCCGCCCTCATCAACCTCGCCTCTGGGCAGGTATCCATTAAATACGGGCTGAAAGGCCCCAACCATTCCGCCGTCACCGCCTGCGCCACAGGCGTGCATGCCATCGGCGATGCCGCGCGCCTCGTCGCGTATGGCGATGCGGATGTGATGGTGGCGGGCGGCGCGGAAGCGGCGGTGAACCCGCTGGGGATTGCCGGGTTCTGCGCGGCGCGCGCGCTGTCCACCAATTTTAACGACCGCCCCGCCGAAGCTTCCCGCCCGTGGGACAAGGACCGCGACGGTTTTGTGATGGGCGAAGGGTCCGGGATTGTCGTGCTCGAGGAATACGAGCATGCCAAGGCCCGCGGCGCCAAGATTTACGCCGAGGTCGGCGGTTATGGCATGTCGGGCGACGCGCACCACATCACCGCCCCGGCCGAGCATCATGACGGCGCTTTCCGCGCCATGAAGGCCGCCTTCCGCAATGGCGGGCTCAGCCCCGAGGCTGTCGGCTATATCAACGCGCACGGCACCTCGACCCCGATGGGCGACGATCTGGAGCTGGAAGCGGTCGAGAATATGTTTGGCGATCATGCGCGCAAGGTCGCCATGTCCTCCACCAAATCGGCGGTTGGGCATTTGCTGGGGGCTGCCGGCGCGGTGGAGACGATCTTTTCCATCCTGGCCATCCGCGACAATGTCGCCCCGCCCACGCTCAACCTGCATGAGCCAAGCCGTGCCTCGGTCGTTGACCGTGTGGCGCTCACCGCGCAGGAGCGTAAAATCGACGTGGCGCTCTCCAACAGCTTCGGCTTTGGCGGCACCAACGCGTCCATCCTGTTCAAGCGCGCCGGTTGAGCATTTGGCGGCGCGGCCTGCGTGGCCGCTTCGTTCTTATCCTCATCGCGCTGCTGATGACGGTCCGCCTGACCGACCGGGCGGTACGCCAGACCTATCATGGCCCGGGGGCCGGGCAGATCACGCAGGATGTGGTGATCCCGCCGGGCAGTGCTGCCAATGTCGCTTCCGTGCTGGCCCAGGCTGGCGTGATCGCGCATCCTTTCCTGTTTCGCCTGGCGGTCATTCTCACGCGTGGGCAGGGGGTGCTGCATGCCGGTGAATTCCGCTTTCCCGCGCATGAGAGCCTGGCCGGAATCTTGAACATATTGCGGCATGGCGCGCCGGTGCAGCATCAGGTCACCTTCCCCGAGGGGCTGACCGGCCAGCAGATCGCGTCCATCCTCAATGCCGCGCCAGCGGCCACGGGGCATGTCGCGCCGCCACCTGATGGCGCCATTTTGCCGCAGACTTACGATTATTTGTGGGGGGCAAAGCGGGATGCCATCCTCAAGCGCGCCGAGGCGGCGTTGCACAAGCAGTTGAGCGCTGCCTGGGATGCCCGGGCCTCTGGCCTGCCCATCACCACCCCGCGTCAAGCCCTCATCCTCGCCTCCATCGTGCAGCAGGAAACGCCGCTGCCGGCGGAATTGCCCAAAATTGCCGCCGTGTATGAGAATCGCCTGAAGCTGGGCATGAAATTACAGGCCGACCCGACCGTGATTTTTGCCGTGACCGATGGCAAGCAGTCGGGCGGCGTGGGGATCACAAAGGCTGATCTTGCCAATCCCTCGCCCTATAACACGTATGTGCATGGCGGCCTGCCGCCGGGGCCGATTTGCGCGCCGGGTCTGGCCGCCATTATGGCGGTGCTGCACCCGGCGGATAGTCAGGCGCTTTATTTTGTCGCCACCGGCGATGGCGGGCATGTGTTCAGCCGCACTTTTCAGCAGCAGCTCAAGAATATTGAACGTTACCGTGCCCAGCTGAAATAAGAAAAACCGCCCTTTTGTACAAAAGGGCGGTTTTTAAAGCATTTGACGATGGCGTGTGGGCGCGCG
Source organism: Pseudomonadota bacterium (assembly GCA_021808545.1). Classification (GTDB taxonomy): domain Bacteria; phylum Pseudomonadota; class Alphaproteobacteria; order Acetobacterales; family Acetobacteraceae; genus Acidocella. Next base: position 6,353 of record JAKBBM010000060.1, on the reverse strand, counting down.
TCTGGCGGCCCTTACTTCTTGCGGGTGCCGATGCCCGCAAATTTCTTGTTGAATTTGGCGACCTGGCCGCCCGTATCAACGATACGCTGCACGCCGGTCCAGGCCGGGTGGGATTTTGGGTCGATATCGAGACGCAGCGTGTCGCCCGGCTTGCCCATGCAGGAGCGGGTCTTGAACTCCGTGCCATCGGTCATGATGATGTTGATCTCGTGATAATCCGGATGAATATCTGCTTTCACCGTGGTCTGCTCCATGCGAAAATGGCCGCCGATCCCGACCGGCAGCAAAGAAGACGCAGGCTTTACGCCCCCCCGGTGCCCGATGCAAGAGCGGAGCGGCTGAATTGCGTAAAACCTGGCTGTCACTGAGGGGGCTCGTGGGCTACAGCAGGGGCCTACGCTGGGAGTGCCCGAATGATCCGCGCATTAACCATTCTGCTTTTGTGCCAGCTGGTGGGAACGATCATCCAGCAGGCCACGGGCTTGCCCATACCGGGGCCGGTTTTTGGGCTAGTTCTGCTGCTGGCCGGGCTGCTCGCCATGGGCGGGCCAGGGCAGGAGCTGCACGCCACAGCCCAGGGTCTTTTAAAATATCTCGGTCTTTTGTTTGTGCCGGCCGGGGTGGGTGTGGTTTCCGAATTACATGTGCTGCGCGCCAACGCGCTGGCGCTTATTGTCGCCATTCCGGTATCTACCCTGCTCGGCCTTGCGGTCACGGGGGTGATCATGCAGCGTTTCATGGCGCGTAAGGGGCTGCCCGATGCATAGCCTGTTCACGCTGCCCTTGCTGCATATATGGGTCTATTTACAGGCCCGGCCGCTGCTGGGGCTGACCGCCACGCTCTGCGTGTGGGAATTATCCACCGCCATAGACCGCCGGGCCGGGCATAAGGCGCTCAGCAACCCCACCGTGCTCGCCATCGTGATTTTGGCGGCCTTGCTGCTGCTTACCCACACCAGCTATCAGAGCTATTTCAACGGCGCGAAATATATCCAGTTCCTGCTTGGCCCGGCCACGGTGGCGCTGGCTGTGCCCATGTATGCCAATCGCCATGTCATCGGGCGGAATTTTGTCGCCATCTTGGTCTCGCTCACGGCCGGGTCCATTGTCGCCGCCAGCTCGGCCATGCTGATTGCCCATTGGCTTGGGGCGCCGCGCGCGGTGGTCATTTCGTTGGGTCCCAAATCGGTGACCACGCCCATAGCCATGGGGATTTCGCAAAGCCTGGGCGGCATCCCCTCGCTGACCGCCGTGTTCGTGATGATCACGGCGATGTTTGGGATTCTGTGCTACCCGTTCGTGTTTTACCTTGGCCGGATCGCGGATTGGCGGGCGCGGGGCTTGGCCTCGGGGGTGGCCATGCACGGGTTGGGCACGGCACGGATGCTCTCGCTCAACCAGATGGCGGGGGCCTTTGGCGGGCTTGCCATTGGGCTGAACGGTATTGTCAGCTCGATTCTCTTACCCCTGCTGGTGGCGCTGTTCGGGCTCTGATCACCAGCGCCCGAGCTTGGCCGCGCGCGCCCGGATGATGACATAAGCCGTCCAGATGAACTGCACGAGAAGCGGCGTCAGCCCCTCAGCCAGGCGCCAACCAGGTGGCGTGAGCAGAAAGCCAATGGCCGTCACCCCGCCCAGAATGGCGAAGCCCCAATGGATGGCGGCGACAAGCCGCGCATCCATCCCCGCCCGGCGTACCAGCTGGTAGAGATGCCCATTATGCGCCCGGGCCAGATTCTCGCCCGCGGCCAGGCGGCGGATCAGGGTGAAGGCGACATCATACAGCACGCCTGAGAGCAAAAAAGGCACGAGCAGGAAGGAAAGCGGCACGCCCTCAAAACTGGTGGCGGCTACGCCGAACAGGGCCAGCATGAAGCCGCAAAACTGGCTGCCCACATCGCCCATGAAGATCCGCCCCTTCGGGTAATTAAAGGGCAGAAAGCCAAGCACGCCGCCCGCCAGCAGCAGCGAGGCGGTATAGACGAAAAACCCCCCATGCAGCCCGGCAATGGCGGCCAGAAACAGGCAGGCAATCAAGGTCACCCCGGCGGCAAGCCCGTTCAGCCCGTCGATGAAATTCATCGCATTGGTCACGAACAGCAAGAACAGCACGGTCAGCCCCATGCCGGTGGGGCCCAGCATAACCTGCCCGTAATAGGGCAGGGCCAGCTTATGCACCCACAGGCCCGAGGCCACGGCGGCCATGGCGGCAATAAGCTGGGTGGCGAGTTTGATGACAAAAGAGAGGTTGAGCACGTCATCAACCAGGGAGATCGCGGCCATCAGCACAGCCGCGGCGATAACGCCAATGAAATAAGGCTCTGCTAAGCGCGAAACATGGCCATACCGGTAGAGCAACAGCACGCCGAGCAGAAAGGCGCCAACAATGCCAACCCCGCCTGATTTGGGCGTGGTGCGGGTATGGGCTTTGCGGGCGTCGGGATGGTCGGGCACGCCAATGGCGATCATCACCCGGACGATGATGCCAGAAAACAGGGCGAGCCCGCCCATGAGGGCGAGATGGCGCGGCAGGGCGAGCAGCGCGATGGCTTGTGCGGTTGTCATGCGGGGCGGACCATGGCCGAAACTGGCGCAAATTTGAAGATGCCGTGTTTTGGCCGGAATCGGGGCATAAGGGGGTTGCCGGGGCTGATCTGTCACGCCAGAAGCGAGGCGGGGCAGCGCATGCGGGAGAGCTCGGCGTGAGGATTGCGATTATCGGCGGCGGCTATGTCGGACTGGTCTCGGGCGCGTGTTTCGCCGAATTCGGGGTCGAGGTCGCCGTGGTGGAGGCGGATGAGCAAAAGCGCCAGATGCTGCTGGAAGGGCGTATTCCCATCTACGAGCCGGGGCTGGATAAGCTGGTGGCCGGCAATAATGCGGCCGGGCGGCTGACCTTTCCCGCCACGCTGCAAGAGGGGCTGCGCGATGCCGAGGCCATCTTTATCGCGGTGGGTACGCCAACCCGGCGCGGCGATGGTCATGCCGACCTCACTTATGTGTTCGCGGCGGTGGAGGCGGTGCTCAAAGCGCTCGACCATCCAGCCGTGATCGTGACCAAATCCACCGTGCCGGTGGGCACGGGCCGCAAAATTATGCAGATGGCGCGGGATTTGCGCCCTGATCTCGCCATCGAGGTCGCGGCTAACCCGGAATTTTTGCGCGAGGGCAGCGCCATCGGCGATTTCATGCGCCCGGATCGCGTGGTGGTGGGGGCCGAGAGCGAAACAGCGCGCGAGGTGCTGCGAAGGCTCTACCGTCCGCTTTATCTCATCGAAACCCCTATCGTGTTTACCGGGCTCGAGACCGCCGAGCTGACCAAATATGCCGCCAACGGGTTCCTTGCGATGAAGATCACCTTCATCAACGAGATGGCCGATCTGTGCGAGAAACTGGGCGCGGATGTGAACGATGTTGCCCGCGGCATTGGGCTCGATGGCCGGATCGGGCGCAAATTCCTGCATGCGGGGCCGGGCTTTGGCGGCTCCTGCTTTCCAAAGGACACGCTGGCCTTGATGCGCATCGCCGAGGAGGCAGGCGCGCCCTCGCGGCTGATTCAGTCGGTCGTGGCGGTGAATGATGCGCGCAAGGAGAGCATGGTAGCGCGCGTGGCGGCGGCTTGCGGCGGCGATGTGAAGGGGCTGCGCATTGCCGTGCTGGGCCTTGCCTTCAAGCCCGGCACGGATGACATGCGCGAAGCCCCCTCTCTGCCGCTGATCCGCGGGCTGGTGTCGCGCGGCGCATTTGTATGCGCCTTCGATCCCGAGGCGATGGACCAGGCCCGGCCGTTGCTGCCCGCCGACACCCATTTGGCCGCCGATGCCGCCAGCGCGCTGGATGGCGCCGATGCGCTGGTGCTGGTAACGGAGTGGAACGAATTCCGTGCCCTGGCGCCGGCCCGCCTGCGCGAGCTGATGCGCGGCAATGTGATTGTCGATTTGCGTAACGTATTCGACCCCCAAGCCATGCGCGATGCCGGCTTTGCCTATTCCGGCATTGGCCGCGCGGCGGCATAATGTCTCCCTACCCGCAACCCGAGCCGCGAGGATAACAGGTTTTGAACGCGATCCACACGCATTACCCGGATTACGCCAATCCCCAGCTGCTCGAGAAAATTCCGCTCACCGCGCGGACCATTCTGGATGTTGGCTGCGCGCAAGGCGCCTTGGGTGCCGATTATCTGCGCCGTAACCCGAATTGCCGCGTGCTTGGGATCGAGCAGGACGAAGAGTCGGCCGAACATGCACGCGGGCGCATTTCCGAGGTGTTTTGCGGCAATGTCGAGGCGGAGCCAATGCCCTTCAACGTACCCGAGGGGATTGATTGCATTGTCTATGGCGATGTGCTGGAGCATCTGGTGGATCCGTGGGCGCTGCTGGCCGAGCATGCGAAATATCTCTCAGCCCAGGGCACCATCCTGGTCTGCATGCCCAATGTCGAGCATTGGAGCTTTACCGCCCGGCTGCTGACCGGCTCGTTCGATTACGAGGATCAAGGCCTGCTGGACCGCACGCATCTGCGCTGGTTCACCCCGCGCATGATGGCCAAGGCGCTGGCCGATGCCGGGCTGCAACTTTCCGACCTGGCCCCGCGCCCCATCGCGCGTGATCAGGCTGAGGCGTTCGTGAAGGCGATTGCGCCAGGCCTGACCGCGATCGGGGTCGACCCGCAGGAATATCTGGACCGCGCCACCCCGCTGCAATTCATCTGGCGGGCGCGCAAAACCGCGCCGCCGCGCCTGGAGTTGAATGCCACCATGCTGGCGCCCCAAGGCGGGGTCTCGGATGTGCGGGTGGTCGAGCCGGTGCGCGCCATGGTCACCGACAGCGCGTTATTCGGCAAGATCGTGAAGGAGGAGCATTTGCGCCCGCAGCTGGCCGACACGCCGCGCATCGCGGTGCTGCACCGGCCCTTGCTGCTGGGCGATGCCGGGCTCGCCCGCGTGCGCGCCTTGCTCGATAAGGATTATATCGTGATCAGCGAGTTCGACGATCACCCCAGCTTCATGGAGGGGCGCGGGGTGAAGATGGATGAATTGCTCACCTTCCGCGCCGTGCACGCGGTACAAACCAGCACGCGCGCCCTGGCCGAGGAGCTGCTGGCGCAAAACCCGGAAGTGGCGGTGTTTCCCAACGGGGTGTTCGAGCTGCCGCCGGTGCGCAACTTCACCGATCCGGAACGGCTGACCCTGTTCTTTGGCGCGCTCAACCGCCAGGCGGATTGGGCGCCGCTGATGCCGGTTTTGAACGAGGTGGCCAGGGCCGTGGGCGGGCGCCTGCAATTCCGCGTGGTGTATGACGAGGCGTTTTTCCAGGCGCTGGAGACGCCGCACAAGCAGTTCGAGCCAACGCTGGTGGATTATCCGAGCTATCTGCGCGCGCTGGGCGAAGCCGATATTTGCTTCATGCCGCTGGCCGACACAAAGTTCAACCGCGCCAAGTCCGATCTTAAATTCATTGAGGCGAGCGCCGCGCGCGTGGCCGCCCTGGCCAGCGACGTGGTCTATGGCGCCAGCATTCAGGATGGCAAGACCGGCTTTCTGTTCCGCGATCCGGGGCAGCTGCGCGGCGCCTTGCTGCGCCTGCTGGCCTACCCCGAGGCAACAAAGCGCATGGCCGAGGCGGCGCGCGCCTATGTCGCCGAGAAACGCATGCTGGCCTATCAGGTCGAGGCCAGAACCGCCTGGTACCGCAGCCTGTGGGCCCGCCGGCAAGAGCTGAATGATGCGCTGCGGGGACGGATGCCGGATTTGTTCACCTGATGAATGAAACCGCAAAAACCCGCATCGCCACGCATATCGAGATCGCTTGGGGAGAGGGCCTGTCCGCGCCCGTAACCTGCCCCAATTGCGGCGCGCATGGCCCCGCGCAGGCGCTATTGGGGATCGACTACACCCCGCCGGGCAAGCATTACCGCTTTAATCTGCTGGTCTGCCCGGCCTGTGCGGTGCGCTTTACCGATAATGCCGAGAGCATGGATTACGGCACGGATGAGCTGATTGAGCTGGGCTGGCTGGTCTATCAGGTTCAGCTTGGCGCGGGGGTGTGGCCGATCTCATCACCGCTGACCCGCGTGCCCAAGCCGCCCGGTGCGGCAATGCTGGAAATTGGCGGGGCGTTTGGCTTTGGGCTGGATTTTGGCGCGCGCGCGCGCGGCTGGCGCGGCTTGGGGTACGATCCCTCGCCGCTGGCCGCCTTCGGCGCCACTGAGCTGGGGCTGGATATCAGGCAGGCTTATTTCACCCCGGCCGAGATGGCGGACGGGCCATGGGATGTCGCCGTCGCCACCGAGGTGATCGAGCATCTGCCCGACCCGTCGCAATTTCTGCGCCTGATGCGTGAGGCCATGCGCGA
>JAKBBM010000120.1 GCA_021808545.1 Pseudomonadota bacterium | reverse complement strand
AGAAGCTGTGTGCATCGTGCCGGGCGAGAAAGACCCTCGGCTCCATGCCTTTTTCCAGCGCGCGCGCGCTGGTGCCGGGGGTCCAGATGGCGCCAGCGATCTCTTCAATGCCGTCGATGCCGTCCGTATCCGCGGCCAGGGCGTAGATGCCGGGCTGGTCCTGCGCCGCCACGCCGAATGCCAGCAGGAATTCGACATTGCGCCCGCCCCTGCCCGACTCTTCATGGGCGCGCAATGTCACCGTGGTTTCACCACCGGAGAGCAGTACGCAAGGCGTGGTGAAAGGCTGGCCGCGCGCGGCGACCTGCCGTGCAATCGAGGCCAGCACAGCGCCTGCATCCCTGGCTTCGCCCTCCAGCCGGTCGCTGAGGATATGCGCGGGTATGCCCTTGGCGGTGATCATGCGCGCCGCGGCGTCCAACGAAACCTGCGGTGTGACGGTCATATGCGCCTCGACAGAGGCGAGCCGCGAATCACCCGGCTTGACGCTCTCGCTCTCGGGCGAGGCCAGCACAGCGGCGATGGAGGGCGGCACCGCAATGCGGTAATGCGCGAGAACTTCGGCCGCTTCGGCGCTCGTCGAAGCGTCGGCAACAACCGGGCCGGAGGCGATTGCCGCCGGGTCGTCGCCCGGCACGTCTGACATCATCAACCCGACAACCTTTGCCGGGTACGCCGCGGCGGCCAGGCGGCCGCCTTGCGTTTGCGAGAGATGCCGCCGCACGCAGTTGAACTCGTTGATGGTGGCGCCAGAGACCAGAAGGGCACGGTAGAGCGCCTGAATTTCCTCCAACGCGATGCCGGGCAAGGGCAAGGTGAGCAGCGCCGAGCCGCCGCCGGAGACCAGCGCGATCAGCAGATCGTCCGGCCCGAGACCTTGGGCGATTTCCAGGCAGCGCTGGGCGGCCTTAAGGCCCGCTTCATCCGGCACGGGGTGCGAGGCTTCCACAACCTCGATCCAGCGCGTGGGCAAAGCGTGGCCATAGCGCGTAACCACCAGGCCCTCCAGCGGCGCGCCGTAATGCTCCTCCACCGCGCGGGCCATGGACGCAGCACCCTTGCCAGCGCCCAGCACGACAAGACGCCCGCGCGGGCGCTCCGGCAAAAAGGGCTTCAGGCAGCGCATGGGATCGGCGGCGGCCACTGCGGCATCGAAAGCGGCGCGAAGAAGAGAGGCAGGGTCGGTCATTGTACAAGATTCCGTGGTTCGTCAGCCAGAAAGGCGTCTATATTTGCAATCAGCTGATCCGCCAAGGTCTGCATCGCTTCCTCGCTGGCCCAGGCAACGTGGGGGGTGAGGATGAAATTCGGCAAATCAAGCAGCGTCAGCAGCGGATGACCCGGTGGGGGTGGCTCCTCACTGGCGACATCAAAGCCTGCCCCGGCGATCTGCCCGCTGCGCAACGCCTCCCCCAGCGCCACCTCATCCACCAGCCCGCCGCGGCCGGTGTTGATGAGCAAGGGCCGCCGCGCCATGCGAGCGAATTCCGGCGCACCAATGAGATGCCTTGTGGCCGGGGTAAGCGGGCAATGCAGGGTGATGACATCCGCCCGGCGCAGCATTTCGTCGAACGGTACATAGCCCTCGCGTGCCAGGGCCTCGCCCTTGCGGCCGGCGAAAAGCACCTCCATGCCAAAAGCCCGGCCCAGCCGCGCCACCGCCGAGCCCAGCGCCCCGCCGCCGCACACACCCAGAGTGGATCCGGCAAGGTCTTTGATCGGGTAATCGAAATAACAAAACTGCCCGGCCTGCTGCCAGCGCCCCGCCGCCACCGAAGCGCGGTACGCCAACAGGTTGCGGCGCAGGGCCAGGATGAGAGCGAATGTATGCTCCGGCACGGTGTGCAGCGCGTAACCCCGGATATTGCACACTGCCACGCCCCGTGCCCGGCAGGCGGCAAGATCCACAACATCTGTTCCCGTGGCGGCAATGGCGATGAGGCGCAGTTTTGGCGACGCCGCGATGGCGGCCTCACCCAAGGGGGTTTTATTGGTGATAACGATATCAGCATCCGCGATGCGGGCTTCGACAAGAGAAGCGGGCGTGGCATCATAGCCGACCAGTTCATGAGGAACCAGGAGGGGCCGCAGTGCAACCGTGGGGCCCAGCGTGGCACGGTCCAGAAACACCACCCGCAGCGGCGCCGGTTTGCTGGGATCTTTCACTTTTGCTTCCCGTCTCCGGCTGTTGATGCACCTGCCGCGCAGACCGGCGTGAGTATAACGGGAATATCACGTGGCGCAAAACTGGCCGGACCACAATCTGATCCGGCCAGCTCTATTCAGTTTCCGGCGGCCGTGCGGCCGCGCAGCACCTGGCAAAGCTTCGCATCCAGGGCATATTTGCCGGGACCGGCGGCGTAGAGCAGCAAAAACCCGCCCATGATGCTGACATTCTTGTAGAAATTGATCTCATTCTCATACTGAGCCGCGCCGGTCATCGTCCAGTAATGATGGGCCAGAAACCCGGTGGCGAGGGTGTAGACCGCCATGAGCACGGCGAGCGGGCGCGTGCCAATGCCAAGCAGGATGGCAAGTGACACAAACACCTCCATGATGATCGCCACAAGCGTCGCCAGTTCCGGAACCGGAACGCCGGTTTGCGCCATGTAGGCGGCCGTTCCTGAATAATCCAGCAGCTTGCTCCAGCCGAATTTCAGGAACAGCACAACGAGCAGAATGCGCGCGAGGAGAATGACCTCATCGGTAAAATAGCCGCGGTGGTTGGTTGACATGAATTGATCTCCTGCTGCCAGCCGCGCTTATGCGGAAAGCTTGGCGGAAATTTCCGCCACATGCCGGCCAAGAAAGCGAGCGCCGTCCAGCTCGTTTTCGCTGGGCTGGCGCGAGCCATCGCCCGCTGCGATGGTGGTGGCGCCATAAGGCGCGCCGCCGGTCACCTCGTCCAGTTTCAACTGCCCCTGGAATGAATAAGGCAACCCGACG
>JAKBBM010000059.1 GCA_021808545.1 Pseudomonadota bacterium | reverse complement strand
AACGCCCCGGCGGCATAGGCGTGCCGCGCCTGGGCCGCGATATGCGCCGCCTGCGCCGCCTGCGCCTTGGCGGCACGCAACTGCCCGCGCAATTGCGCGGCATTGGCGAGCAGGGCTTTCGCATCGCCCGCCGCCCCGTCCAGGCGCGCGCTAAATTGCGCCGCCAGCGCCGCGCGCGTGGCCCGCGCGGTGGCGATATTGCCCCGGTTGCGGTTGAATAAAGGCAGGGTGAGCATGACTTGCGGCCCGGCACTCACCACGCCGGATGTATCCCGGTTGGCCGAGACCCCCAGGCTGACCGGCAAAAATTGGCTGAGAATGGCAGCGCGCAGCCGCGCATCGGCCTGTTTATAGCCATAGCGCAGGGCGATCAGGTCTGGCCGCCGTCGCGCGAGGCTGGCCAGGGCCTGGGCCGCGATGCCGGGCGGCACGGCCGTCACATGCACTGGCGCCAACGGCACCGATACATCCGGTGCCAGCCCCAGCAGCGCATCCAACTGCGCGCGATCATGCGCCTGGGCCTGGGCCTGGGTATCCAACGACGCCTCCACCGTGGCCAACGCCGCAAGGCCGGCGGCCTCCTCCTTCAGCGTCAGGTTACCGGCCACAACCTGGCGGGTCGTATCATGCACGATTGCCGACAGGACAGCGCGTTCAGCCCGCAGGCTGGCCAGCAGGCCGCGATCGGCGGCCAGGCTGATGCCAAGCTGCTCGGCCCGGGCTGCAACCTGCCATTCCTGCCAGAGTGTTTGCGCATTCACCCGCGCTGCGCCTGCGCGCGCGGCCGCACGTGTGGCCCGGTAGGTAATCAGCGAGGAGATATCCTCCACCAGCCCGCCGGTGAGCGCGGGCATGCTAGCCGGGCCGCCCAACAGGGATTCAAATCCGCCAGAGACCGATGGGTCCGGCGGCAAGCCGCTGGCCAGCAGCTCCGCCTGGGCGATGCCGCGCTGCGCGCGCGCGGCTTTAAGGTCCGGATTATTGAGCACGGCGAGCTTTGCCAGCTCTTGCAGCGTCAACGGCTGGCCGATGGGAATTTGCCCACCGCCGGGCAAATGCCGGTCCAGCCCCGCCAGACCGGGTTTTAAATCCGGCGTCAATGAGAGCGGCGCCTTATGGTAGGTGGCACAGCCCGATAACAGCCCCACAACCCCCAACAGCCCAACATATCCGCGCCATGTTCTGCTCATCGGCCCCGCCTTGCCTCAGCCCGCTTGCCCGCGAGCTTGCCCCAACCTTGTGGAATTTTAATCTTATCCTGGACGCTCCTGGGATTCTATGGCCTAACCCCGGCCATGCGCATTCTGCTCATCGAGGACGACCCGAAAATGGCGGCCTATCTGCGCGACGGGCTGGCACAGGAAGGTTATGAAACAGACCATGCCGCCGATGGCCGGGACGGGCTGCTGGCCGCAGCCGCGGGCGGGTTTGGATTGCTGATCATCGACCGTTTATTGCCCACGCTGGACGGGCTGACCCTGCTGCGCACGCTGCGCGGGGCGGGTGTCCATACGCCCGCCTTGTTCCTCACCGCGCTGGGCGGGCTGGATGACAGGCTGGCTGGCCTGCGCGCGGGCGGCGATGATTATCTCGTCAAACCCTTCGCGCTGGAGGAGCTGGCCGCGCGCGTGGCGGCCCTCATCCGGCGCAATGCCGTGCCGCCCAAACCCACCCGCCTGCGCATCGCCGATCTGGAGCTGGACCAGCTGAGCCGCACCGCCTGGCGCGGCGGGCAGAAGCTCGACCTTAAACCGCGCGAGCTGGAATTGCTGGAATATCTGATGCTGCACGAGAACCAGGTGGTGACCCGCACCATGCTGCTCGAGGCGGTGTGGGAATTCCATTTCGCGCCGCAAACCAGCGTGGTGGAATCTCATATCAGCCGGTTGCGCGGCAAGGTTGACCGGGGGTTTTCCCGCGCCCTGATTCAAACCTGCCGGGGGGCTGGCTACCGGATAAGCGCCGATGATTGAGCGGCGCGCGGCACGGCTGCTCTCGATTTCCGGCTTTCGTTTGGCGCTGCGCAGTGTCGGCCTATCGCTCGCCGGGGCGGTACTGGTGTTCGCCATTATCTACCATGCCTCGCAAGCCACCATCCGCGCCGCGCTGGACCAGACCGTGGCCGGCGAAATCGCCGACATACGCTCCGATGTGCATGACGACCATAAGCCCCTGACCGCGAGCGTGAATGACGCGGTGGCGGAAGCGGATGGCACGTTTTACGCGCTTACCGGCCCAAATGGCGCGCTGCTCGCGGGCAATCTCACCATCTCGCCCGCCCTCGCACGGCGCTGGCATGGGCTTGCCACGCTGCACCGGCATAAGGATCCGGCGTTGCCCCGGCATGTCGCCGCGATTCGCGGCCGCGCCGTGCCCCTGCCCGGCGGACAGACCCTATATGTCGCCGAAAATGCCAGCGCCCTGCTGGCACTGAACCGTCTGATCGCCAATTCCTTCCTTGCCGTGTTTGGCATTATTCTCACCCTTGGCCTCGTGGGCGGGTATCTGGCCGCGCGCGCCAGCCTGCGCCGGGTCGAGGCGATTACCGCCACGGCGGGTGAGATCATGCGGGGCGATCTGTCACGGCGCGTGCCACTCTCGGGCCGGGGCGATGAATTCGACCGGCTGGCCCTGGCGCAAAATGAGATGCTGGAGCGCATCCAGGCGCTGATGGAGAATTTGCGCCAGGTTTCCAGCGATATCGCGCACGATCTGCGCGCCCCGCTGGCCCGGCTGCGCGAGCATCTGGAACTGGCGCGCCGGCGCCATCCCGGCCCGGAACTGGCGGCGATGTTCGATGAGGCCATCGCCCAGCTTGATGCGGCGCTGGGCATTTTCGCCGCCGTGCTGCGCATCGCCGAGATCGAGGCCGGGGCCAGGCGGGCCAGTTTCGCGCCGGTCGATCTTTCTGCCCTGCTGGAGGGGCTGGCCGAAACTTATGAGCCGGTTTTAGCCCATAATAGCCAGGCGCTGAGCCTGGATATCGCCCCGGGCTTGCAGGTGCGCGGCGATCGCGAGCTGCTGACGCAAATGTTCGTGAATGTACTGGACAATGCCGTGCAGCACGCCCCTGGCGCGGCGGTGGCGCTGCACGCCCGGGCGAGAGCGGGAGGCGGGGCGGATCTTATTCTGGCCGATCGCGGGCCTGGCATTCCCGCGGCCCAGCGCGCACGGGCACTGCAACGTTTCGTGCGGCTGGACAGTGCCCGCCACAGCCCGGGCTCTGGCCTGGGTCTTGCCCTGGTTGCCGCCGTGGCGGGCCTGCATGGCGGGCGCGTCAGGCTAGAGGATAACGCGCCGGGCCTGGCCGTGCATATCTGGCTGCCCGGCTTATAAGCGCCTTATCACGCCAGCACCGCGCCATCCGGCCCGGTTACATTCACATTCACCGCCACGCCCTGGCGCACGCTTTGCGTGACCGTGCAAAAATCCTCAAACTGCGCCAGCGCGCGCTGCAAATGCGGCAATGTCTCCGGCGCCACGCCCAGCGCGATTTGCACATCAATGCCGGTTATACGCAGCCGGTTCTGCGCGTTGCGCCCCGTGGTGCAGGTTACGGTGGCCGACAGCGCGCCCGGATCCTCCTTATATTTGTTGCAGGCGAACACCAGACTGGCCGACAGGCAATTGGCAACCGCAACCGCCAGGAAATGCTGCGGCGACGGCCCTGCCCCCTCGCCCAGCGGCGGCGGCTCGTCGGCCAGCATGGCCTCGAATTGCGGGCCGAAATCGACCGAGAATTTATAACGGTCCTGGCGGGTGATGGTCACTTGTGCCTGCTCGCTCATTTCTTGACCTCCTGCTCTTGCCTTATGCCGCCGGGGCGCGGCGCGCGATAATATCCAGATAATCACCGTCCGACGCGGCGGCATTGGCCAGCTTATCACGCAACAGCGCCACCGCCTCTTTCCCTTTAATGTAACGCGGCGCCGCATCATTGCCCGGCGCCAGCAGCGCTACCAAGGGGAAATCCGCGATCAGATCGAGCACCTTGCCCGGATCCCCGCCCATCTGGCGCATAAGGAACGGGCAGAATTCCATGACAACCAGCCCCGCCCTGGCAAATACGTGGGCACCACCAGCCACGATGTAAGGTTCGGCCCCTTGCGTATCCACCTTCACGGCCACCGGGCCGGTGAGCTGATCCAGAAAATCATCCAAAGGCAGAGCCGGCACCTCCACCTGCTCGCGCTGTGTCGGCACACCCAGATTGATCCGGTGGTCGCCGATATTCACCGCGGCCTTGGCCAGTTTCAGCGTATCGCGCCGGTCGAACAAGGCCGCCTGATGAAAGGCCACGTCCGCCTGCGGGCAATTTTGCCGCACATTGCGCTGTAAAAACCCAAAATTACGCGGCTCCGGCTCAAAGGCCAGGCAGCGCACACGCGGATTGGCCGCAACCGGAATGGTGGTGAGGCCGATATTGGCCCCGACATCGATGAACGTGCCGCCATCGGCCAGAAACTGGGTGATTTCTTGCGAAATCCGCGCGGAAAATTCACCCTCAAGCGCATATTGGCGCAGCACGAACTCATCATTGGCCGGCCCGGCGACAATGCCATAACGCCCCTGGGCGGCGATCTCGACAATGTTCAACCGTGTCAGCAATCGCGACGTCACCCGGAACATGCGCGCCGGTTCCGTGTCATCATCCAGGGCATATTCGAACAAAATGCCCTTCAGGCGCCGGGGCAACAAAGAGAGCCCCCGGCTGACGACCCCCGCGGCCCAGACCAGAAATGACGAGCCTTCATACGATTCTTTCATGAAGGCTTGCTAGCAGATCGTTCCCCGATGTCCACTAAACCGTTAACGATTATCACCTGCTCGCCCGGCCAGCACATTGTCCACCAGGCGCGGCGCCAGACCCAGCGCCCGCGCCACGGCCAGCTTCACAGGCCATGTCCTGGCTATTCACAAGCGGGTTTTGACGTTTTGGCAAGACCCGACTGGGCCGCACGCCGCGCCAAGCCAAAACGATTAGTCTCGATCCTCCCCATCACCAATGCCACCGCCGATAAGGCCGCCATTCCCACGGCAATCGCGATCACCTCGCGGGCACTGCCCTGGCGGGTTATGAACGGCAGCAGCCCAATCGCCAGAACAGGAGCGACATGGGACTTGAAAACCCCCAGCAACATGATTCCGATTCCAACGCTGGCGCCAATCGCCAACGGCGCATCGCCCCATATAGTGAATAAAAGCGCGGCGGCGGCCGTGTTCAACACGCTAATCAGGAACAGAACCGGAAGACGCCTGCGCCAGAGATGATCCATACCCATCACCATCCGGTCGAACGCAATCACCGCCAGCGGCGGACACAGCACTAGTCGCCATCCTGGCACGGAAGCGGCCGCCGCCAAGGCCACGATGAACAGCAAATACGCCACCAGGCGCGCGCGCGGGCGCTTGGGGGGTGCGGGCGCTGGCACGGGGCGAACATGGCCCCTGCGCGGAGCAATATATGTAAGCCCGATACTGGCCATGATGAGCAGCAACAAAGCCAAGCCCACGGCTAGGGGGTACGCATAGCTGCGCACCCCCAGCACGACCGGGAGCAATCCGGCCGAAATCGCGGGAATGATGGGGGAACGCAGCCAAGCCAGGCAACAAAGCGAGGCCAGAACACTCAAGCTGGCAGGGACCACGCCAAACCCCACATACCGGGCGATGATCGTGCCCGCCAGAGCGGTGAGCACCGGCGTAAGCCATAAACGGCCCGGCGCACGCGCCCATGCGCCGTGCGGGTTTGTCATGACGCCATAAGACAAGGCCGCCAGTTCGGGAAACAACAAGGGCAAATGTGTCCTGTTGGCCAGCAGGGCAATGAACGTAATAAATCCGCCCGCCGCCACACGGCGCAAAATGGGCCAGCTGGCGCCCGTTGGGGCCTGCTCACCCCGCCAGCACATCGTCCACCGGGCGCAGCGCCAAGCCCAGCGCCCGCGCCACGGCCGAATGCGTGACCCCGCCGCCTTGCACATTAAGCCCCGCGCGCAAATGCGGGTCATCGGCCAGCGCCTTGCGCCAGCCTTTATCGGCCAGGGCGGCAATGTAGGGCAGGGTCGCGTTATTCAGGGCAAAGGTGGAGGTACGGGCAACGCCACCTGGCATATTGGCGACGCAATAATGCGTGATGCCATCGAGCACATAGGTCGGATTGGTATGGGTGGTGGCGCGCGAGGTCTCGGTGCAGCCGCCCTGGTCGATCGCCACATCCACGATCACCGAGCCGGGGCGCATGGTGCCCAGCATGGCGCGGGTGACCAGCTTGGGCGCCGCGGCACCGGGGATCAGCACCGTGCCGATCACGAGATCGGCCTGCGGCAGCAATTTCGCCACCGTATCACGGGTCGAATAGGCGGTTTTCACGCGGGTGCCGAAGGTGGCGATGATCCGGCGCAGCACGTCGGGCGAGCGGTCCACCACGGTGACATCCGCGCCCAGCCCCACGGCCATCAACGTGGCGTTGGTGCCCGAGACACCGCCCCCCAGAATCACGACATGGGCCGGCGGCACGCCCGCGACACCGCCGAGCAAAATGCCGGGGCCGCCTTGCGCGTTCTCCAGGCAATGCGCGCCAACCTGCACGGCCATGCGGCCCGCGACCTCGGACATGGGCATAAGCAGCGGCAGCGCCCCAGAGGGGCTGGTCACGGTTTCATAGGCAATGCAGGTGGCGCCCGTGTCCATCAGGTCGCGGGTCTGGGCCGCATCAGGCGCCAAATGCAGATAGGTGAACAGAATCTGGTCGGCGCGCAACCGGGCGCGTTCGGCCGGCTGCGGCTCCTTGACCTTCACGATCATGTCCGCTTGTGCCCAGACGGTTTCGGCATCGGGGGCGATGCGCGCGCCCGCCGCCACATAATCTTCATCCAACAGGCCGATATTGCGCCCGGCATCATGCTCCACGATCACCTCATGGCCATGATGCGCCACCAGCTCATGCACCGCGCCGGGCACCATCCCCACGCGGTCTTCATGGTCCTTAATCTCCCTGGGTACGCCGATGCGCATTGCGAACTCCTTTCGATACCATACGGCGGGACCGCGCCATGCTCGAAAAACAAGTCAAAACGCTTAATTTTTTACGAATCTGATGGAAAGAACAGCCGTCCACTCTCAATCTACGCTAAATCCGCAAGGTCATGCGCCTGACATATGCCGTCTTGTCTTATATGAAACCCAAGGGGGCCAATCGCAAGATCTCCCCCACCGCGCCACCTGGCGCCAGTTTCATCAAGAGACTGATGACGGGGTCTGGAAAATGAATGCTGCGGGGCCGGCGGCCGGCTGAAGGCCATGGCGCGCCCTGGTGGAGTCGAACCACCGGCCTCAAGATTAGAAGTCTCGTGCTCTATCCAGCTGAGCTAAGGGCGCGGGCCAGCGCCGTGGTAGCGCGGCGCTCTCAGTGCGTCCAGTTTTCCTTGCGATCAACCCGGAAATTATCGGCATAGGCCTTGGGCTTACGGATATGGGTAGGGGGAATCTCCACATCATACGCAATGCCGTTGGCTTGGGCATAGGCAATCGCATCTTCGCGCGTATCGAAGCTTAGGCGGAGCTGCTGGCGCATATCGTCCGACCCGGTCCAGCCCATCAGCGGGTCGCGCAGCTTCGCCCGTTCGGGCTCATATTCCAAAACCCAGCGATGCGTCCGCGCAAGGCCGGACTGCATGGCGGATTTGGGGGGAAGATAGATACGTGCCCGCATGCGAATCTCCTGAACATCGTACTGGTCGGGGCGCCCGGATTCGAACCGGGGGCCTCTTGTACCCAAAACAAGCGCGCTACCAGGCTGCGCCACGCCCCGAACTGTCCGCCGGGCTTAGCCGCCGTTCAACGGCTTGGCAATCACCTTGTCGCCCACATTGATGTCATATTTAGCGGTAATGCCCCCTTGCAGCTCCAATGTGGCCGCCACCGGCACATGGCTGGAAATCACACGGGTGCTGTACGGCACGGTATTCTGCGCGATGGCCTTAATCGTGCCATCCTTGCCGATGAACAGCATATCCTCGGGCACGGGACAGTTTTTCATCCACATTTCGGCCACGCGCTGCGTCTTCCAGACGAACAACATGCCCCCATCGGCGGGAATCGAGGTGCGGAACATCTCGCCCGTATCCTGCTGCTGCTGGGTTACCGGTAATTCCACGGTAAAATGATAGACCTTGCCACCCGCGGTCTGGATGGAAAGCGGCTCGGTTGGCAATTTGGGTTGCGGTCCGGTTGGCTCATCCGTCTGCGCGCGCGCCATGCCCCCCACGGCCAGACTGACCGCCAATGCCAACGCCAAATGCTTCATAGATTCTCTCCACAGGCCTGCTTTTATGGGCCTGTCTTGCCCGTGGCGCGGCACGCTGGCAAGCGCGAAAAAGCGAGGCGACAGCCTAGATTAAAGCGAGGCGACAGCCTAGATTGAGGAGCCGCCGCCGAGAATCGCCTCTAGCCTGTGCTGGGCGGCCTCGGCCTCCTCGGCGGCATGGCGCAACTCCTCATTGTCAAAAAACCGCTCCGCGCGCAGGGCGGCCATGGTGGCGGGCAGGCCGCGCGCGGCCAGCATGGCGCCAAGCGCGCGCATTTTCGCGGCGGCCTTCTCGGTCACGATCTGCGCGCCGATGAATTCCAGCCCCGCCTTGGTGCCCACGGCCCAGCGGCGCCGGGCCCGGTAGGTGGTGCCGCCGCCCACATGCAGCACCATTTCTTCCGGCAGTTCGAACATGGCACCCAGATCGACCAGCACGCCGGTCGGCGATTCATCGAGCACCAAGCAATTATACACACCCTGCCCGCCGCCTTCATGCACAACGAGCTTCGCGCTCTTGATCACGGGCACGCGCGAGGCCTGACGGCGTTCGGCGAGCGCCCCCTGAAGGGTGGCTGCCTGCGTATCCTGTGTCCGGCATTGGCTCTGCAACATGATCTTCCGCCTTACGCAATAAACTCCGTATGATCATCGCGGGAAAAGGTTAATATATACCGAACACCCCCCAATTGCTTGATCCACATCAATGAGCACCCATGCTCAGTCCATTAACCGGGCATGCTGATTTCGCTGGGATGACACGACATGGCGCTTCTCGATCTGGCGACTTTCCACGACGCCCCGCTGGCGTCTGATCCGTTTCAATACATGGTGGTGCCGCATTTCATCCGCGCCGAACAGGCCCAAGCGGTACGGCGCGATTTTCCCGAAATCGACTATCCCGGCCTGCTGCCGCTAGAGGCCACCCGCCCCGGCCCGCTGTTTTCCGCCCTGATCGCGGAGCTGACCGGCCCGGCCGTAACGGCGGCGTTTTCCACGAAATTCGGCGTCGATCTCACCGGCCGGCCGACCATGGTTACCCTGCGCGGCCGCGCCCAGGAGAAGGATGGGCGCATCCACACTGAAAGCGAGGCCAAGCTGATCACCGCCCTGCTCTATTTCAACGAGGGCTGGGAAGCCGAAGGCGGACGGCTGCGGCTGTTGCGCGGGCCGGACGATCTGGGCGATTATCTGGCCGAGGTGCCGCCCAATCTTGGCACGCTGGTCGCCTTCCGCCGGTCCGACAAATCCTTTCACGGGCATGAACCCTTCACCGGCGTGCGGCGCTATGTGATGATCAACTGGATGAGTTCGGGCCTCGCCGCGCAGCGCGAGCTGATGCGCCACAAACTCTCCGCCCAGGCCAAGCGGCTGCTGCACCATGCTTGAGGCCGCGTCCATCGCGGCGCATATCCGCGCCAGCCTGGCGGCGGCGGCCCCGCGCGCCACCCCCTACCGGCATTGGCTGCCCCAAGCCATTCTGCCCGTCCCGGTGCTGGATGCGCTCGACGCCCTGCCCCTGGTCCCGCCGGCCATTGCCGATACGGCCGGCCGGCGCGAAACGCACAACGCCGCCCGCCAGTTTTTTGGCATGGCCGAGCGCGCCAGCTTTCCGGTATACGATGCGCTGGCCCACGCCCTGCAAAGCCCTGAAACCACCGCCGCCCTGGCGGCGCATTGCGGCGCGCGGCTGCGCGGCACGTCACTGCGCATTGAATATTGCCTGGACACGGACGGGTTCTGGCTGGAGCCGCATACCGATATCGGCGCCAAGCTTTTCACCATGCTGATCTATCTGGCCGACCCGCCGCCCGGTGAGGCGTGGGGCACCGACCTTTACGCGAGCCCTACCCAACATGTCGGCACGGCCCCTTGCGCGCGCAACCAGGGGCTCATCTTCATCCCCGGCCCCGATACCTGGCACGGTTTTGAACGGCGCAGGATCACCGGCACGCGGCGCTCGCTGATCGTGAATTACGTGACATCAGAGTGGCGCGCCCGGCACGAACTTGCTTTTCCACAACAAGCTGTTTCGTAACAAAAAAACCATTGCCATTCATATAATCGATCAGCTCGATTAAAAATTCGTATTGCCATTCATGTGTTCTTTTCTTTGTCCCGGGCCGGCGTTCCGATATGCTGACCTTCCCCAAGGCGGGTGACCCGTCGCCTGGAACAAGGAAGGACAACGCAATGAACGACACGTCACATCCACACGGCAAATGCCCGGTGATGCACGGTGGCAACACAACCACGGGCACGTCGAACATGGATTGGTGGCCAAAAGCCCTCAATCTGGACATCCTCCACCAGCAAGACACCAAAACCAACCCGATGGGGCAAGCTTACAGCTACCGTGAGGCGGTGAAGACGCTCGATGTCGCGGCGCTGAAGCAAGATCTGCACGCGCTGATGACCGATAGCCAGGATTGGTGGCCAGCCGATTGGGGACATTATGGCGGCCTGTTCATCCGCATGGCCTGGCATGCGGCTGGCTCGTATCGCATCGCCGATGGCAGGGGCGGCGCGGGTACAGGCAATCAGCGTTTCGCGCCGCTCAATTCCTGGCCCGACAATGCCAATCTCGACAAGGCCCGCCGCCTGCTCTGGCCCATCAAAAAGAAATACGGCAACAAGATCAGCTGGGCCGATCTCATCGTGCTGGCGGGCACCATCGCCTATGAATCCATGGGGTTGAAGACATTCGGCTTCGGCTTTGGCCGCGCGGATATCTGGCATCCGGAAAAAGACATCTATTGGGGCGCGGAGAAGGAATGGCTGGCGCCCAGCGAAAACCGCTATGAGAGCGTGGATAACCCCGCGACCATGGAAAACCCCCTCGCCGCCGTGCAGATGGGGCTGATTTATGTGAACCCTGAAGGCGTGAACGGGCAGCCCGACCCGCTGAAAACCGCGGCGCAAGTGCGCGAGACCTTCGCCCGCATGGCGATGGATGACGAGGAAACCGTGGCGCTGACGGCGGGCGGCCATACGGTCGGCAAAACCCACGGCAATGGCGATGCCAGCCTGCTTGGCCCCGCCCCCGAGGGGGCTGATGTCGAGGATCAGGGGCTGGGCTGGCTCAACAAAACCAAGCGCGGCATTGGCCGTGATGCCGTGACGAGCGGCCTGGAAGGGGCCTGGACCACCCATCCCACGCAATGGGATAATGGCTATTTCGACATGCTGCTGAACCATGAGTGGGAATCGAAAAAAAGCCCCGCCGGCGCCTGGCAATGGGAGCCGGTGAACATTGCCGAGGCCGACAAGCCGGTTGATGTCGAGGACCCCGCGATCCGCCACAACCCGATGATGACCGATGCCGACATGACCATGAAAATGGACCCGGCCTACCGCAAAATCGCCGAGCGGTTCCACAAGGATCCGGCCTATTTCTCGGATGTTTTCGCCCGCGCCTGGTTCAAGCTCACCCATCGCGACATGGGCCCGAAGGCGCGCTATCTCGGCCCGGACGTGCCGCGCGAAGACCTGATCTGGCAGGACCCCGTACCCGCGGGCCGCGCGGATTACGATGTGGCGGCGGCCAAGGCCCAGATCCTCGCCAGCGGGCTCAGTATCGCCGACATGGTCGCCACCGCCTGGGACAGTGCGCGCACCTTCCGCGGCTCTGACATGCGCGGCGGCGCCAATGGCGCGCGCATCCGCCTTGCCCCGCAAAAGGATTGGGCCGGCAACGAGCCCGAACGCCTGGCCCGGGTGCTCGCCATCCTGGAGCCGATTGCCAAGGCCAGCGGGGCGAGCCTGGCCGATATAATCGTGCTGGCGGGTAATGCCGGCATTGAGCAAGCGGCACGGGCCGCCGGCTTCAATATCGAGCTGCCCTTCGCCCCCGGGCGCGGCGATGCCACCGATGAGATGACCGACGCCGCCTCCTTTACCGTTCTGGAGCCGCTGCACGATGGCTTTCGCAACTGGCTGAAGAAGGATTACGCCGTGCCTGCGGAAGAACTCATGCTCGACCGCGCCCAGCTCATGGGGCTGACCGCCTGCGAGATGACCGTTCTCACCGGCGGGCTGCGCGTGCTGGGCGCCAACCATGGCGGCACGAAACACGGCGTTTTCACCGACCGTCCCGGCGCGCTGACGAATGATTTCTTCGTCAACCTGACCGACATGGCCTACACATGGGCGCCAGCGGGCAACGGCCTGTACGAAATCCGCGACCGCAAGAGCGGCCATGTGAAATGGACGGCGACAAGGGTGGATCTCGTCTTTGGCTCAAACGCGATCCTGCGCGGCTATGCTGAAATTTACGCGCAAGACGATAATCAGGCAAAATTCATTCACGATTTCGCTGCCGCCTGGACCAAAGTGATGAACGCCGACCGGTTTGATTTGAGCTAAGCCGAACGGGGCCGCCCATGCGCGGCGGCCCCAGCCGTTTAAACGCTCAGGCGGTCCATTGGATAAGATGTGAAATATCCGTGCGCTCTTGCGGCTTACGCCCCGTCTTGGCCAGATGATGCGCGCTGACTTTTGCATCCGCCGACAAAGGCGTGATCAACTCCATCACCCGGTCATATTCGGTGCGGGCAATCTTCCATTGCCCATCCTCACGCCGGTAGGCATCCCGATAAATGGCCGACCCCGCCGTGTGGGTTTTCGCCTCGAGCGAGACAAAAATATCCTCCAAATACCAAATCCCCTCGGCGCTGTCGGGCCCGGTCAGGGTAATTTCCGGCATATGGCCATGATGCATCGCCATCGCGCCAGAATGAAAGGAGTTCGCGAGGAATTCGAGCATATTATCACGCCCGGTCAGGGCAACGCGGTAATTGCCACCGCGATAATCAACCGCCACATCCGCGGTGAACAGGCCGCGCAGCAGCACCATGTCGGCTGTGTCGATTCCGCGGAAATAGCGATGTTTGAGCGTGCGGATATCCTCGAAATCCGAAAGCTGCTGCAACGTATAGGCCATGATCTTTTTCCTCCCGTTTCACGATTTTGCGCAGAGATTAACCCGCATACCAATCGGCTTCAACAACAGCGCATGCCGTTATGGGCTGTTTTCGTAAAGGCGCGCGTTGCCCGGCACCACCGCGCGGTCTATGCTTTGCCCCGATAACGGCACACAAAGCAAATAGGGAGGTATACGAGCATGGCGCGTCTGGCAGGCAAAGTGGCAATCATTACAGGGGGGGCGCGCGGCATGGGTGCTGCCACATCGCGGCTGTTCGTGGCCGAGGGCGCGCGCGTCGCCATCACCGATCTGCTTGAGGAAGACGGCGCCCGGCTGGCGGCCGAGCTGGGCCCGGCCGCGCGCTTCTATAAGCACGACGTGACAAGCGAAGCTGGCTGGGCCGCCTTGGTCAAACAGGTGGAGGCCGATTTGGGCCCGGTGGATATCCTGGTCAATAATGCCGGTATTTTGCTGTTCCGCGCACTGCTCGACACCTCGCTGGAGGAATATGAGCGCGTGCTGCGTGTCAATCTGGTGGGTGAGTTTCTTGGCATCAAGGCCGTGGCCCCTGGCATGGTGGCCCGCGGCAAGGGCTCCATTGTCAACATCTCCTCAGTGGATGGCATGAAGGGCGCCAACGGGCTTGGCGCCTATGCCTCCAGCAAATGGGGTGTGCGCGGCCTAACCCGCGTCGCCGCCATGGAGCTGGGCCATAAGGGTGTGCGCGTGAATTCCGTGCATCCGGGCGGGGTGGATACGGCCATGACCAACCAAGGCGGCCAATCACGCGACAAAGTGAATGAACGCTTTGGCAATATCCCGCTGCAGCGCGTCGCCGCACCCGAGGAGGTTGCGCGCGCCAGCCTGTTCCTGGCCAGCGATGAATCCTCCTACATGGCGGGCTCGGAAATCGTCGTCGATGGCGGCATGGTGCTGGGACATTATTATCCGGGCGTGCCCGGCGCCCCGGGCGTGGAATAACACCACGCCCCAGGGCCACGGCGCGGGCTGGCAAGCCCGCGCTTTGTTGACAATAACAGCCAATTGCGGTAGAAAACCGCCCGATTATCGCGGAATTTCACTGTTATTGTCGACAATATGCAAAAGCCCCAAATATTGCTGATCGATGGCGCGGCCGAGGGCGAGACACGTGCCGAGCATGTGCTGCGCCTACTCCAAACCGCCATCGTCAAGGGCGAAATCGCGCCCGGCAGCAAGATTTCAGAGACCGAGCTGGCCCGCGCCTATGGCATTAGCCGCGGCCCGCTGCGCGAGGCGCTACACCGGCTGGAGGGGCAAAAGCTGGTGGTGCGCGCGCCCCATGTGGGCGCCAGGGTGGCCGAACTCAGCCGGCAGGAGCTGAGCGAGCTGTACCAGATCCGCGAATCCCTCGAAGGGCTGGCCTGCCGGCTAGCGGCCGCGCGCATGCGGCCCGAAGATGTGGATGAGCTGCGCGCCGTGCTGCGCGAGCATGAGCGCGACGAGGCCTTCCAAGCCGGGCGTGGCTATTACCAGCAGGAAGGCGATTTCGACTTTCATTACCGCATCGTTCAAGGCAGCGGAAACGGGATGCTGATCCGCCTGCTCTGCGACGAGCTGTACCAGCTCGCCCGCATGTACCGCATCCAATATTCAGCCACCCCCAACCGCCCGGCCCAGGCCTTTGCCGAGCATCACCGCATCCTCGACGCCATCGCCGATGGCGACGGCGAGCTGGCGGAGCTGCTGATGCGCCGCCACATCCGCACCTCCCGCCTCAATATCGAACGCCAGATCCCTTAAAGGAACCCACGCCATGAACACGCAATACCGCAAACCCCTGCCCGGCACCGGGCTCGATTATTTCGATGCCCGCGCGGCGGTGGAGGCGATCTCGCCCGGCGCGTACGACACGCTGCCCTATACCTCGCGCGTGCTGGCAGAGAATCTGGTGCGCCGCTGCGCGCCTGGCCTGCTCACCGATGCGCTGACCCAGCTGATCGAGCGCAAGCGCGAGATCGACTTCCCCTGGTATCCCGCCCGCGTGGTCTGCCACGATATTCTGGGCCAGACCGCGCTGGTCGACCTTGCCGGGCTGCGTGACGCCATCGCCGAAAAAGGCGGCGATCCGGCCAAGGTGAACCCGGTGGTGCCGGTGCAGCTCATTGTCGACCATTCTCTGGCCGTGGAATATGGCGGCTTCGACAAGGACGCCTTCGCCAAGAACCGCGCCATCGAGGACCGCCGCAACGAGGACCGCTTCCACTTCATCAACTGGACCAAGGACGCGTTCGACAATATGGACGTGGTGCCGGCCGGCAACGGCATCATGCACCA
>JAKBBM010000119.1 GCA_021808545.1 Pseudomonadota bacterium | reverse complement strand
GCTGTCTGGGATTTTTGCCGGCAAGGGCGATCTGACAATGCCGGAACGTTTCGCGCGTGCCTCGTGGCACCGGATGAGCACGGGGGCCGCGGCCCTCGACAATGCGGCCGCCAGCCTCGATTGCACGGTCAACCAGACGGTTGATGTGGGCACTCATACCGTGTTTTTCTGCAACGTGCAGGCCATTCATTTGGGGGGCAGCGGGGCCGGGCTTGTCTATCATGGCCGTGCCTATCATCAGCTTTTGCCAAAAACGGTCTAAGCCGTTTGGCATGCCTGGCGGTTGAAAGGCGGCAGCCCGCGCGTGCCGCCTTTTTTGTCGGACTCCTTGTGCAAAAGCGGATGATTTGCACTTCTGGGATGGCCGACATAAGAAACATAACGATAAGTCGCCAGATGTCGCCGGCATAGCCGGACACAAGCCAATAGCGCGTCTTTACTTAGCCTAATGAGGAAACCATGGGAATTTTAGATCATAAAATCGCGATCGTGACAGGGGCCGGGCAAGGGATTGGCCGGGGCACCGCGCATGCGCTGGCCAAGGCGGGTGCGGCGGTTGTGGTTTCGGGGCGCACACTCTCAAAGGTCGAGACGGTGGCAGCCGAAATCAAGGCGTTTGGCGGGCAGGCTCTAGCCGTGGCCGCCAATGTGAATGAAGCCGCCGATTTGGCGCGTTTGGTTGAGCAGACCAACGCCACGTTCGGCGGGATCGATATTCTGATCAATAACGCGCAAGAGGTGCCGCTTGGGCCGCTCAACGGTGTGACGGACGACGCCTTCATGCGCGGCTTCACCAGCGGCCCGCTGGCCACCTTCCGGCTGATGAAATTGTGCCATCCCTATATGAAGGCCCGTGGCGGCGGCGCGATCATCAATTTCGCCACCGCGGCCGGTGTGCGGTGGGATATGTCGAATTACGGTGCTTATGGCGCGGTGAAGAACGCGATCCGCGCCCTGACCCGGGCCGCGGCTTGCGAATGGGGCAAGGATAATATCCGCGTTAATACCATTGCGCCGCATGCGTTATCGCCTGGCATGGAAGGCTGGATCAAGGCCGTGCCCGAGGAGGCGGCAGCGTTCATCGCCACCATTCCGCTGGGCCGTCTGGGCGATTGCGAGACCGATATTGGCGGCGCCATCGTGCAGATCGTGGGGCCCGAGATGGCGTATCTGACTGGCGCGACCATCCCGCTCGATGGCGGGCAGGCCAATTTCGGCTAGGGGGCGTCAGTCTCTCGTTTGAACGGGGCGCGGCAGGTCTTGAATCAGGCCTGTCCGCGCCCTTCTCGTATCAGCCGCTAATTTGCGAAACGTCACGCACAGCACCGCGCGCGGCATTGGTGGTGAGTGCTGCGTAAGCGCGCAGCGCGGGTGAAACCTGGCGCTGCCGAGCTTGGTGGGGCTTAAAGGCATCCGCCCCCTTGGCTTCCATGGCGGTGCGCCGGGCGGTAAGCACCTCATCTGCCACATCCAGGCGGATGACGCGGTTGGGAATGTCGATCAGGATCTCATCGCCGGTCTCGACCAGCGCGATCAGCCCGCCTTCGGCCGCTTCTGGCGAGACATGGCCGATAGACAGGCCCGACGTGCCGCCGGAGAAGCGCCCATCGGTGATCAATGCGCAGGCCTTGCCCAGCCCTTTCGATTTCAGATAGCTGGTGGGGTAGAGCATTTCCTGCATGCCGGGGCCGCCTTTGGGCCCTTCATAGCGGATGACGACGATTTCCCCCGCCTTCACCTGCCCCGACAGAATGCCCGAGACCGCGTCGTCCTGGCTCTCATACACGCGCGCGGTGCCACGGAAGGTGAGGATGCTCTCATCCACCCCGGCGGTTTTCACGATGCAGCCCTCAGGCGCCAGATTGCCAAACAGCACGGCAAGCCCGCCATCCTGGCTGAACGGGTGGGCGGCATCACGGATCACGCCGCTGGCACGGTCTGTATCCAGCGTCTCCCAGCGGGCAGATTGGCTGAAGGCCACCTGCGTGGGCACGCCGCCGGGGGCGGCGCGGAACAGGCTGCGCGCCGTCTCGCTGTTGCTGCGGCCAATATCCCAGCGGGCCAGTGCCTCGGCCAAGCTGGGGGCATGCACGGTGGGCAGGCTGGCATCAATCAGCCCGGCACGCTCCAGCTCGCCCAGGATGGACATGATGCCGCCGGCGCGGTGCACATCTTCCATATGCACATCGGCCTTGGCCGGCGCCACCTTGCACAGGCAGGGGACGCGGCGCGACAGGCGGTCTATATCGGCCATGGTGAAATCCACCCCCGCCTCGTGCGCTGCGGCCAGCAGATGCAGCACCGTGTTGGTGGAGCCGCCCATGGCGATGTCGAGGCTTATGGCGTTCTCGAACGCCTTGAAGCTCGCGATGCCGCGCGGCAGGGCGGTGGCGTCGTCCTGCTCGTACCAACGCCGGGCGAGATCGACGATCAGCCGCCCGGCCTCGCGGAACAGCCCCTCGCGGTCGGCGTGGGTGGCGAGCAGCGAGCCATTGCCGGGCAGGGAGAGGCCCAGCGCCTCGGTCAGGCAGTTCATGGAATTGGCGGTGAACATGCCCGAGCAGGAGCCACAAGTGGGGCAGGCCGAACGCTCGATGGCCTGCACTTCCTCGTCGGAATAGCTGTCATCGGCGGCGACGACCATGGCATCGACGAGATCCAGCGCCCGGGTGGCGCCCTTCACCACCACCTTGCCGGCTTCCATCGGCCCGCCAGAGACGAACACGGTGGGGATGTTGAGCCGCAAGCTCGCCATCAGCATGCCGGGCGTGATCTTGTCACAATTGGAGATGCAGACCAGCGCGTCGGCGCAATGGGCGTTGACCATATATTCCACCGAATCGGCGATCAGCTCGCGCGAGGGCAGGGAGTAGAGCATGCCGTCATGTCCCATGGCGATGCCGTCATCCACCGCGATGGTGTTGAATTCCTTGGCGACACCGCCGGCGGCCGCGATCTCGCCCGCGACCAGCTGACCCAGATCCTTAAGATGCACATGGCCGGGCACGAATTGGGTGAAGGAATTGGCGATGGCGATGATCGGCTTGCCGAAATCGCTGTC
>JAKBBM010000003.1 GCA_021808545.1 Pseudomonadota bacterium | reverse complement strand
GAATAGCCGCGTGCGGCGGAACAGTTTCAGCATCCAGGGCTCAGGGCCGGACAGGGTGGCCGTGGTCTCGAATCGGAATTTGCCAGACCAGGCCACCAGCGGGCGGAATAAAAGCTGATCGTAGAGCAGAATCACGACCAGCATGGCGAGAATGGCGTAAAAAATCGCAGGCAAATTCTCTTGCTGCAGGGCGATCGCCACGTAAGAGCCAATCCCCGGCAGGGTGAACTGGGTGTTGCCCACTGTTACCGCTTCCGAGGCAACAACAAAGAACCATCCCGCCGACATTGACAGCATGGTGTTCCAAACCAGCCCCGGCATGGCGAAGGGCACGTCGAGCCGCCAGAATTTCTGCCAGGGGCTTAAGCGAAAGCTGCGCGCGGCCTCTTGCAAATCGGCGGGCAGCGTGGTCAGCGACTGGTAGAAGCTGAACGCCATGTTCCAGGCTTGGCTTGTGAAAATCACAAAAACCGAGGCCAGCTCCGCGCCCATCTCCTGCCCGGGAAATAGATGCAAAAAGAACACGGTGGTGAAGGTGAGAAAGCCCAGAATAGGAACCGATTGCAGAATATCCAGAATCGGAACAAGCACCATGCCCGCCCGCCGCGACTTGGCCGCCAGCGTGGCATAGGTGAAGGTGAAGATCAGCGAGAACAGCAAGGCCACAAACATGCGCGCGGTGGAGCGCAACGCGTAATAGGGCAAATAAGCCGGGTCGAGATGGATGGCGCTGTTCTGGATCGCGCCAATGGGCGTGGAAATCGTCCCGCGCCCAACATCGACAATCGCGATCAACAGCCCCAGCACAAGCAAAAGTGCTGCGCCATCCCAGCGGTTCGGCATGCGGTGCCCAGCCAGGGCAGGGGGGGTGTAGTCGCTCATCGTGCCGCCTGGCGTTCGGGGTGATTCCCCATTCCCTTACCCAGGGCGGCCCGGTTTGTCACCAGGGAGCTTGCGTAACAGTTTGATGACGCGCCCCCAGTAGGCTCAGCCGCCGCAATGGCGCTTGCCGCATGAAGGGGAATATGGGAGGAAAATTCCATGGCATGGCGCATGGTACGGCTTGCGATAAGGCGGTGGATGCAGGCCGCGCGCACACCCGCAGGGGCGCTCATCGGTGGGCTGATATTGGCCAATCTGCTGCTCTGGGCGGCGGCACTCGTTGTTTTTCATGCTTATCCACTGCTGCTGGGCACTGCGTTTTTGGCCTATGGGTTCGGGCTGCGCCATGCGGTCGATGCCGACCATATCGCCGCCATAGACAATGCCACGCGCAAGCTCATGCAGCGGGGGCAGCGTCCAATCGGCACCGGGTTTTTCTTCTCGCTTGGCCATTCCACCATCGTGTTCGGGCTCTCGGCCCTGGTGGCCGTGGGGGCGGCTGCCGCCAAAACCCGTTTCGGCACGCTTGGCGCATTTGGCGATGTGGCGGGCACGCTCATCTCCTCAACCTTCCTGCTGGTGCTGGCCATTGCCAATCTGCTTGTGCTGGCCGCCGCCATCGCCACCTTTCGCCGAGTCAAGGCGGGCGGGGTGTATTCGGATGAAGATCTGAACCTGCTTCTGGCCCGGCGCGGCTTTTTTGGCCGGATTTTCCGCGGCTTGTTTGGACTGGTGCGGCATGGCTGGCATATGTATCCGGTGGGGCTGCTCTTTGGCCTGGGCTTTGATACCGCGACCGAAATCGGCTTGCTTGGCATTTCCGCCACCAGTGCGGCGCATGGCCTGCCGGTCTGGTCGATCATGCTGTTTCCAGCCTTGTTCGCCGCCGGCATGTCGCTCATCGATACAGCCGACAGCCTGCTCATGCTCAACGCCTATGGCTGGGCCTTTACCCGGCCGCTGCGCAAGCTGTTTTATAACATCACCATCACCTCCATCTCGGTGCTGGTGGCGCTGATTGTGGGCGGGCTGGAAATGCTGGGGCTAGTCCAGACCGCGCTGGGCTTACGCGGCGCGTTCTGGGGGGTCATTGCCACGCTCAACGGCCATTTTGGCGCGCTGGGCTATGTTATTATCGGCATTTTCGTCTGTAGCTGGGGTTTGTCGGTCTTACTCTATAAGGCCGGCCGGTACGATGAGATCGAGATCGTACCGGACTCGCTTCGGTGATTCAGTGGCCAGTACTGCCAAATCCGCCAGCCCCGCGCTCCGTCTCATCCAAACTCACAACCTCATGCCAGGCCACGCGCGGCACTTTGGCCAGCACCGCCTGGGCAATGCGCATACCGCGCGTAACGGTAAAAGACGCATCCCCCGCATTCATCACAATCACGCACACTTCACCGCGATAATCCTCATCAATCGTGCCGGGCGCGTTGGGCACGATGATCCCGTGCTTCAAGGCCAGGCCCGAGCGCGGGCGCACTTGCAGCTCAAACCCGGCGGGCAGGGCAATAGCAAACCCGGTTGGGATAAGCGCACGCTGGCCGGGAGCAATCTCCATGGGGTCTGTCACCGCCGCCAGCAAATCCATCCCCGCCGCGCCGGCGGTGGTGTAAGCGGGCAAGTCCAGCCCAGCGCCGTGCGGCAGGCGGCGGATCTTCACGTCAATCTTCATGCGAAATACTCTCCAATCTTCGCGGCCAGCCGGGCGGCCAGCGCGCGCTTATCCATTCTCTCCCACGCCTCTGTGCCCTGCGCGGTCAGCAGCAAAATCTCATTCTCGGTCCCGCCCATAATGCCGGTACCGCCCACATTATTGGCCACCAGCCAGTCGCACCCTTTGCGCGCGCGCTTGGCGGCGGCATGTTCGGCGAGCTTCTCCGTCTCCGCCGCAAACCCCACCACAAGGCGCGGGCGTTGCGGGCCGGGCTTGGAAAGGGCGGCCAAAATATCGGGGTTTTCGGCCAGATTCAGGGCCGGGGGCTGGCCGCTGCCATCTTTCTTTATTTTCTGTTCGGCTGCTGCCACCCGCCAATCGGCCACGGCAGCGGCGCAAATGGCTATCTCGGCGGGCAGCGCGGCCTGCACGGCGGCTTCCATCTCGCACGCTGTCTCCACATGCGCCACCGTAACGCCCGGCGGGTCGGGGATAGAAACCGGACCGCTTACCAGCGTGACCCGCGCGCCCAAGGCCACCAGCGCCTCGGCAATGGCATGGCCCTGCCGGCCCGAGCTGCGATTGGCCAAATAACGCACCGGGTCGATCGGCTCATGCGTCGGCCCGGAGGTAACGATAGCGTGCCGGCCCTTGAGCGGCCCATCATGCAGCGCGGCCAGAATCGCGGCCAGAATAGCCGGCGGCTCGGCCAGCCGCCCGGGGCCGAATTCGCCACATGCCATCGGCCCGTCATCGGGCGGCACCATCAACACGCCGCGCGCGCGCAAGGTTGCGATATTGGCTTGTGTGGCCGCATGCTCCCACATGCGCACATTCATCGCCGGGGCAACCAAAACCGGCTTATCTGTTGCCAATAACAGTGTGCTGGCCAGATCATCGGCCAGGCCCGCCGCCATTTTCGCCAGAATATCGGCGCTGGCGGGGGCCACCACCACCAGCTCGGCACTGCGCGACAGCTCTATATGCCCCATCTCGCTCTCATCGGTCAGCGAGAACAGATCGGTATAAACCTTCTCACCGGTCAGCGCCTGCAAGGAGAGCGGGGTGACGAATTGCGCGCCCGCCTGGGTTAACACCGCGCGCACGCCAAGCCCGGCCTTGGTAGCCAGCCGCACCAGCTCCAGCGCCTTATAGGCGGCAATACCGCCCGAGACGATGAGTAGAATTCGTTTCACAACCGCCAGCCCGCATGAAGGGCGGCAATACCGCCGGAGAGGTTACGGTATGTCACGCGCTCCAGCCCGGCATCCTCGAACATCCGCTTGAGCGTCTCCTGATCGGGGAACATGCGGATACTCTCGGCGAGGTAGCGGTAACTCTCGGCATCCTTGGCGACAATCTGGCCGATTCTGGGCAGCGCCTCGAACGACCATTTATCATACAGCTCCTCCAGCCCCGCGATTCGCAGGCGTGAGAATTCCAGCACCATGAACCGTCCGCCAGGCTTGAGCAGGCGCCTGGCCTCGGCGATGACCTTGTCCTTGTTGGTGCAATTGCGCAGGCCAAAGGCCATGGAAATACGGTCGAAGCTGGCATCGGGCAGGGGCAGGTTTTCCGCATCCGCCACCATGAATTCGATATCGCCCAAATATCCCTTGGCGGTGGCGCGGTCGCGCCCGACTTCGAGCATCGAATCGTTAATGTCCGACATCACCACCGGCCCGCCGCCACGCTTGAGCCAGCCAAATGAAATATCGCCGGTGCCAGCCGCCAGATCCAGCAGCCGGTAATTAGGCCGCGGGTCCAAGGCGGTGATGAATTCGCGCTTCCATAAACGATGGATGCCAAGCGACATCAGATCGTTCATGATATCGTACTTGCCGGCCACCGAATCGAACACCTCGCGCACAAGGGCGCTTTTTTGCGCGCGGGGGACGGTCTTGAAGCCAAAATCAGCGGTCTCGTCAGCATTGTTCTGGGTCATGGGAGCGAGTATAGCCTTGTTTTGCCATGCCGGAACTCCCCGAAGTTGAAACCGTGCTGCGCGGGCTGGACGCACGGTTGACTGGCAAGCGCATCATCCATGCCACCCTGCACCGCGCCGACATACGTTGGCCGGTGCCGCCCGAACTGCCGCGCCTTCTGACCGGGGCACGCGTTACCGGGTTTCGCCGCCGGGGCAAGTTCATGTTCATGCGGCTGGATAATGGCTGGTCGGTGCTGATCCACCTTGGCATGTCCGGCCGCATGCTGCTGGACGCGCCGCCCGCCGCGCATGAGCATCTAACGCTTGAGATGGAGGATGGAACCCGGCTTGGCTTTGTCGATCCACGCCGTTTTGGCGTGCTGGACCTGGTACGCACGGCAGATGAGGACCAACACAAGCTAATTGCCCGCATGGGACCAGAGCCGCTGGGCAATGAATTTTCAGCCCCCCAGCTTGCCCAGGCGCTAAAAGGGCGCGCCAGCACGATTAAGGCGGCGTTGCTGGATCAACAGATCGTGGCGGGGATTGGCAATATTTATGCGAGCGAGGCGTTGTTTCGCGCTGGGATAGACCCGCGCCGGGCGGCCGGGCGGATTTCGGCCCGGCGTATCGAGGCGTTGGTTGGCGCCATCCGCGACACGCTGCGCGAGGCCATCGCGGCGGGGGGCTCCTCGTTGCGCGATTATGTACAGCCCAGCGGCGAGTTGGGTTATTTCCAGCATGGTTGGAAAGTCTATGGCCGCGCGGGCGAGCCGTGCGAACGCTGCCCCGGGCTTGCGGCATGCCCTGGCATCAGATGCATCACCCAATCCGGGCGCAGCACGTTTTTTTGCCCCAAGACGCAGAGATAAAGCCAGGCGTCGCCTGTTACGGCGTTGCCGATCCGGCCAGCGCGGAATCATTCAGCTTGCCGATAACCACTTTATTGCGGCCGCTGGCCTTGGCCCGGTACAGCCCGTTATCGGCCGCTTGCACCAGGGCGCGCGCACCGGCTTCCACATCCAGCCTTGCCACGCCGATGGAAACGCTGAATTTACGGTGCGGAAATTCCGAACTCGCCACCAATGTACGCACCCGTTCGGCCACCACGATCGCATCGGTCAGGTCGGTGGAGGGCAGGATGATAACGAATTCCTCGCCGCCATAACGGGCCAGGAAATCATAAGGCCGCAGCGATGACATCAACACCCGCGCCACCGATTGCAGCGCCGCATCGCCCGCCGGATGGCCGAACGTGTCGTTATAATGTTTGAAATGGTCGATATCGATAAGCAGCAGCGAGAGCGGCGCGCCAGTCCGCTTGGCGCGGGAATATTCCTCGGTCAGCTTTTGGTCGTAGGCGCGGCGATTGGGAATGCCGGTCAGCGCATCGGTCACGTTCTGCTGGCCAAGCTTGGCATTGGCGTCGGACAGGCCGATGAGCGTGCGCCGCATTTCCAGCAACTCCATCACCTGCCGGGCCAGGGTTGCCATGGCCGTGCATTGTTCATCGGTTAAATGGCGGACGCGCTTATCCAGAATGGCGAGATTGCCCAACACATCACCCGCCGGTGAATAAATGGGGGCCGCGGCATAAAAACGCAGCTTGGCTGCCCCTTGCAGCAGCTTATGCCCGGCAAAGCGTTCATCGGCCATCATGTCCGGCACTTGCAGGATGTGCCCTGGCTCATGCAGGGCGACCTCGCAAAATTCATCGTCGCGCGGCAAATCAAGCGTTTTCTCGGCATAGGTCGCGGTGCTGTAGCGGGCCTTCACCCATTGCCGGTCGCGGTCGAAGAAGGAGATGATCGCCACCGGCGCGCCGCACACATAGGCGGCGAGACGGGCAATGTCATCGTAGGATTTTTCCGGGGCGCTATCGAGAATTTCGTAATATTCGAGTACTTGCAGGCGGGCTGCTTCGGCTTCCTCACGCAGCAGGCTGGAAACCAGCCCGTCCTGCGGCACGCCCTGGCGGAATTCCAGTATGTCGTTCATGACGCCGCATCCTTTCCTAAGTGCTGCTTCATAATGACGCTGGAAAGGTTAATTTACCGTAAAATTAGATGAACCAACGATTCTTTTTAAAAAATTTTTCAAACCGGGAAGGGGAGTTTGTTAGCTTTTTCCCCTCCCTTTGCCTTGTCAGCCCAGCGCGCGCACCGCTTTCAGTACATCAGCCGCATGGCCCGGCACTTTTACCTTCGGCCAGATTTTCGCAATCCGCCCCGCGCCATCCACCAGCACGGTGGAACGCTCAATGCCCATATATTTCTTGCCATACATGGATTTCTCAACCCAGGCGCCATACGCGTCGATCGTCTTCACCTCAGGGTCGGAGGCGAGCGGGAATTCCAGCCCATATTTGGCCGCGAATTTCTCTAGCGCCTTCATCGAATCCTTGGACACGCCGATGATGGTGACATCGCTGCCCTTGAAATCGGCCAGCGCCTCCTGAAAGCCGCACGCTTCCTTGGTGCAACCGGGCGTATCGGCGCGGGGATAAAAATAAAGCACGAACGACTTGCCCCGCAACCCGGCCAGGGAGACCTCGCGCTCACCCGTGGCAGGAAGAGTAAAATCCGGCGCGTTCTGTCCTTCACTCAAGCTCATCGTCATTCTCCTGGTTAATTGTCCGGTTGAAACAATCCCGCACATTGGCGGCGGTGTCGGCCATCAGCGCGCGCAGCGCCGCCAAATCGGCGGTGCCGGTGGCGCGCAATAAGGGGGCGAGCATGGCGGCTGGCGGTGTGTTGGCCCGGTCTGACAGGCCGGTAATCCGGTTCATGCCCTGGACCGTGCGCCAGAGGAAATCCGCGGCAATCAGCCGGTCTGCATCCTGGCGCGCCAAATACCCGCCCCCGGCCAGCCCCTGCAAGGCCGCCTTGGTATTGGGCTGGAACAAGGCGGGCGCGTCTGGCCCATGGATAAGCTGCAGCGCCTGGGCGATGAAAACCAGCGTCATCATCCCGCCTGGCTGTGTCTTCACATCGAACGGCCCGCGCGGCTTTAACTCGGCCAGCACCTTCTCGTGCATGGCCCGCGTATCGGCGAGAATCCGCGCGCGCGGCACTTCGCGGCACAGCGCGGCGTGGATCGCAGCTTCCACCCGCGGGGCAAAGCCCGGTGTGGCTGCCAGCACCCGGGCCCGCGTCAGGGCCAGGCGCTCCCAGGTCCAGGCCTCGCTGACATGGTAGCGCGCAAATGCCGCCAAAGAGACCGCCACCGGCCCGGCATTGCCCGAGGGGCGCAGTCGCATATCCACATGATAAAGCGGCCCTTCTGCCCCCTGCGCGGTAAGAGCCGCTGTAAAAGCATGGCTTAGCCGCACAAAATACGGGGTGGGGGCCATTTCCGCCGGGCTGAAATCGTAAATCAGCATCAAATCCAGGTCGGAGCCGGCCAGCATTTCCGCAGCACCCGCCTTGCCCAGCGCCACCACGGCAAAGGCACCACCCTTTACCCGCCCATAACGCGCCCGGTGCGCGGCCATAACGCGCGGCAGCAATAAGGACAGCGCGGCCCCGGCCAGCGCGCTGCGCAAATGCCCGGTTGCGTCGGCATCAAGCCGTCCCTCTAATGTGGCGACGGAGAGATGAAACTCCTCCTGCCGCACAAAACGCCTGGTAATGGCCACGGCCTGTTCCAGATCCGCCGCCTCGGCCAACAGGCGGCGCAGCACCGGTCGGGGCGCGGCAAAGCGGGCACTGGGGCTCAGCAATGTCTCCAGCGCTTGCGCGTCACCCGCCAGATAATCCGCCAGCGCCGGCGATGCCCCCAGCACCGTGGCCAGGCGGCTCAACAGGGCCGGATTGCGCCGGAACAGCGAGAGCAGCTGCACCCCCGCCCGCTGCTGCGACAATAAATGATCGAACAAGGCAAATGCCTTATCCGGCTCGGGCTGCGCGCCCAGGGCGCTCATCAGGTCCGGCAGCAGCCCATCCAGCAATTCGCGCGCGCGGCCATGTTTTAAGGCGGGCATCTGCCCGCTTTGCCATTCGCGCAGACGCTGGGCGATGTGCGGCGGATCGGCAAAGCCCATCGCGCGCAGGCGCTGGCTGAAGGCGGCCGGCGGCGGGCCTTGCGGACCGGGATCGAACAGATCGGGCTCAGCCTGCGTGCCCGCATCGAAAAACCGGGTGAAATGCCGGTGCACACGCGCCAGCAGCCGGGGAAAATCACGCTTAAAACCGGGCTGCCCCAGAAAGGTGACAAACGCATCAAGCTCGGCTGCGTTCGTGGGCAGGGCGTGGGTTTGCCGGTCATCGACCATTTGCAGCCGGTGCTCCACTTGGCGCAGCAGGCGGTAATCGGCGGCCAGCGCGCGGGCTGCCGGCATGGGTAAATGCCCGGCACGCGCCAAAGCTGGCAGGGCTTCCAAGGTGGCGGGAATACGCAAGGCCGGGTCATGCCCACCCCAGACCAATCCTAGCGTCTGTACAATGAATTCGATTTCCCGAATGCCGCCGCGCCCACGCTTTACATCGTGCCCGGCCAGCCCCTTATGGCCGGTCTGCGCGTCGATCTGACGTTTCATCTCGTGAATATCGGCCACGGCCGCGAAATCGAGATATTTGCGCCAGATGAACGGCCGGATCGCGGCTAGAAATTGCGTGCCCAGCGCCAGATCGCCCGCCACCGGCCGCGCCTTGGAAAAAGCCGCCCGCTCCCAGGTGCGGCCCTGGCTTTCGTAATAGGTCAGCGCGGTGGGCAGGGCGACAACGGGTGGCGTGGCGGAGGGGTCTGGGCGCAGCCGCAAATCAACACGGAACACATATCCCTCCGCATCGCGCTCGGCGAGCAGGGCGGTGAGGTCGCGCGCCAGACGCGCCATCAGCCCCTGCGATTCCTCGGGGTAGGGCGGGCTTTGCGGGTCGTAGAGGAGCACAAGATCGATATCGGAGGAATAATTCAGCTCATGTGCGCCAAGCTTGCCCAGCGCCAGGGCGACAAATCCGCAATCGCGCTCCGGCTCATCCGGCCAGGGCAGGGTTATCCGCCCGGCCTCGTGCAAGGCCCGTAGCAAATGCCGCAATGCCGCGCGCAGGGCCAGCTCGGCCAGGTCGGAGAGCGCGCGCGTGATCTGCTCCAGCAGCCACACCCCGCCAAGATCGGCAATGGCAATGGCAAGTGCGGCCTGCCGTTTGGCCCGGCGCAACGCCTGGGCCAGGGCGGGGCGAGGTATGTCCGCCGGCAAGGCGCGCAAGGCCGCCAGCAGGGATGCCACATGCGCATCCGGCCCTTGCGCCATGCAGGCCAGCAGATCGGCCGAATCGCGCAACGCCAGATCAGCCAGATAAGGGGCGTTGCCGCCAAGAGAGGTGAGCAGCGCCGTCCCAGCCTTGGTGCGGGAAAACGCAGCCTCGGCTTTGCCTAACGCCGCGAAATCAGCCAGCAGCCGGCCAGCGGCTTCGGTATTGGCGGGGGACGGAAAGACCGTCTTGTGGAATAGGGGGTGCATCTGGCAATCAGAACAAGATGAAGCGGCGCCCAGGTCAAGCGGCAGGTCGAACGGGACGTATTTTTGGCGAGGCGTTGCACCAGATCGGGCGCATCGCGCTGCTGTTGCTCGTGCTCGCCATGGCGCTGCTGGGGCTGCTGGCGTTTCGTCTGTCGCAAGGGCCGATGGAACTGCCCCAACTTGCCTCGCGCCTGGCCACGGCTGTTTCTGGCCAGGGGATTTATGTGCATGTGGCCCGGGCCGAGCTCGCCTGGGCCGGTTATAAAAAAGGCGGCAGCGTACCGTTTTACCTGCGGCTCGGCGGGATTGAGGTTCATAATGGCGCCGGCCTTTTGCTGGCGACGATTCCCTCGGCCCATATGGTGGTTCCCCCGGCTGACTTCTTTGGTGCGCATGAGCCGGTGCGGGTGGATGGCGATAGTGCTGGCTTTACTGGTGTGCAGGCGCCCATTTCCTGGCATGCGCAATTATGGCCGGGGCCGGGCTTTACCTTCGCGCATGGCGCGTTCTTTGCCACACTCGGCCCCGGCAGCATTGGCCAGGGGGTGAATAAAATCGCCATTACCGGCGGCGGGTTTGAGATGCATGGCTCACCCGGGGCCGTGGATGTTACCCGTGGCATGCTGGCTCTGGCCCCGCAGGGCGCCAGCGCGCCGCATCTGGGCTTTGGCTTTACCGCCCGCGACGACACTAACTGGCACGGTACGCTGACCATCACCGGCGATAAAGTCCACGCCCCAGATCTTGCCGCCTATTGGCCTCCCATATTGTTGCCCCATACCCGCCATTGGGCGCTGCGCAACATTACCGCGGGCACCGCGCGCGATGCCCGTTTCACCTTTAACCTCGTGGCGCCGGAAGATCTGGACCATGTCACGCTGGAAAATGTCAGCGGTTATTTCAGCGGCACCGACATCACCCTGACATGGCTGCCAGGTGCCGCGCCGCTAACGGATTTAACCGGCAGCTTCGCCATGCCGGACAAACGCAAGATCCTGATCACGACCAGTACGGGGCGGATTGGCCATGTGGCGCTGACCCATGGCGCGCTCACCATTACCGGCCTGGTGGAAAAGAAGGAGGTGGGGGATCTCTCGCTTGGACTGGCAGGAACCCTACCCGATGCGCTGGCCATTCTCGGCGCGCCGCCGCTGAACCTGCTGCGCCACGCGCCCGCTAGCCTGGCCCAGGCCACCGGCGTGGCCACGGCAGAGCTGACCGCGCAAATTCCCTTTCATAAGCACGTGACCCTGGCCGAAACCCATTTGCGGGTAACGGCGCAACTGCACAATGCCGCCATGATGTCGCCCTTGCCGCCGCTGGCCTTTACCCAGGGCGAGGGCACGCTGCATGTGGCCGATGAGGCTCTAAAACTGGCGGTTAACGCCAAACTGGGGGACGCGCCCGTGCGGCTGGATATGGACGAGAGCGGCGGCACGCAAACAATCACACTTGCCGGCACGGCGGGCCCGCAGGCCTGGCAAACGCTGGGGGTTAGCGAAATGAGCGGCACGGTCCCGTTCAAGCTGAATATTTTGGGCCATGCCGGCGATGGCACCGCCACGCTCACCGCCGATCTCACCCCAGCCAGCCTGTCATTGGCGCGTCTGGCCTGGACCAAGCCGGCTGGTGTGGCGGGGCAGCTTACCATGAACGCCACGCTCACGAACGGCGCCTTTCATGCGCTAACAAGCCTAAGCGCCAAAGCGCCTGGGCTTGCCGTGCAAGCCCAGGCGCAAGGCGGACGGATCGTGATTTCTCATCTGCGCATAGGCCGTACCCAGGCCAGCGGCACACTCACCCCGCCAGCCCAACCTGGCGCGCCCTGGGTGCTTAATCTATCTGGCAAAAGCCTGGATTTACGCCGCGGCCATGCGCTGGCCTCCGTTGCGAGCAGCCCGCCCTGGTCGGCGCATTTACATTTTGACCAGCTGTACCTGGCCGCGTCCCCCGCACCTTTGCTTGCCAATTTCAGTTTCACCGGCAGCGGCCAGGGCGCCATCGTGCGGCAGGCCACGGGCCAGGCGCAGGGGCTGAATTTCAGCATCTCGCCGCGTCCGGACCTGCGCCATAATCTGACCCTGCATGCGGGTGATACCGGCCTGCTTTTGCGCGCACTTGCGGTGTATAAGGGCATGGAGGGCGGCCAACTTAGCCTGCATGCGGTTTATGGAGGCGGGACTGCGGCAACGGGCCTTGCTGTTCTAACCAAGGCCCGCATGGCCAATGCGCCGGGAGCCACCAAAATTCTCCAGGCTCTTACACTTTACGGCATGGCGGCGGCGGTGTCTGGCCCCGGCCTGCTTATCGACCACGCCGTCATTCCCTTCACTCTCCAGGGCAATACGCTCGAGATTAAAAGCGCGCGGGCCTATTCGCCCTCACTGGGCTTTACGGTGTCCGGACGGGTGCAGCTTGATGGCACGGATTGCGCCCTGGATGCGACCATCGTGCCCGCCTATGCGCTCAACGCGCTGCTCGGCAAAATACCACTGGTCGGGAAATTATTTTCGGCCGAGAAGGGCGGCGGGCTGATTGCCGTGCGGGCGCACATTTCTGGCCCGCTTTTGGATCCGCGCGTGCGCATCAACCCGCTTTCAGCCCTGACTCCTGGGTTTTTGCGTGATATTTTTGGCCTAGGCGGGACGTAAAAATAAAACAAAAACAAAAGAAAAGGGGGATTTTTTAAAAATCCCCCTTTCGCAAAAACAGCCGCTCAGGCGGTTTCGTCTATATGCGGGGCCGGGCCTTGCGCCGGTGCCTTGGAGACCACAACCATGGCCGGGCGCAATAGCCGCCCATTCAGCTGCCAAGTCTGGCTCCAGGCCTGAAGCACGGTTCCCGGCGGATGCTCGGCACTTTCCTGCTCGGCCATGGCCTGATGAAAATTGGCGTCAAACGGCGCGCCGGTTGGGTCTTGGCGGGTGATGTTGTTGCGTTCCAGCAGCGCGATGAAGGAGCGCTCGATCCCCTCAAACCCCTCGCGCATCTTGGTGATGATTTCGGGCTCGTCCTCGGCGCGGCGGGGCAGGCTGTCGATCCCGCGTTTGAGATTCTCGGCCGCCTCGGCCACATCGCGGGCGAATTTCTGCACGGCGTAAAGCCGGGCTTCTTCAACCTCGCGCTTGGTGCGGGCGCGCAAATTGGCCATTTCGGCTTCCGCGCGCATCCATTTGTCGCGCATCTCCTGTAGTTCCTGCTCCAGCGTCGCGATCCGCTGATCTGGCGCCTCCAGCAGGGGCTCATCTTGTTGCACGGTCTCGTTATTCTGCTCTTCGGTCATGTCCGGCAAATAGGCGAATTCAGCCCCGCAAACAAGTTTCCACGCCGGGTTAAATTCCTGTTCATCGCACGCTCAGTCGCTCTGCCACACGCGCCACGCGCCGGCCTGGTCGGTGCTTGCGCGCTCGCAGGCCATGTCGGCCAGGCGCAGGGCCACGGCGGCATGTTCTTGCACGCTGGCGGGATCCTCGCCGCTTCCGGCCCAGCGCGAGGCAACGCCCACGGTGATTTGCGCGCGCTCGGGCAGCATCGGGGGCAGGGTGCCGCAGAATTTAGCCGCCCGTTCGCCGCCAGTCAGATGGTCCATATTATCGCACCAGAGCCCGATGGTCGTCTCATCAATCCGGCCGAGCAGATCGGTGGGGCGGACGATGTCGCGCAGCTCCTCGGCCAAGCGGATGGCGATGGGCGCGCGCAAATGCGGCGCGGCGCGGGAAAAGCCAAGATACAGCAGCGTGCCGGGCTGCTCTTCCACATCCAGCCGGTCGAACCGGCGGGCAATCTCCTCGCCAAAGGTGCGGCCCGACCACAGGCCGGTTTCGGCATCCAGCATGGTGTTATGCTGCAAGGCCGGGTCGTCCGTGTGCCCGGCATGGCGGTCGGGCAGGGTCAGCTCGGGTGTTTCGAGGTCGAACAAAATGCCATACGTGCCGGTGACCGTGCCGCCCAACAGCCGGGGGGCAAGAGAGAGCCGGTACATGCTGGTCGCACCATCGGCCTGGGTTAGCCGCACGCGCCCGTGCCAAGCCACGCATTCCATGCAGATGGTGGTGATAATGGAGCGGAATTGCGCGGCACTCAGCGCCTCTTCCTCGGGGTTGCCGCCGGCGAGTAGGGTCGCCATTTCCACGCCCAGCAAGGTTGCCGCGGACTGGCCCAATACCTTGCCGGGTCCAAAGGCGGTGAACCGGCCAAGCGGGTCGGTCTCAAAGGCGAGATCTGTCAGCATCGCGGCGACCGCGAGCCAGGACATACCAGGGGAGGGGCCAAGCGCACTCGGAAGTGCGGTGGAGATTTGCGAGCCAGTCATACCCCACGCATGTAAGGATCTGGCGTGAACAAGCCCTTAACCGCATGCGGCCGTTCCGGCTTTCCGTTGACATCCCGCGCGCCTGCCCCGATGGTCCGCCCCGACATCGACTGATCAGGATAAACATGACCAAGCACTTGCAAGCCAGCATCGAAGCCGCCTGGGAGCGCCGCGCCGAAATTTCGCCCGCGACCCAGGGTGAAACCCGCGCCGCCATCGAATCCACGCTGGAATTGCTCGATTCGGGTGAAGCGCGTGTGGCAGAGCCAGGGCCGCAGGGCTGGACGGTCAATCAATGGCTGAAGCAAGCCGTGCTGCTCTCCTTCCGCTTGTACCCCAATACGCTGCTCGATGGCCCCGGTGGCGCGCCGGTGTTCGACAAGGTGGCGATGAAGTTCGCCGGCTGGGATCAGGCCCGCTTTGCCGCCGCTGGCCTGCGCGCCGTGCCAGGCGCCGTGGTGCGCCGCTCAGCATATATCGCGCCCGGCGTGGTGCTGATGCCCAGCTTCGTGAATGTCGGTGCGCGCATCGGCGAAGGCACGATGATCGACACCTGGGCAACCGTGGGCTCCTGCGCGCAGGTGGGGCGCAACTGCCATATCTCCGGCGGTGCCGGCATTGGCGGCGTGCTGGAGCCGCTGCAGGCCAACCCGGTCATCATCGAGGATGATTGTTTTATTGGCGCGCGCTCGGAAGTGGCCGAGGGCGTGATTGTCGGCCAGGGTGCCGTGCTCTCCATGGGCGTGTTCCTTGGCGCCTCGACCAAGATTATTGATCGCGAAACCGGCGAGATTTTTTACGGCAAGGTGCCGCCTTACGCGGTGGTGGTGCCCGGCACGCTGCCCGGCAAGCCGCTGCCCGATGGCACGCCCGGCCCCAATCTCGCCTGCGCCGTCATCGTCAAGCGCGTGGATGCGCAAACCCGCGCCAAGACCTCCATTAATGAGCTGTTGCGCGCGTAAATGGATCCCGTCCGCCTGACCCGGGATTTGCTGCGCTGTCCCTCTATTACCCCGGCCGATGGCGGCGCGCAGGCCGTGCTCATCGCGGCGCTGGAAGCGCTTGGCTTTAGCGTCACCCGGCTGCGTTTTGGCGAGATCGAGAATTTCTTCGCCGAGCGCCCAGGGCCAGGCCGGCACTTATGCTTTGCCGGCCATACGGATGTGGTGCCAACCGGTGTTGGCTGGACGCACGATCCCTTCGCCGCCGAGGAGATTGAGGGCGTGGTATATGGCCGGGGCGCGGTGGATATGAAGGGGGGCATCG
Organism: Pseudomonadota bacterium; assembly: GCA_021808545.1. GTDB lineage: Bacteria > Pseudomonadota > Alphaproteobacteria > Acetobacterales > Acetobacteraceae > Acidocella. The sequence continues at coordinate 46,156 of JAKBBM010000003.1, read as the reverse complement.
CCGCCTTTGTGGCCGCTGCTGCCGCCGTGCCTGGCCATGTCTCGCTGCTGATCACCGGCGATGAGGAGGGCGACGCCAAGGACGGCACGGTGCGCGTGCTGGATTGGATGGTGGCACAAGGCAAAATCCCGGATTTCTGCCTGGTGGGCGAGCCTACCAGCCGCGCCACGTTGGGTGATGTGGTGAAAGTGGGGCGGCGCGGCAGCCTGAATGCGCGTATTAACGCGCATGGCCGCCAGGGCCATGCCGCTTACCCGCATCTGGCCGATAATGCAGTGCATAAGCTCATCCCCGTCCTGGCCGAGCTTGCCGCCACCCGGCTGGATGAAGGCACGGATTTCTTCGAGCCGTCTTCATTGCAGATTACCAGTGTCGATGTCGGCAATGAGACGACGAACGTAATCCCCGCTCTGGCCACGGCCCGGCTCAATATCCGCTTTAACGACAAGCATAGCGGTGCGTCGCTCACCGCCTGGCTGCGCGCGGTTTTGGCCCGCCATGCACCCGATGCGGAGCTGCAGGTCAGCGTCTCCGGCGAGGCGTTCTTAACCCAGCCTGGCCCTGAGCTGGAGGCGCTGGCCGGGGCCATTCAAACCGTGACCGGCCAGCTGCCTGAGCGTAATACAGGCGGCGGTACATCGGATGCGCGGTTCATTGCCCGCCATTGCAAGGTGGCGGAATTCGGACTTGTGGGGGCAAGCATGCATAAGGTGGATGAGGCGGTGCCGGTGGAAGATCTGCGTCGCCTGAGTGACATTTACCGTCATTTCATCACGGCATTCTGCGCATGATCATGCGCGGCCTTTGGATGCTGGCCCGCGGCCAGCGTGACGGCATGAAGGAATTCAGCGCCACATCTGAGAGCCTTACCGCCTCGCTCGCACCTTTGATTGCCTTTCCCCTGGTCTGGCAGGGCATGACAGCGCTGCAAGGAGCATGGCGGTCCGCCCTTATCGCTTTTCTGGTACAACTCTGCGCCGCGCTGACCTTACCGCTCGTGACCTATGAAATGGCCCGGCTATTTCAGCGCCAGCCGCTCTGGCTGCGCGCGGCCACAGCACTTAACTGGTCGTTCTGGATCGGAGCGGCTGTCAGCATTCTCGCCATCATCCTGGCGGGGGGGCTCGCCCAGGCTGGCACGCCGCCCGGCCTGGCATTAACCGGCATTCTCGGCCTGGCCGGGGGCTATTTGCTATGGAACCGCTGGTTCATTGTGCGGGCAGGGCTGGCCCTTGGCGGCTGGCAGGCGGTGCTGGTCACGCTGCTGACCTTGCTTGCCAGCGGCGCCTGCACGGGGCTTGCCATATTGCTCGGCTATGGCCCGGGCAGCCTGCATCTCGCCAGCCTATAGCCTGGGCTTCACCCGCACTGGGCGCGGTGGCGCAGCAAATGGTCCGCCAGCACGCAGGCCAGCATCGCCTCACCCACAGGTACGGCGCGGATGCCCACACAAGGATCGTGCCGGCCTTTGGTCATCACTTCCACATCCTCACCCGAGGCACTCACGCTTTGCTTTGACGTTAGAATGGAACTTGTTGGTTTTACAGCAAATCGTGCGACAATAGGCTGCCCCGTGGCAATGCCGCCCAAAATCCCGCCCGCATGGTTGGAGAGGAAGCGGATTTTGCTCTCCGCCATGCGCATCTCATCGGCATTTTCCTCGCCGCGCAGGCTGGCGGCGGCAAACCCATCGCCAAATTCCACCCCCTTCACGGCATTAATGCTCATGAGTGCGGCGGCGATCTCAGCATCAAGCTTGGCATAAAGCGGCGCGCCAAGGCCTGGTGGCACACCTTCGGCCACCACCTCCAGCACCGCGCCGATGGATGAACCCGCCTTGCGGATTTCATCCAGCGTTGTGGCCCAGCGGGTGGCGGCCTGCGCATCGGGGCAGAAGAACGGATTGCGGTCAACCTCATCCCAGTCCCAGCGCGCGCGGTCGAGCATATCGCTGCCCAGCGCCACCATGGCGCCGCGAATCACCACCTCCGGCCCCAGTATTTTGCGCGCAATGGCGCCGGCGGCCACGCGCATCGCGGTTTCGCGGGCCGATGAACGCCCGCCGCCGCGCGGATCGCGATGGCCATATTTCATGTCATAGGCCACATCGGCATGGCCGGGCCGGTAGCGCGCCGCGATATTGGCGTAATCCTTGGAGCGTTGGTCGGTATTCTCGATGAGCAGCGAGACCGGCGTGCCGGTGGTCAACCCCTCATACACACCAGAGAGAATCCGCACCTGGTCCGGCTCCTGCCGCTGGGTGGTAAAACGCGACTGGCCGGGGCGCCGCTGGTCCAAAAAGGGCTGGATATCGGTTTCCGACAGGGCAAGGCCCGGCGGGCAGCCATCCACCACGCAGCCAATGGCGGGGCCATGGCTCTCCCCCCAGGTGGTGACGCGTAAGAGATGGCCAAATGTGTTGTGCGACATGCCTTATTCGCTGACGATGGTGATGTCGGGTGCCGTGGGGTTTTTCATGCCCACGATGTTATAGCCGCAATCGACATGGTGGATCTCGCCCGTCACCCCCTTGGAAAGGTCGGAAAGCATGTACAGCCCGGCATTGCCCACTTCCTCCAGCTCCACATTGCGCGCGAGCGGGGCGTTATATTTGTTCCATTTCAGGATATAGGAAAAATCGCCGATGCCGCTGGCCGCCAGGGTCTTGATCGGCCCGGCGGAAATGCCGTTGACGCGGATATTATCCGGCCCGAAATCCGCCGCCATATAGCGCACCGAGGCTTCAAGTGCGGCCTTGGCCACGCCCATGACATTGTAATGCGGCATCCAGCGCTCCGCCCCCAGATAGGTCAGCGTCAGCAGCGAGCCGCCATCTGGCATAATGGCGCCAGCCCGGCGCGCCGTGGCGGTAAAGGAGTAGCAGGAAATATCGAGCGCTTGCAGGAACACATCGCGCGGGGTGTCGGCATAGCGCCCGCGCAGAAAGGCCTTGTCGGCAAAGCCGATGGCATGCACCAGAAAATCGATCTTGCCCCATTTTTTCTGCAAGGCCGCGAAGGCATCATCCATGGCGGCATCATCGGTCACATCACACGGCACCAAAAAATCCACGCCGATGGAGGCCGCCAGCGGCCGCACCCGTTTTTCAAGCGCCTCGCCCTGATAAGTAAAGGCGACCTCACCGCCCTGGGCCGCCACGGATTGGGCAATGGCCCAGGCGATGGAGCGGTTATTCGCCACCCCCATGATCAGCCCGCGCTTGCCCTGCATCAAATTCCCCCGGGGCAGGGCGATCTGGGCTTCGGTGTCGGGCATGGGCGCTATCTCCGGGCTGCATACATGTGTGGGCGGCGTGGTGGCATAGAGTATATCACCCGATCAAGGGCCGCGAAATCCGGAGCATTTGCATGAGCGAGACACCTTTTGGAAAATTTGGCGCCTGGTTCGCCGCAGCGCAAGCCAGCGAACCCAGCGATGCCAACGCCATGACCGTGGCAACCGTGGATGAAAACGGCCGCCCCGCCGCGCGGATATTGCTGTTAAAGGATTGGGATGAAACGGGTTTTGTGTTCTATAGCAATCGGGAGTCACGCAAGGCGGTAGAGATGGCAACCAACCCCCATGTGGCCCTTTTGTTCCATTGGAAAAGTTTGCAGCGGCAAATCCGCATCGAGGGCAGAGTGGCCCCGGTTTCCGAGTCGCAGGCCGATGCCTATTTCGCAACACGGCCGCGCTTGTCGCAGCTTGGCGCGTGGGCATCCGCACAATCCCGTCCGCTGGCCGCGCGCGAAGTGTTTGAGGAACGGCTACGCGAGGTGGAACAGCGTTTTGCCGGCCAGCCCGTGCCAAGACCCGATTTCTGGTCGGGCTGGCGCTTGACACCCGATTATTTCGAGTTCTGGCAGGGGGTCGACTTTCGTCTGCATGACCGGCTGACCTTCACCCGTACACCCAATGGCTGGCAGGAGGGGCGGCTATTTCCTTAAAAATTCACCATCTTATTCTGGGGCGGCGACACGCCCCAGAGCCAGCGCGCGGGCATAAACCTGCTTTTTTGGCAGGCCCATGGCCGCCGCCACAGCGGCCGCCGCATCTTTAAGGCTCATCGCGGTAAGGGCTTGGGCCAGCGCCGCGTCCAGCGTCTCGACCGGGGCTTCCTCGGCTTGCGGCGGGCCGATGATCACACAAATCTCCCCGCGCGGCGCATGTTCGGCATAATACGCAGCCAAATCGGGCAGGGTGGCGCGCCGCACCTCCTCAAAGCGCTTGGTCAACTCACGCGCCACGGCGGCCGGACGCGGGCCAAAAATGGCGGCGGCATCCTCTAAAAACGCGGCCAGACGGTGCGGCGCTTCGTAAAACACATGGGTGGCGGCCAGCCCGCCCAGCTCCGCCCCGCGCAACCGTTCAAACGCAGTGCGCCGGGCGCCGGATTTGGGCGGCAGAAAGCCCGAGAACAAAAAAGGCTGCGGCGGCAGGCCCGAGAGGGTAAGGGCGAGCACCGCCGCGTTGGGACCCGGTATGCCTGATATTGGTAATCCGGCTTCGATAACTGCGCGCACCAGCCTGTAACCAGGGTCGGAGACCAAGGGCGTGCCGGCATCCGAGATCAGGGCGAATCGGCGCCCCGCGCGCATGGCCTCGATCAGGGTGGGAATCCGCGCCGCCTCATTAAATTCGTGCAAGGCTTGGGTCGGGGTTTTAATGCCGTGCGCGCGCAGCAAAGTGGCGCTCGTCCTGGTATCTTCACACAAAATCACGTCGGTGCCGGCTAAAGCCTCGCGTGCACGAGATGAGACATCTTGGAGGTTGCCGATCGGTGTGGAAACCAGCACAAGAGCGGGCAATGCCGGCTGATCAGCCCCGGCAGAGGAGGGCCGCATCGTTGAAACGTCAAAAACCACGCCTGATGTCGTATCTTCGGTCATGTGTACTCCTGGCCGGTACGCTGGCGCTTGCCGGCTGCGCGGGTCAAGCCCCGCAGGGGGAAGGCGTTGGCCGGCCCGCGGCGCTGTCCATGATGGGCAACGAGCCCGTAACCGGCCATGTCAGCGGCAATGTGCTGCTGCTTGCGCCGCTTTCGGGCAATCTGGCGCCGGTGGGACAGGTGCTGGTGAACGCCGCCAAGCTCGCCTTTCCGCCCGGCGGCTCGCCCAAGCTCGATATCCGCGACACTGACGGCACACCCCAGGGGGCCGCAGCTGCGGCCAAGGCCGGGCTTGCCGCGGGCGATGGTCTTATTCTTGGCCCGCTTACCGCCGCTGAAACGCAAGCCGTGGCCCCCATCGCCAAGGCTGACGGCGTGAACATGCTGCCCTTTACCAATGACGGCTCGCTCGCCGCGCCAGGGATATGGCCCATGGGCATTACGCCCTCGCAGCAAGTCCACCGCGTGCTGAAAGTGGCCGCCGCCGATGGGCGCACCCAGCTTGCCGCCCTGCTGCCGGACAATGATTTCGGCCACCATCTGGCCGATGCGATCAATGCCGAAACCGCCAAGCTCGGCGAGCCGGCGGCGAAAATCGTCTACTACGAGCAGGGCTTTACCGGCGTAAACCGCGCGGTGGAGCAGATCTCCGATTTCGCCAATCGCGGTCAGGCGCTGGAAAGCCAGATTAAATATGAGCGCGGCCTGGGCACCGCCGCTGGCCGCGCCAAGGCGCATGAGCTGGAAGCCAAGCCCGTACCCCCGCCCAGCTTCAACGCGCTGTTCATTGGCGCCACGGATAGCGACACACTGGCCGAGCTTGCCAATTTCCTGCCCTATTACGATGTCTATCCCCCGCAAGTGCAGTTTTTGGGGCCGGCCCTGTGGGCCAATCTTGCTCCCGCCATGGCGCATCAAAACGTGCTGCTTGGCGCGCTTTACGCGGCCCCCGATCCGGCGGCCTCGGCGGCCTTTGATGCGAAATATCAGGCGACTTATGGCGCGCCCCCGCCCTCCATCGCCGATATAGCCTTCGATGCGGCGGCGATCGCCCGGCTGGCCGCGCGCGCTGGTGGCTATACCAGCACGGTGTTGACCGCGCCGGCCGGCTTTACCGGCACCGATGGCGTGCTGGTGCTGGAACCCGATGGCACGGTGCGGCGCGGGCTTGCGGTATTTGCCGTGGCACCGGGGGCGCCGCGCATTGCCTCATCCGCCCCGGCCACATTGAACCAGCCTTAACCCCCCTCGCCATGGCCGCGGAAAAATTCCTCGACAAGGCTTGGCCCGCGGCCTTTGCCTTTTTTCTGGCACTAGCGGCACTACCGAGCCTTGTGTTTGGCCTGCTGGCCGGATTTGGCGAGCTGCATTGGCAGCCGGCCCTGCTGGCCTGGGGCATTTGTACCGCCGTGGCGGTGGGGTTTGGCAGCATGCTGGGGCGCGACCTTGTGGTGATGACCCGCCTGCTGCGCGCCTTGCGCACAGCGCCCGAAACCCTGCCCAACGAGACGGTGCTGCTTGTGCCTGGCATGCGCTCTCTGGGGCAGGAGGCAATCCGGCTGATCCATGCCGAGCGCCTGTCGCGCGCGCGCGCGCTGGCCAGTGCCGCCGAGGACCGCGCCCTGGTTGAGCGTTTGCCAGATCCGTTGTTGAAGCTGGATGAGGCGGGCAAGATCATTTGGCGCAATGACAGCGCCATCACCGCCTTTAGCGGTGAGACAGCCGCCCTGCTACGCCACCCATCATTACGTGAGGCGCTGGCCGAAGCCATGGCCAGCGGCCAGCCGGTGCGGCGCGAGATCGTGCTCTCCGTGCCGGTGATGCGGGATCTGGAAGTGACGATGATCCCCGTTGGCGGGCCGCTTTACATGCTGGTGGCCGACCGCACGCGTGAACGCGCGCTGGAAAAGATGCGGGCCGATTTTGTCGCCAATTCCAGCCATGAGCTGCGTACGCCACTCGCCAGCCTGATCGGCTTTATCGAGACCTTGCGCGGCCCGGCGGCGGATGATCCCGAGGCGCAGCAGCGCTTCCTGGGCATCATGGCCGAACAGGCGGCGCGCATGCAGCGTGTCATCGGCGATCTGCTCAACCTCTCGCGCATCGAAATCTCCGAACATTCCCCGCCGCGTGAGATGCTTTACCTGCCGGCCCTGCTGGAACGGATCGTGGCCGGGATGGAGCCGATTTTAAAAGCCGGGGCCGTGAGCCTGCATGTGGATATGCCAGCAGACCTGCCCGAGATTCCAGCCGATCCTGACCAAATCACCCAGCTTTTCACCAACCTGCTCGACAATGCGCTGAAATACGGCAAAAGCGGCGGCGAAATCCGGCTGATCGCCCGGCCCGGCGGAGCTGATTCACGCTTTGCCCCGGGCGGGGTGGTGGTAAGCATCGCCGATGATGGCATGGGCATCGCGCGTGAGCATATTCCGCGCCTGACCGAGCGTTTTTATCGGGTGGATAAGGGCCGCTCGCGCGCCATTGGCGGTACGGGGCTTGGGCTTGCCATCGTCAAACATGTCATCAACCGCCATCGCGGGCGCCTGGCGATTGAGAGCGAGCCGGGCAAGGGCACCATCTTCACCGTCTGGCTGCCCGAGCGCACGGGGTAGGCGGGGGCTGCCTGTTCAGCCCTGTCAGCCGCTCAGGCCGATCTCGATTTCACGGTCCCGGCCAAAGGGACGCAATTCCTCCGCCAGACCGGGATAACGCGCGATCTGACCACGATAAACCTGATGCACCGCCGCCACCAGCGCACCACCCCGGCCAAGCGCGGCATCGCCCAGCTCGATAATGCGTAGATTTGGCCAAATCTGCGGACGAATTCGCAATAATTCAGTAAAAATCTCGTCGCCGCCCTCGGCAGGCATGGTCTGCGCCACAAGCAGCGCCATCGCGGCCGAGGAGCGTGAGATGCCGGCATGGCAATGCACCAGCAAATGCGCGTCTTGCCGCGGCTCCTGCGCCAGATCGCGGCCGAAGGCGAGCAGCGCCTCCACATCCTCCGGCTGGGGCGCGGTTTTGCCGGGGGTTTCGTCGATCACATCGTCAAACCGCAATTCCAGCTTCTCATGCTCGCCATAAGTGCCAAACACTTCCGGTACCGGCCAGGAGGGATCGAGAATGGACAGCACATGGCTGACCCGGGCCGTGGCATGCCGGTCCAGCTCGCTCAGGCCGCAAATGGTGATCTGAAAGGGAAGCCTCATGCGGGTAGGATAACCTGATGCGCCGCGCCGTCAAATAACCGCTTCGCACATGCCCCCGCGACAGCGGGACCGAACAACGCTAAGACACAAACACAAATGCGGGGGAGCGGACATGCTGGTTCTGGATCTATTCGCCTTGCTGGTCGTGCTGGGGCTGGTGGCGCTTTACATACATGATGTCCGCCAGACCAAGCACACGATCCTGCGCAATTATCCCGTTATTGGCCATATCCGTTATTTTGCCGAAACCTGGGGCGAGTATATGCGCCAGTATCAATATTTGCCCGATTGGGTGGAGCGCCCCTTCAACCGGCTGGAGCGCTCCTGGGTGTACCGCTCGGCCAAGGGCATTTCCAACCTCATCAGCTTCGGCTCCGAGAATATTCCAAGCTTCGCCTTCCGCAACGCCGCCTTTCCCATGCTGGATGAGGACAAAAAATCCTATCCCGGCAAGCTGATCGGCATTGCCAACGGGCCTGGCGCCTGCCGCGACCCGTATGTCGCCAAAAGCTTTTTCAATATTTCCGGCATGAGTTACGGGGCGCTGAGCCATGCCGCCGTTAGCGCGCTCTCACGCGGGGCGCGGCTGGCCGGCGTGTGGATGAGCACGGGCGAGGGCGGGCTGTCCAAATTCCATCTGGAGGGTGGGGGCGACATTGTGATGCAGATCGGCACAGCCAAATATGGCGTGCGCGATGCGCTGGGCAATCTCTCCGAAGAGAGGCTGCGCGAAATTGCAGATTATCCGCAGGTGAAGATGTTCGAGGTCAAACTCGCGCAGGGTGCTAAGCCGGGTAAGGGCGGAATTCTGCCAGGCCATAAGGTGACCGCGGAAATTGCCGCGATCCGTGGCATTCCCGCTGGGCAGGACAGTATCTCCCCCAACCGGCATCGCGATATTGGCAGCATCGCCGAGCTGGGGGCCTTCGTGGCGCGGGTAAGGCATGTCACCGGCAAGCCGGTGGGGGTGAAGTTCGTGCTGGGGGATGCGAGTTTCGTCGATGAATGGTTCGCCGATTGCGCGACCAATCCCGAACATTGCCCCGATTATGTGCAGATCGATGGCGGCGAGGGCGGCACGGGTGCCGCACCTGAGCCGCTGGCCGATTATGTGGGCCTGCCCATTACCCAGGCACTACCCCTGGTTGCGGCTCTGCGCAACGAATATGGCTTGCGTGAGCGTATACGCATCATTGCCTCGGGCAAGCTGATCACGCCGGACAAGGTTGCCTGGGCGTTGTGCATGGGGGCAGATTTTGTTTCTTCTGCACGCGGTTTCATGTTTGCGCTGGGCTGTATTCAGGCCATGAAATGCGGCTCTGGCCATTGCCCCACCGGGGTCACCGCGGTGGACAAGCATCTGATCGCGGGGCTGGACCCGATGGATAAGGCCGTGCGCGTCTCGCATTATGCGCGGCGGGTGCAAGATGAGGTCGAGATCATCGCCCATAGTTGCGGCCTAACAGATGCCAGCGGTTTCGCGCCCCGGCATGTCACCGCCATAGAACCGGCCATGGCCGGGTTCCGTAATCAGGCGGGCTGATGTTCGGGTTTCTGTTCTTACTCGCGGCGGGGCTAAATAGTTTGGCTTGGCTGCCAAGCTGGCCCGCCTTGCTTACGCCCCCGCATGCCGGGCTGATATTCGCCGCCAGGCTGGCGCTGGGGCCGGTGAGCGCCGGATGCCTTGGCGCGGCCCTGGGCTGGGCGGCGGAGCCATTCGCCGCACGGCGCTTTTTATGGAGTGCCGCAGCCGGTGCCGCCTTGCTGCCGGGGCTGAGCCGCCTGGCTGTACCCGGCCTGTTGTCAGGCGATGTGCTGACCCTGGCGCTTGCCCTCATCGCGCTGAGCGCGGGTGCCATGATCCGCGCCTGGCGTGATGAAAGCGGGTTTGGTTTCATTAGTGGTCTTGCAGGGGGATTGGCCGTTTGGCTGGCGCCGCAAACCTTGCCACTGGCGCTGCTGATCTATCCCGTGCTGGGTCTACGCTGGCTAGAATCGCGCAACGGGCTGGTCCTTATGGCCACCGCCGCCGGGCTATTCGACGTACTGTGCCTGGCGCTGCTCATAAGCACGCCGCCAAGCGGCTATGCCACTTTGGCACTCACCCGCCTATCCTGGGTGCATGTGCTGCTGGCCTTGCTGCTACTAGCCACCAGCGGCATCCTCACATGGCTGCAGAACCGCCTGCGGCGGGGACGCGGGCCTTTGGGGCTGGCGCTGCTGGTGCTGCTTCCGGCGGGCTGGTTCGCCGTTTTTCCGCAAGCGCTTTTACTGCCCCTGGCCGGGCCGCGCCCCAGTGGCAATTTGGCGGCCCTTTTGTTTCCGGCCGCATGCGCCCTGGCCTATGCGCTATGGCGCGCTTGGCGCCGCCCGCGCCCCTGGGCCGACACGCCCAGCCTGCTGGCGCCCAGCCTGCTGGGCCCGCCCAAACATGGCCGGGCCTTGTGGCTGTATCTTGCCGTCTGCGCCATGCTGGCCCTGGTTTTAACGCCCCGCGCCGCACTTTGCGCGGCCGTGGGGGCACTCGGCGCAGCGGGCTTGTTGCCGGTGGCGCTGAGTGCGGCAAGCCAAGTCTGGGGGCAGCGTCCGTCCCTGGCCATTATGGTCCGGCTTGGCCTGCTGGCGCTGGTGCTGGCCGTGCCGGCTTGGCTGGCGGCTTAACGAGCCGCTCAGGCCGAAAACAACGTTCTTTGCACGATGCCGCCCGTTTGCGGGGCGGGTACGCCCGTGGTGCTGGGTAACGACAAGGGCAGGCCGCGCAGCGCGCGCACCGCGAGAAAACCGAAACATTGCGCTTCCAGGGCGTCGCCATCCCAGCCCACCGCCTCCACCTTGCGCACCGGGGCAGAAAATTGCGAGGCAAGCTGGCGCATCAGCACCGGATTATGCCGCCCGCCGCCGCACACCAGCACTTGTTTGGGGCGCGCGGGCAGGGGGGCCGCGGCAATCGCCCGGGCCGTGAAGGCGGTGAGGGTGGCGGCGGCATCGGCCGCCGGCACGCCCGTCATGATCTGTTCGATATGGATGGCAAAGCTCAGCCGGTCGAGCGATTTGGGGGGCGGGCTGGCAAAGAAAGAATGCGCCATCAGCTGGGCCAACAGCACTTTATCGACCTTGCCGCTGGCCGCCAGCTTTCCATCCATATCGCACGGGCGGCCCAGATGCGCCTGCGCCAGATCATCGAGCGGGGCATTCCCCGGGCCGGTATCGCAGGCCATGATCGCGCCATCGGCCCCCAGCCAGGTGATATTGGCCACCCCGCCAATATTCACGACCAGCAGCGGCTTGGGCAGATTCTGCGCCAAGGCCGCATGGAAAAGCGGGGCCAAAGGCGCGCCCTGGCCGCCGGCTGCCACATCGGCGCTGCGGAAATCATGCACCACCTTCATCCGCGTTAGCCGGGCAAGCTCGGCGGCGTCGCCAATCTGCCAGGTACGACCAGCCTTTGGCGCATGCAAAATGGTCTGGCCATGAAACCCTATAATATCCGCGCCCATCCCCAGCATGCTGACCGCGATGGCATGCTCCATGGTCAAGCGGCACGTTACATCCCGCAGCAATGCGTCATGGGATGACAGGGCAGGGGCGCGATCGAGCACACGGCGTAAATCGGCGCGCAGCTCATCGGCATAATGCAACGTGGCGGCGGGGCCGAAACGAACAATCCGCTCACCATCCGTCTCGATCCAGGCGGCATCCACCCCATCGAGCGAAGTACCAGACATCAGGCCGATCGCATGCAGGGTCGGGTGCGCCATGGCCAATTGATACGCCGACATCCGCGCCGCGTTAAGAGGCCTGATTGCGGGCGGTAAGATGCTAGGATAAAGGCCGAACCATGCGCATGACATTTTCGGCTCTTGGCCGCGTCTGGCACGGGCTTATCGCTGGGATCCTCGTTTATCTCTGGGGAATGTGGTTCCTGGTTTTCCTGGCCAAGATGGCGCCGCGGCTTTTTTATTTGGCCGGCCGGCCCATCGGCAATGATTCGCCTTGCATCAAACCGGAATGTGATTTCTCCGATTTTTGGCGCGCGGGGCTCACAGCGCGACTCTCGCCCCATGCCTTGGCGCATCTACCGCCGCTCTTGCTGCAGCCTGGAGCACATATGCCGCTGCCCGGGGGGTATTTTGTCCATTTTCCTTATCCGCCCCCTGTTTTTTTGTGGGTTTCAGCCATTTCCAACCTTCCCTTCGAGATCGGGTTTTTTGTCTGGACGGCATTGGGACTTGGCCTCGCGGTCCTGGTTCTGCGCTGGGCGGGGCTCTCCTGGCTTGTGATCGCCGCCGGGCTGCTCAGTCCCGCGGCTTTATGGAATATCGAATTAGGTCAGTTCGGCATTATCGGCGGCGCCTTACTTGTGGCGGGCATCCTGATGGCGCGCGCCAAACCCGCGCGGGCGGGCATATTTATCGGCCTTCTCGCGGCCAAGCCGCAAATTGGCATTCTGGTGCCCGCTTTTTTGCTGGGTGATCGCAACAAAAAAGCGGCCTTGGGTTTTAGTTTGTCGGTGCTGGGCCAGATTCTGCTTGTAACTTGGCTGTTTGGCCTGCCTTTATGGCGGGATTACCTGCATGCGGGCCCCACAGGCGCCGCCAGCATGCTGGGCATGGGCATTACCCCTGGCTCGGCGCAAAGCAATGGGGTGTCGGTTTTGTGGATGCTCCGTAGCCTGCATATGAGCATGCCCACCGCCTGGAGCGGGCAGATTGCCTGTACGATGCTCTCCATGGGCGCCGCCATTTGGCTATGGCGGCGCGGCGGCATGGCCACGGGCCAGCAGCTTCTCATAACGGTTTTGCTCTCCTTGCTGGCAACCCCCTATGGCTATACCGATGACATGGTCGCACTCTCCCTGGCCTTGGCCATGCAAGCCCAGCGCCGGCAATGGCGCATTGGCGCCATCGACGCGCTCTGCTGGCTTTGGCCCTGCTTTTGCCAGCCCGTAACGGAATGGACCGGAATCCTCTTCACGCCCCTGGTGGTGCTGCTGGCGTTGGCGCGAAGCTGGATTGAAATCGGCCATTTGCCCGCGCGCGCCATGCCTGCTACCCCGCGCCCGACAGGAGCATGAGCATGGCGAAAAGCGATTTTCTGGCCGAGGCGAAAGCCCGCGGCTTTGTTTTCCAATGCACCGACGAGGCCGCGCTCGATGCGGCCTGCGCGGCGGGCGCCATTGCCGGTTATGCGGGATTCGATCTTACGGCTGATTCGCTCCATGTCGGGCATATGATCCCGATCATGCTGCTGCGCCTGTTCCAGCGCCATGGGCACAAGCCGGTAGCGCTTTTGGGCGGCGGCACCACGCGCATCGGCGATCCCTCCTTCCGCGAGGAGGCGCGGCAATTGCTCTCTGACGAGCAAATCGCCCAGAATCTCGTTGGCATCCGCAAAAATCTGGAAGCCTTCATCGATTTCAACGCCGGCGCGCTGCTGGTGAACAATGCCGACTGGCTGGATCGGCTCTCCTACATTTCGCTTTTACGCGATGTCGGCGTGCATTTCTCGATCAACCGCATGCTCTCGTTCGATTCGGTAAAGCAGCGGCTGGCGCGCGAGCAGGGGCTCACCTTCCTGGAATTCAACTATTCCATCCTGCAATCCTACGATTTTCGCGAGCTGAACCGCCGCCATGATGTGGTTTTGCAGATGGGCGGCTCCGACCAATGGGGCAATATCGTTTCGGGCATCGACCTGGTGCGCCGCACTGAGCAAAAGAGCGTGTTCGGCCTGACCACGCCGCTCATCACCACGGCCTCGGGCGCCAAGATGGGCAAATCCGCCTCAGGCGCCGTATGGCTTTCGGCGGAAAAGCTCAAACCCTATCATTACTGGCAATTCTGGCGGAATACCGAGGATGCCGATGTCGGCCGCTTCCTGAAACTATTCACGGATTTGCCGCTGGATGAAATCGCCCGGCTGGAGGCGCTGGGCGGGGCCGAAATCAACCAGGCCAAGATTATCCTGGCGACGGAGGCAACAGCACTCGCCCATGGCCGTGCGGCCGCGCAGGATGCGGCCGAGGCGGCGCGCCAGCTGTTCGAGCAAGGCGTGGCGGCAGAGGGGCTGCCCAGCGTGACCATTCCTCCAGCCGATTTCGGCGCGGGACTGCCCGCCTTCGCGCTGCTGGTGCGCGCCGGGCTTGCCGCCAGCAATGGCGAGGCGCGGCGGCTGATCCGCGGCGGCGGGGCGCGGCTGGATGATGAGGTGATCGCCGATGAAGGGCAGATTATTCCGCCCAAGGCCGAGCAAAAACTCTCCGCCGGCAAAAAGCACCATGTTCTGGTGAAGCTGGGCTAAATCCGCGCGCCATGCTGAAAATCTTGTTACGCCGCATGCGCCGCCTGATGATGGCCGATATACTGGCCGAATTAGCCGCGCTGCGCGCGCAATTGGATGAAAAAAACGAGCAGATGAACGCGCTTGCCGCGCAAATGGAAAAAACGCTGCTGACCATCGCGCTACAGCGGCGGGCCGAGGATCAAGGGGCCGAGGAGCCGTGAGCCGCGCTTGCAGGGGCCCGTACGTGGATTTTCACGGATTTTACTTTCCATAATATTGATTCTGCGATTTTAGGCCGCGCATGAATGCGGTCCACACACTGTCACCCTCTTCCCCAGTCACGGCCACCTGTGGTCTAAACAGGTTCCAATGGCCATGCTTAAACATCTGCTCGGGATCGAGGGGCTCAACCCCGTCACCGTCACGACGCTGCTCGACCTCGCGGAGAGTTACGCGCTTCTTAACCGTTCCGGCAAAACCCAGCGCGATCTCTTGCGCGGCCGCACGCTCATCAACCTGTTCTTCGAGGATTCGACCCGCACCCGCACCAGCTTCGAGCTGGCGGGCAAGCGGCTGGGGGCTGATGTGCTTAACATGTCGGTCGCCACCTCCTCGGTCACCAAGGGCGAGACCTTGCTGGACACCGCCACAACCCTGAACGCGATGAATTGCGATCTGCTGGTGGTGCGCCATAACCGCTCCGGCGCGCCCGCCTTGCTGGCCGAAAAAGTCGGCGCCGCCGTTATCAATGCCGGCGACGGCACGCATGAGCATCCCACCCAGGCGCTGCTGGATGCGCTGACCATCCGCCGCAATAAGGGCCGCATATCGGGCCTTACCATCGCCATTTGCGGCGATATCGCGCATAGCCGCGTGGCCCGCTCCAACATTCTGCTGCTGACCATGATGGGCAATTTTGTCCGTCTGATCGGCCCGCCCACCTTGTTGCCCAGCGGCATCGAGGCTGCGGGGGTGGAACTGTTCCACGACATGGAAACCGGCCTGAAAGGGGCTGACATCGTGATGATGCTGCGCCTACAAAAAGAACGCATGACCGGCGGGATGGTCCCTTCCCCGCGAGAATTCTTCACCTATTACGGGCTAGATCGCGCCAAGCTCGCCTATGCCAAGCCGGACGCGCTGGTGATGCATCCCGGGCCGATGAACCGGGGTGTTGAGATTGACAGCGATATTGCCGACGATCCGGCCCGCGCCCTTATTAAGGAACAGGTGGAAATGGGGGTCGCCGTGCGCATGGCGGTGCTCGACACGCTGGCGCGGGGCTAAGAGCATGATAACATTATTTCGTAAAATAAGCTACTTAAACGAAATAGCCGATAAAATAGTTGAGGGTGAACTGCTGGTCCAAAACGGTGTCATCGCGGATTTTGGTCCATCGCTCGGCACGCCGGAGGGGGCGCACATCATCGAGGCCGAGGGCGCCATTCTCTGCCCCGGCCTGGTCGATCTGCGCGCCTCGCTTGGCGAGCCGGGCTTTGAATATCGCGAGACCATCGCCAGCGCCGCCCAGGCCGCCGCGGCCGGAGGCATCACCAGCATCGCCGTGCTGCCCGACTGCGCCCCTCCAATCGACGATCCGGCGCTCGTCCATCTCATCATCGCGCGCGGGCAGGAAACCGGCAGTGTCAGCCTCCTGCCCTATGCCACCGCCACGCGCGGTTTGAAGGGCGAGGAACTGGCCGAATACGGGCTGCTCAAGCGGGCCGGCGCCGTCGCCTTTACCGATGGCGGGCGCGCCATTGCCTCATCGCGGCTCATGCGGCTGGCTTTGTCTTACGCGTCGGGCTTTGGCATGCGCATTGTGCAGCACCCCGAAGACCCGGAATTGGCGCGCGGCGGTGCCGCCACATCCGGGGCGCGCGCCACCTGGATGGGCCTGCCCGGAATCCCGGCAGCGGCGGAAGCAATTTGTGTGGCCCGCGACATCCGCCTGGCCGAACTGACCGGCGGGGCCGTGCATTTCGCCCATATCTCCACGGCCGAGGCGCTGGACCTGATCCGCACCGCCAAGGATAAGGGCCTGCGCGTGACCTGCGATACCGCCCCGCCCTATTTCGACCTGAACGAAACCGCGATTGGCGATTACCGCACCTATAACAAACTCTCGCCGCCCTTGCGCGCCGAGGCCGACCGCAACGCCGTGGTGGCGGGCCTGGCCGACGGCACCATCGATGCCATTGCCTCCGACCATCAGCCGCGCGACGCCGACGATAAGCGCCTGCCCTTTGCCGATGCCACCCCTGGCGGGGCCGGGTTGGCCACCTTGCTGGGGGTTACGCTGGCACAGGTAACGGGCAGGCATCTGTCCATGCCCCGGGCGCTGGCGCTGCTCACCTGCGCGCCGGCGGCCTGGCTTGGCATCGAGGCCGGGGTGATCGCGCGCGGACGCCCGGCGGATTTGTGCCTGTTCGATCCGGAACGCTCCTGGATGGTGCAGGCTGGCAGGCTGCCCGGCAAGGCGCAGAACACGCCGTTTGACGGCCGGGCCCTGGAAGGGGTTGTGCTGGGCACCTGGAAAGCAGGAAAAAGAGTTTTCGGATGATCACCACCAGCCTACTCACGGCGGCTTTTGCCTATATTTTAGGCTCCATCCCGTTTGGGCTGCTGCTCACTCGCATGGCCGGGCTGGGCGATATACGCGCCATCGGCTCGGGCAATATCGGCGCCACCAACGTGCTACGCACCGGCAAAAAGGGCATCGCCCTGGCCACCTTGCTGCTGGATGGTGGCAAGGGCGTCATCGCCGTGCTGTGGATGCAGGCTTATGGCCATGGCGTGTTCATCGCCGCCTTGTTCGCGGTGCTGGGCCATCTCTACCCGGTCTGGCTTGGCTTTAAGGGCGGCAAGGGCGTGGCCACGGGGCTGGGCGTGCTGCTGGCGTTGTCCTGGCCGGTGGGGCTCATTTGCTGCGGCGTATGGCTGGCCATGGCGGTGCTGGTGCGTATCTCCTCGCTCGCGGCACTGGCCGCTTATGCCGCCGCCCCTATTGCCGCCTGGTTCCTGGCCAGCCATGTCAGCGCACTGCTCGCCTTGCTTATCGCCGCCCTGGTCTATTGGAAGCATCGCGGCAATATCGCCCGGCTCCTGGCGGGCACGGAGCCGCGCATCGGCCAGAGCAAGGCCGCTTCGTGACGCGGGCCGATCTCGCACTATTGCGGCTGGTCCGTACCGAGAGCGTCGGTCCCATCACCTATCGCCGCCTGCTGGCGCGTTTTTCAACCCCTGAGGACGCGCTGGACGCCCTGCCGGGCCTGGCCCAGGCTGGAGGGCGCGCCAAACCGCCGCGCATTCCCCCCATGACCGAGGTGGAGCGCGAAGCCGCGGCCCTGGCGCGGCTGGGCGGCCGGTTCTTGTTTCTTGGCCAGCCAGATTATCCCGCATTTCTGGCCCAACTGCCCGATGCGCCCCCAGCCCTGGCCGTGCTGGGTGATCTGGCTTTGCTCTCATCGCGCGCGGTCGGCATTGTGGGCGCGCGCAACGCCACGGCCAATGGCATGCGCATGGCCGAGATGCTGGGTGCTGAGCTGGCCGCCCAGCTTGCCGTGGTCTCGGGCTTGGCGCGCGGCATAGATGCCGCCGCGCATGAAGGCGCGCTGCGCACAGGCCGGACGATTGCCGTGATCGCGGGCGGGCTGGACCAACCCTACCCGCCCGAACATGCCGGGCTGCAGCAGCGTATTGCCGAAACCGGCGCAGTGATTACCGAAGCGCCGCTTGGCACCGCGCCGGTGGGGCGGCATTTTCCCAAGCGCAACCGCATTATCGCCGGGCTGGTGCTGGGGCTAGTGGTAATCGAGGCCGCGGCTCGCTCCGGCTCGCTCTATACCGCGCGGCTGGCCAACGAGGCCGGACGCGAGATCTTCGCCGTGCCCGGCAGCCCGCTGGACCCGCGCTCCAAGGGCGCCAACGAGCTCATCCGCCAGGGCGCGCAGCTGACCGAAACCGCCGCCGACATATTTGCCAATCTCCCCGATAATCCCGCCCGCCAGGGGCTGGCACGCGACCCGATGTTTCAGCATGTCATGCCCGGCTTCGCCGAATCGCCGCCCACCTGGGAGGACCCCGACGCCAGCACCGCCGAGCTTTCCCGCGCACGGGCCGAGATCCCTGCGCTGATCGGTGCCGATCCGGTTAGAGTTGACGAGATCGCCCGGCGCTGCCAGTTGTCGAGTGCCGCCATCAGGGCGGTAATCCTGGAACTGGAGCTGGCGGGGCTCGTCGAATCCCTGCCTGGCGACAGGGTGGTACGGTCAGAAGAGCTATGATTGGAACGGTTATTGACTGATATCGTCGTCGTCGAATCCCCGTCCAAAGCCAAGACGATTAATAAATACCTTGGCGATTCCTATAAAGTTCTGGCCTCCTTCGGCCATGTGCGCGACCTACCCGCGCGCGATGGCTCAGTCCGCCCGGATGAGGATTTCGCCATGGACTGGCAGGCCGATGAGCGCGGCAGCAAGCAAATCGGCGAGATCGCTAAGGCCCTCAAAGGAGCGCGCACGCTCTACCTCGCCACCGACCCGGACCGCGAGGGCGAGGCGATTTCCTGGCATGTGCGCGCCATGCTGGAGGAGAAAAACGCGCTCAAAGGTGTCGATGTGCAGCGCGTCACCTTCAACGAGATCACCAAATCCGCCGTCAAGGCCGCCATGGCCGCCCCGCGCGCGCTGGATACGCCGCTGATCGAGGCTTATCTCGCCCGCCGGGCGCTGGATTATCTGGTCGGCTTTACCCTCTCCCCCGTGCTCTGGCGCAAGCTGCCGGGCTCGCGCTCGGCCGGGCGCGTGCAATCGGTGGCGCTGCGGCTGGTCTGTGAGCGTGAAGCCGAGATTGAGGTCTTCCGCCCGCGCGAATATTGGACGGTGGAAGCCACCATGCTCACCCCCACCGGGGCGCCCTACCCCGCCCGGCTGACACATTACCAAGGCAAGAAGCTCGACCAGTTCGACCTCTCCACTGAGACCGCCGCCCGGGCCGCCGAGGCCGCCGTGCGTGCCGGACGCTTTGCGGTTGCTTCCGTTGAGAAGAAGCGCAGCCGCCGCAATCCGCCGCCGCCCTTCATCACCTCCACCTTGCAGCAGGAAGCCAGCCGCAAGCTCGGCCTGTCCTCGCAGCAGACCATGCGCCTGGCCCAACAGCTTTATGAGGGCGTGGATATTAACGGCGAGACGGTCGGGCTCATCACCTATATGCGAACCGATGGCGTGCAGCTTGCCAAGGAAGCCGTGACAGCCATGCGCGCCCAGATCCGGGCCGAGTTCGGCGATGATTATCTGCCCGGCGCGCCGCGCGAATATCAGAGCAAGGCGAAGAACGCGCAGGAAGCGCACGAGGCGATCCGCCCGACCGACATCGCCTTAAAGCCCGAGCGCGTGGCCCGTATACTCAGCCCCGAGCAGGCCAAGCTCTATGAGCTGATTTATAAGCGCGCCCTGGCCTGCCAGATGGCCGCCGCAGAGCTGGACCAGACCGCCGTGGATTTGACCGATGGCGCCGGGCAGACGCTGCGCGCCACCGGCTCGGTGCTGGCCTTCGATGGGTTCTTGAAACTCTACCGCGAGGATCTGGACGACGCGCCGGAAGATGAGGATGCCCGCATCCTGCCGCCAATCGGCAAGGGCGATCCGGCGGACACGCAATCGGTCACGGCGAGCCAGCATTTCACCCAGCCGCCGCCGCGCTATTCCGAGGCCTCGCTGGTGAAAAAGATGGAGGAGCTGGGCATTGGCCGGCCGTCCACCTATGCCTCCATCCTCTCGGTGCTGCGCGACCGCAATTATGTGCGGCTAGAAGCGCGCCGCTTCATCCCCGAGGATCGAGGCCGGCTGGTCACCGCCTTTCTCACTAGTTTCTTCGCCCGCTATGTCGATACCGGCTTTACCGCCAATCTGGAGGAACAACTCGACCAGATCGCCGAGGGCAGCGCCGATTGGCGGGCCGTGCTGCGGCATTTTTGGGAGGATTTCTCCGCCGCCATCGGCCAGACTAAGGAGCTGAAAATCTCCGATGTCATCGATGCGCTGGATGCCGATCTGGGATCGCATTTCTTCCCGCCCCGTGCCGATGGCACAGACCCGCGCGCCTGCCCCGCCTGCGAGAATGGTCGGCTGGGGCTCAAGCTCGGCAGATTTGGCAGCTTCATCGGCTGCTCCAACTACCCAACCTGCCAATATACCCGCAAGCTTGCCGTCGAAGGCGGCGATACGCCGGATGACAGCTTAAAGGATGGCATGCGTGTGCTGGGCCAGCATCCCGAAACAGGAGAGGATATCACCCTGCGGCGCGGGCCTTACGGGCTTTATGTGCAGCAGGGCGAGCCAGACCCAGCGGATAAAAAGGCCAAGCCCAAGCGCGCTTCACTCGCACGCGGCATGGATGAGGCAAGCCTGACGCTGGAGGAGGCGCTCGGCCTGCTGGCCTTGCCACGCCTGGTTGGGCTGCACCCTGAAACCGGGCAGAAGATCGAGGCCAATATAGGCCGCTTTGGTCCTTACGTGAAAATGGGCGCGATCTTCGCCTCGCTCGACCGGGACGACAACGTGCTGCATCTTGGTCTCAACCGGGCCATGGAGCTGATCGCGAAGAAACAGGATTCCATCCGCACACTGGGGAGCCACCCCAGGGATGGCGAGCCGGTTTTGGCGCGCAAGGGACGCTTTGGCCCCTATGCGCAATGGGGTAATGTTGTGGCCAATTTGCCGCGCG
This sequence comes from Pseudomonadota bacterium, assembly GCA_021808545.1. GTDB lineage: Bacteria > Pseudomonadota > Alphaproteobacteria > Acetobacterales > Acetobacteraceae > Acidocella. Next base: position 25,048 of record JAKBBM010000003.1, on the reverse strand, counting down.
GCACCGAGCTGGGCGAAATCACGCTCGACCAGGCGGTGGCCCTGCTGGCGGAAAAGGGCAAGACCCTGGCGCCGAAAGGCAAAAAAGGCGCCGCCGCGAAGAAGGCCAAATCCAAACCCACGGCCACAAAAGCCCCCGCCAAGGCAACAGCCAAACCCAAGACCGCGCCGCGCCGCAAGGTCAAAGCCAGTTAAACCGCAAAGCTGGATAGCGGTATTTTTTAACCGCTATCGGTGCCGCGTTCTTGAAATAAACCGCCAGCTTATGGCGATTTAGGCTCTGCTTTCGCGCGCGGACGTGTTCCCGCCCGTGGCGCCGATGCTTCGTGCTCTGGCGCTGGCGTTTCCTCCCCCGCGCCATTGGCTGCCGCGGGGGACGCAAAAGCCTGCATGAAAGCGGGAGCCCCCTCGCTCATCAATTTGACCGCCTCGGTAAACCCCTCGCGCAATTCCTCATTGATCTCACGAACAACCCCAATCAGCCGGTCAATCTCCTCGGATGCCGCGTCGCTGGCTCGGCCTGGCTCTGGCGCTTCCCATTTCCACAAATTCACCCGCCGCGCCATGAATTCCTGGCCAAAGCGCACCTCCGCCCGCGCCGCCGCGAGCATGCCTTGCATCATGCATTCCTGCGCCCGCACCATACGCAACGCGCCTTGCTGCCAGTCACGGAAAAAATGCTCCGGATCAAGGGCCGTCATCGCTTTCTCAAGACCGGCCATTTCCCTGTGCTGCTGCTGTTCCATGCTCCGTTCCCTTCTGGTGAATTTTAACTATAACTCAAATAGCGCCTCTTATGGGCGCCTTCTTGAAACCTGACATAAAGTTCAACATTTAGACATATAGGGGAGATTCGATGACAGACTGGCATATTCTGCTGGCCACGGCTGGTGTTCTGGGGCTTGAGTTTCTGGTGCTCTCCATTTTGGCCGGACGTCAGCGTTATCTGACCAAAACCATGCTCGGTGATGGCGAAGGCGTGCCGGAAAAACACGCCCTGCTCGAGGCGGTGCGCGCCCACGGAAATTTCGCCGAATATGTCCCGCTTTGCCTTCTGCTGATCAGCGGCTTGGCCATGGCGAACGCGGCCAGCTGGTTTGTGGCCCTGTTATCCGCGGGACTGGTTGTCGGGCGGTTGCTGCACCCGTTTGGTTTACATTTGCCTGCCCCCAACCCGTTTCGCGCCATTGGCGTCATGCTGACCTGGGCTGTGCTGCTGGCTGCGAGCATCGCTGTTTTGGTTATCGCACTATAACGGCCGGCTGCTGTAATGTCCGCCAGCATTTTGTGGTTTCGCAATGACTTGCGACTGGCGGACAACCATACACTTCAGGCAGCCATGGCGACTGGCGCCGTGTTGCCGCTTTATATACTCGATGAACATTTAGGGGGGGCCAGCCGCTGGTGGCTGCACCATTCGCTGGCCGCCCTGGGCAAGGATCTGGCCGCGCGCGGGGCGCGTCTCATTCTGCGGCGGGGTGATCCGCTGGAGATCATCCCCACCCTGGCGCGCGAAACCGGGGCAAGCCACGTACATGCCGCCCGTGCCTTTGAGCCGGCATTGCGCAACATAGACCGCGCCCTGGCTTCAATCTTACGCACGGAAAATATCGGCTTTCATCGGCATCTTTCGACCGCCTTGTTCGCGCCGGAACAGATCGTTACCAAATCCGGCGGGCCATATGGGGTGTATACACCTTTCGCCAAAGCCTGTTTTGCGGCGGGGGTACCAGGCATCCCCGCGCCTGCTCCCGCACAAATTAACGGGCTGGCGGCGGCGTCTGACGATCTGGAAAGCTGGCGGCTGTGCCCCCATAAGCCAGACTGGGCCGGCGGCTTGCGCGCCAGCTGGCGGCCGGGCGAAGCCGGCGCACGCGCGCAACTTCAGGAATTTCTTGCAAATAGCATAGAATCTTATGATTCAAAAAGAGATTTTCCGGGAATTTCCGCCACATCCCGGCTCTCGCCGCATGTTCGTTTTGGCGAAATCTCGCCCCGCGCCTTATGGCAAAGTGCTGCGATGGCGGGCAACGGTAATGGTGTGCATGTATTTTTGAAAGAATTACTCTGGCGCGAATTCTCGCTGCATTTGCTCTGGCATCACCCCACCCTGCGGCAGGAGCCGCTGCGTGCTGAATTCGCGGCTTTTCCCTGGAATGAAACCAAGGGCCACCTTGCCGCCTGGCAGCGCGGGCGCACGGGTGTGCCCATTATCGATGCCGGGATGCGCGAATTATGGCAAACTGGCTGGATGCATAACCGCGTGCGCATGATCTGCGCCTCTTATCTGGTGAAGCATCTGCTCATTCCCTGGCAAGCCGGCGAGGCTTGGTTCTGGGATTGCCTGTGCGACGCCGACGAGGCCGCCAATGGCGCCTCCTGGCAATGGGTGGCCGGCTGCGGGGCCGATGCCGCTCCCTATTTCCGCATTTTCAACCCCGTGCTGCAGGGGCGCAAATTCGATCCTGACGGCGCCTATATCCGCCGCTTTGTACCCGAATTGGCAAAGCTGCCCTTAGCTGTTTTGCATGCGCCCTGGGAGGCCGATTCCGCCTTGCTGGCCGCAGCCGGGGTGCGGCTTGGCGCCAGCTATCCGCACCCGCTGATCACCCCCGAAGCGGGCCGCGCCCGCGCCCTGGCCGCTTATTCGCAAATGAAGGAAGAAGCCACAAAAGGCTGACATTTTTGTGAGAATGGGTTGCAAGACCATTGCGCAAGCCCCATGAAGTGGTTGTAATGCTTCGTTACCTCACAACCTTTTGGCGTGCGAACGGATGATCCCGGCTGGCATTCCCCTGCGGATCGTGGGTGACGTGCATGGTGACTCCAAGGGATTTGCCGCCGCCGCCGCGACGGACCGTTTCATCGTCCAACTTGGCGATCTGGTGGATGACGGGCCGGACAGCCCAGCCACATTGCGTATCATGGCCCAGCTGCTCGATGAAAAGCGCGGCCTGTTCATTCTTGGCAACCATGATTTCAAGCTGGCCCGAGCCTTGCGCGGCGATGCTGTGCACGGCGCGGCGCTGAACCGCACGCTGGCCGAATTGCCCACCGCCCAGCGCGCTCGCACCTATGCCGATATTGCGGCCGCCCCCGCTTGGCTGGTGCGGGGCCAAACCGTGTTTGTACATGGCGGGTTTCATCCGTCGATGCTGACCACACCGCCTCCGCCATTTCCCATCGGCCGCCCCTGCCCGCTTCTGGCCCGCGCCCTTTACGGGCAGACCACCGGCCGTGTGACCGGCGCTGGCAGACCTGAGCGTCTTTTGCGCTGGGTTGAGGATATTCCCAAGGAGGTTACGGTCTATGTCGGGCATGACCAGCGCAGCCTCGATGGCCGGCCCTATATCCGCCAGGGCCGTCAAGGCGGCACGGCGGTGTTTTTGGACACCGGGGCCGGCAAAGGCGGGCATTTGTCGTGGGTCGATATCGACCCACCCTGAACGGCCTTATAAAAACGGGTTGCTGCGTTTCTCGGCGCCGATGGTCGAGCCCTGCCCATGCCCGCAGACGAAGCTGAATTCATCCGGAAGCACCAGCAGCTTGGTGCGGATGGACTCGATCAGCTGTTCATAATTCCCATAATCGCCCAAATCGGTCCGGCCGATGGAGTTGCGGAACAAAACATCACCGAAAATGCCAAAATTCAACGTCTGGGAAATAAAGACAACATGCCCCGGCGTATGGCCCGGACAGTGGCGGACCTCAAATTCAACGCCGCCCATCGTCACGGCCTTCCCCTCGCTCACCCAGCGATCTGGGGTGCAATTGCCGGCCATGAAGCCAAATTGGCGTCCCTGCTCTTCCATGCTCTCAAGCAGGAATTTATCCGAGATGTCAGGCCCCGTGACCGGCACGCCAAGTGCCCCGGCCAGTTCGGCGGCTCCGCCCGCATGGTCCAAATGCCCATGGGTGATGAAAATATCGCGCACCGTTGCCCCGCTGCGCTCAATCGCGGCCAAAATCCGCGGCACATCCCCGCCAGGGTCGACCACAGCGCCTTGTTTTGTCTCATCGTCCCAAATCAGCGTGCAATTTTGCTGCAACGACGTCACCGGAATGATCGCAACCTGTGTCGTCATGGTCTTTACGCCCTCTGCAGATCGGGCGGTGTGGCTTCACGCGTTAACTGTGCCACCGCCTCATCCAGCGTCATCACCTCCTGCGCGGCCCCGCCAAGGCGCCGCAGGGCCACTTTACGCTCCTCTGCCTCACGGCGGCCCACGACCAAAATATTCGGCACATGGTGCAAGGAATGGTCGCGGATCTTGGCCTGGATTTTCTGGTTCGATATGTCCAGCTCCACCGCCAGCCCGGCTTTTTGCAAGGCCGCCGCCACTTCTTGCGCATACTCATCGGCATCCGAGACGATGGTAGCTACCACCGCCTGCGTGGGGGCGAGCCACAGCGGGAAACGTCCGGCATATTGCTCGATCAATATGCCCAGAAACCGCTCAAACGAACCGATGATCGCACGGTGTAGCATCACCGGCCGCGCACGGCCGGATTCGGAAGTAACATATTCGGCATCCAGCCGCTCGGGCAGCACGAAATCCACCTGGATGGTGCCGCATTGCCAATCCCGCCCGATGGCGTCTCGCAGCACGAATTCGAGCTTGGGCCCGTAAAACGCGCCTTCGCCAGGGTTCAGCGTGTATTCAACCCCGGCCTGCGCGCAGGCGGCCTTCAGCGCCCCCTCGGCGCGGTCCCATACCTCATCGTCGCCGGCGCGGGTTTCCGGCCGGTCGGAGAATTTCACGGCGAAGCTCTCGAAGCCGAAATCCTTGTACACGCTCTCCAGCAATTCGACGAACCGCACCGTCTCATCGGCAATCTGGTCCTCGGTGCAGAAAATATGCGCGTCATCCTGGGTGAAGGCGCGCACGCGCATAATGCCATGCAGCGCACCAGAAGGCTCGTAGCGGTGGCAAGAGCCAAATTCGGCCATGCGGATGGGCAGCTGCTTATAAGAACGCAAACCCTGGCGGAAAATCTGCACATGGCAGGGGCAGTTCATCGGCTTCAGCGCCAGGGTGGATTCCTCCTCCACCACATCGGCGATGAACATATGCTTGCGGTATTTATCCCAATGGCCTGATTTTTCCCATAATTTGCGGTCCACAAGCTGGGGCGTGCGCACTTCCTCATAACCGCCCTCTTCCTGCCGGCGGCGGATATAGGCTTCAACCGTGCGGTAAAGCCGCCAGCCTTTGGGGTGCCAGAAAATGCTGCCCACCGCCTCTTCCTGAATGTGGAACAGGTCCATCTGCCGGGCCAGGCGGCGATGATCGCGCCGCTCGGCTTCCTCCAGCTGGTGCAGATAGGCATCCAGCTCCTTCTGGTCGCGCCAGGCAGTGCCGTAAATGCGGCTCAGCATCGGGTTTTTCGAATCCCCGCGCCAATAGGCCCCGGCGGTCTTCATCAGCTTGAACGCGGTGCCGACATCGCCCGTGGCGCGCAAATGCGGCCCCCGGCACAGATCCAGCCATTCTCCCTGGCGGTAGATGGTGATGGTCTCACCCCCGGGCAGGTCGCGGATCAGCTCGGCCTTAAATCGCTCGCCTTTCTTTTCAAAAAATTCAATCGCTTCCTCGCGATTCCATACCTCGCGCGTGAATGGCGTATTGGCCGCGACAATCTCGCGCATCTTCGCCTCGATGGCGGGCAGATCCTCGGGCGTGAACGGCTCGTTACGGTAAAAATCGTAATAGAAGCCGTTCTCGATGGCCGGGCCGATGGTGACCTGCGTGCCGGGATAGAGCGCTTGCACGGCCTCGGCCATGATATGCGCGGCATCATGGCGGATCAGCTCCAGCGCATCCTCATCCCGGCGGGTGATGAATTTAACCGTGGCATCCGCGCTGATCTCGCGCGACATATCCATCTCCACCCCATCCACAACCATGATCAAGGCGGCCTTGGCCAGGCCCGGGCCGATCGCCTGCGCGATCGTGGTACCCGTCACCGCGCCATCGAAATTACGCTGTGAACCGTCGGGCAATGTGATGGCGGGCATGAAAACTCTCTCTGCTGCATGACAAATAAATAGGCCCGGGCGTTATGGCAGGGCGGCCTGCACCTGTGCAACCGGCAGCGCGTGCAGGCTGGGGGCGCGCAAAATCTCTGGCCAGCCGCCATCGGGGGTGCGCGGGGCGCACAAGGCGGGGTCGGACGCGGCCGAGAACAGCGAAATGCAGGGCACGCCGAGGGCGGCGGCGAGGTGCATTGGCCCGGTATCATTGCCCAGCGCGAAGGCCGCCCCCCGCAGTACGGTGGCCAGCGTGGGAATGTCGGTACGGCCGGTTAAGTCTATGCCGCCAATGGTTTGCGCCAAATCCCGCTCGCCCGCCGTGCCCACCACCACAACATCCATCGCCAGAGAATCCGCCACCGCGCGGAAATGCGCCGCCGGCCAGCGTTTTTCCGGCCTGTGGGCGGAGCCGCCCGGCACGAACACCGCATAGCGCGCGGGCAAAACCGGCGGCTGGCCCGTCAGCCAGGACAGGTCGGGCGCGGGCAGATGCGCAATGCCGGCCGCGGCAAGCTGCCCGGCCAGACGCTCGCGCGTATGCAGGCGCGTGCGTGCGGGGTTGCTATCCGGATAGCGGCAACCCGGCGCGATGCCCGACCAAGGCGGCCGTCCCGCCAGGGTGAAATAACGCGTGGAGCGCCCGGATGTTTGCAGATCATAGACCATATCAAACCCGCGCAAGACCCGGCACAGCCGCAGCAGCCCGGCCAGATTCCAGGCCTTGGGCTTTTCATCCACCACCACATGGTTGAACCACGGGCTTTTTGCCAACAGCCCGGCATAGGGTTTCGTGGTCAGCAGCGTGATCTCATCGCCCGCATGATTCGCGCGAATGGCGGCGAAGGCGGCAAAGCTCAGCACGATATCGCCAAAGGCGCCATGGCGGATGACGAGGATGCGACTCATCCCAGCACCTCCGCATACACATCCAGCACGCGGCTTTGCATCGCCCGCAGCGAGAAATGCTCGGCCACATGCGCCCGCGCCTGCTGGCCAAAATCAATCCGTGCCTCGGTGCCCATATCCAGCAAATGATCCAGCGTCTCGGCCAGGGCGTGCGCATCGCCCGGCGGCACCAGAAAACCACTTTGCCCAGGCTCGATCGTCTCGCGCGCGCCGCCATGGTCGGTTGCCACCACAATCCGCCCCATTGCCTGTGCCTCGATGATGGTACGCCCGAACGCCTCGGGCACGGTGGAGCAATTCACCACAATATCGGCCAGCATCAAGGTGGCGGGCATATCCTCCGCATGACCAACAATGCGCAGCCGCGCCGCAACCCCGAGCTTCTCGGCCAAAGCAACGAGCCGGGCCGTATAATCGCCGCGCCCCTGGTCGGAGCCGACGAGAATGCCAAGCGCGTCGGCATTGCGCATCGCGGCCAGGGCACGAATGAAGATCTCCTGGCCCTTCAGGCTGGTTAACCGGCCGGGCAGCATGATGGCGGGACGCCCATCATCCGCCCGCCAGACCCGCGCCAGCCGGGCGGCACGGTCACCCAACACGGCGGCTGGGTTAAATACGTGCACATCCACCCCGCCATGAACCACCCGCACGCGCCGTTCATCCAGCCCATAGCGCGCGCGAATCACCCCCGCCACATAATGGCTGACCGCAATCACCCGCTCGCCCCGCACCATCACCCGGTTATACCGGCGCTTGAACGCGCTGCCCTCGCCATACACGCCATGATACGTGGTTATAAAAGGCAGGTTCAGCTTGCGCGCCGCCATCAGGCCAGACCAGGCAGGCGCGCGCGAATGGGCATGCAGCAGATCCACCCCCTCAGCCTTGGCCAGCCGCACCAACCGCCCAGCATTACGCCAGATTTTAAGGGGATTTTTGGTGGCCAGCGGCAGCTTCATCCATTCCGCCCGGGCGCGCTGGGCCATGCTGTGCAGCGCGCCTGCTTCTGCCGCAATCAGGGCCCGGTGGCCGCTCATGCTCACCGCCTCGGCGCATTCAATCGCCACCCGCTCCGCGCCACCGACATCAAGCCGGGGCAGAATCTGCAGAATCGTCAAGCGTCGATCATTCATGCCAGGGGCGCTATCATGTTTTCATCCGTTGGGGGAGATTGCCGATGCCAAATGTTTACCGCGTGCCAAACGTGCCGCTTGCCTATGAATATCTGCCCGGCCAGGGGCCGGTAGTGGTGTTTTGCCCGGGCTATGGTTCGGACATGCAAGGCACCAAGGCGCTGGCGCTGGAAGAGCTTTGCCGAAGCACCGAACGCGCCATGCTGCGCTTTGATTATGCCGGACATGGGCAATCGGGCGGGCGCTTTACCGAAGGCACGATCGGCAGCTGGATGGCGGATGCGGCCCATATGATTGGCGAAATTGTGCCGGATCAGGATATTTTGCTCGTTGGCTCCTCGATGGGTGGCTGGCTCGCGCTTTTGCTGGCACGCACCCTGGGCGTGCGGGTGAAGGGGCTGCTGCTGATTGCCCCCGCACCGGATTTTACCGAGCGGCTGATCCGCCCGCAGCTTACGGCCGCGCAACTAGACGCCCTGGCGCAAAACGGGGTGATCCACCAACCCTCCGATTATGGCGAACCGCAGGCCCTTAGCCGCGTTCTGCTCGATGACGGCAAGGCGCATTTACTGCTGGATGACGAGATCCCCATAACCTGCCCCGTTCATATTCTGCACGGCATGAACGATGCCGATGTGCCCTGGAAAATGAGCCTGACCTTGGTTGAGAAACTCGCCAGCTCGGCCGTGCGCCTGACCTATGTGAAGGATGGCGACCACCGGCTCTCGCGCCCTGAGGATCTGCGCCTTTTGGAATCAACCCTCATCGCCCTGCTCGGCCAGAATGGCGCGTAACCCCTCGCGGAAGGTTGGGTGTTTCCAGGAAATACCCAACCTTTCCTTGGTTTTTTTAGATGAAACCTTGCGATTCTCGGCCCAGAAACTGCGCGCCATGGGAGACATAAGCTGCACCGCCTCCGCAAAGGCGACAGGCGGCGGGGCGGCGATCCCCAGCAGCCGTGCCGCCTCTTGCACCACATCCGATGGGGCCGCTGGCTCATCATCGGCGCCATTAAAAATACCCGTAACGCCTTGGCCCATGGCGGTGAGAACGGCTTGGGCGATGTCGTCGCGATGGATACGCCCAAACATATGGCCGGGTTTGACCACATGCCGTCCTTGTCCCGCGCGCAGATCATCCAGCATCGAGCGGCCCGGCCCATAAATGCCGGCAAGACGGAAAATGGCCAAAGGCCGGGCCAAGGAAGCCCAATCCGCCTCGGCCCGCACACGCCGGCGGGTGCGCGCGGACCCGGGATTGGGTGGGGTTGTCTCATCCACCCAGCCGCCTTGCGCATCGCCATACACGCCGGTGGTGGATAAATACCCCATCCATGCCAAATTCGGCGCCGTGCGAATCGCCCCCGTATATAGGGCCAAAACCGGATCGCCCGCCTCATCCGGCGCCGCGGTGGCGATAATATGGGTGGCGGCGGCAATGGCCTGATGCGCGCCAGTAAAGGGGATGAGTGTAACACCCGGCTGCGGCGTGGTGTTGCCCCGGCTTGTGGCCAGAACCTCATAGCCTTGCGCGTGCGCGGCCTTGGCGATGGCGCGGCCGGCATAGCCCAGCCCGAAAATAAGAAGTTTCATGGGCCGCATCATCGGGCGGCTGCATGTTTCGTCAAGCCGCGCGCGTTACCCGTAGCGGATCAGAAATCGAGATCCGCGTAATGCGGCGGCGGGGTCATGCCGTTCACCCTATCGGCCAGCACGGCGCGAAAGGCGGGGCGGGATTTGATCCGCGCATACCATTCCTTGGCCGGTGCAGAAACGGACCAATCCACATCGCCTAGGAAATCCAGGCTGGAGAGATGCGCGGCAGCAGCGAAATCCGCGATGGAGAGATTGGCACCCGCCAGCCAGCGCCGATTCTCGGCCAGCCAGCCAATATAGAGCAGATGTTGCTTTAAATTGGCATAACCCGCTCGCAGAGCGTTGGCATCTGGCGCGCCAAGCTTCAGCGCCTGCTTCATGGTTTTTTCCCACAGCAGATTGCGCGCCACCTCCTGGAAGAATTTCTCGTCGAACCAGGATACCAGCCGTCGCGTTTCCACCCGTTCGGGCATGGCGCGGCTGAGCAAACCAGTATCCGGGTAAGCTTCTTCCAGATATTCGCAGATCACACGCGAATCGGGAATGACGAGGCCATTATCCTCAACCAATGTCGGCACGGTGCTGGCTGGGTTCAGCTCCAGATAGTCGGGCTGGCGCTCCCATACTTTTTCAACACGCAACTCAAACGGCAGGCGCTTTTCCGCCAGCACCATCCGCACTTTGCGCGCATAAGGAGATAGGGGGAGATGATACAGGACTCGCATGGTGCAAAGCTTATGCCACCAACGCCGGACAGTACAAATCCGGCGTTGGCGGCGTGCCTCAGGCGCTCTCGGCCGCCCGTTCCTCATCCAGCTTCACGGGCAGGTACTTAACAAACTCCCGTGGCACCACCTGCCAGAAATGCTTGAACTCGCGGTCCCAGTCATTCAGCAGCGTGGCGGCGAAGCGGCTTTCCGTCTCCGCCACGTGGCGTTCCACCAGCGCGCGCAGCTGGGCCTCCCAATGGGACGAGGCCAGCCGCTGCCAATGCACCGTGTCCGGATTCACCCGCAATTCGAACGTGCCCGCCTTGTCGTAGATGAAGGCCATGCCCCCGGTGAAGCCAGCGCCGAAATTATCGCCAACCTCGCCCAGCACCACCACGGTGCCGCCGGTCATGTACTCGCAGGCGTTGGAGCCAGCCCCCTCCACCACGGCGCAGGCGCCGGAATTGCGCACGGCAAAACGTTCACCCGCAAGCCCGGCGGCAAACAACGCGCCTGAGGTCGCGCCATAAAGCACGGTGTTGCCGATAATGGTGTTCTCATTGCTGTTGAGCTTGGAGGACGGGCCCGGCCGCACCACAATGGTGGCGCCAGACAGGCCCTTGCCCACATAGTCATTGGCATCGCCAAAGACTTCGAGCTTCAGCCCCTTCACCCCAAAGGCGCCGAGCGACTGCCCCGCCGAGCCGCGCAGCCGCACCGACACATGGTCGGGCTGCAGCTTCGTCTTGCGGTATTTGGCCACGATCTGCGAGCTGAATTTGGTACCGATAGCCCGGTGCGTGTTACGGATGTTATATTGCAACTGCATCTTCTCGCCCGAGGTGAAGAAGGGCTGGGCATCCTCGATCATCTGCGCATCCAGCGTCTCGGGCACCTCGTTGCGCCCCACGCGCGTGCAATGGCGTGCATGCGGGCCGGGGTCGGCCTGGGCGAGCAGCGGGTTGAGGTCGAGATCATCCAGATAGTCCGCCCCGCGCGAGACCTGATGCAGCAAATCGGTCCGGCCGATCACCTCTTTCAGGCTGCGGAAGCCAAGCTCTGCCAAAATCTCGCGCACTTCCTCGGCGATGAAGGAGAACAGATTGATCACCTTCTCCGGCGAGCCCTCGAATTTGGCGCGCAGATTTTCATCCTGCGTGCACACGCCCACAGGGCAGGTGTTGGAATGGCATTGCCGAACCATGATGCAGCCCATGGCAACGAGCGAGGCCGTGCCGATGCCGAACTCCTCGGCCCCCAGCATGGCAGCGATGACAACATCGCGCCCGGTCTTGATGCCGCCATCGGTGCGCAGCACCACCTGGTGGCGCAGCCGGTTCAGCATCAGCACCTGATGCGTTTCCGACAACCCCATCTCCCACGGCATGCCGGCATATTTGACCGAGGATTGCGGCGAGGCGCCGGTGCCGCCCACATGTCCGGACACCAAAATCGCATCCGCCTTGGCCTTGGCTACACCAGCGGCAATGGTGCCGATGCCCGAACGCGAGACCAGCTTCACACACACGGTGGCGCGCGGATTGATCTGCTTTAAGTCGTAGATAAGCTGCGCCAGATCCTCGATGGAGTAGATATCGTGGTGCGGCGGCGGGGAGATCAGTGTCACCCCCGGCGTGGAATGACGCAGCCGGGCGATCAGCTCGGTGACCTTAAAGCCGGGCAGCTGCCCGCCCTCGCCGGGCTTGGCCCCCTGCGCGACCTTGATCTCGATCTCCTTGCAATCATTCAGATATTCAGCCGTCACACCAAACCGGCCAGAGGCGATCTGCTTGATGGCGGAGGAGGCGTTATCGCCATTCGGGCGCGGCTCGGAGCGTGCAGGGTCCTCACCACCCTCGCCGGAATCGGAGCGCGCGCCAATCCGGTTCATGGCGATGGAGAGAGTCTCGTGCGCCTCGGGGCTGAGCGCGCCAAGCGAGATGCCAGGCGCCAGCAGCCGCTTGCGGATTTCGGTGATGCTCTCAACCTCGTCCGCCGAGATCGGGGTCAGCCCGTCAGTGCGGAAGTCCAGCAGGTCGCGCAGCGCCACCGGCTTTTGCAGGCGCACCGTCTCGGCATAACGCTTATACAAACGGTAAGAGTTGGAGCCCACCGCCGTTTGCAGCATGTGGATGGCGTTATTGTCGAAGGCATGCGTCTCGCCGGTGCGGCGCAGCCGGTACTGCCCGCCAATATCCAGCGGCACGATATTGCCGCTCCAGGCCGATTTATGCAGCTCCAGCACCTTATGCGCGATGCCGGGCAGGCCGATGCCCGAGATACGCGAAGGCATGCCGGGGAAGAATTCGCCCACCAGCGCGCGCGACAGGCCAATCGCCTCAAAATTATAGCCGCCGCGATAGGAGGAGATGACCGAAATGCCAAGCTTGGACATAACCTTCAGCAGGCCCTTATCCACCGCCTTCTTGTAGCGGCCAACGCATTCCTTCAGGCTGAGTTTGCCAAACAGCCCGCGCGCATGCCTATCGGCGATGCATTCCTGCGCCAGATAGGCATTCACCGTGGTCGCGCCCACACCCACCAGCACCGCGAAATAATGCACATCCAGACATTCGGACGAGCGCACATTCAGGCTGGTGAAGGTGCGCAAGGATTGGCGCACCAGATGCGTATGCACAGCCCCAGTGGCGAGAATCATGGGGATGGGGGCGCGCTCGGGGCTTAACGCCTCATCGGTGAGGATGACATGGGTGCAGCCCGCGCGCACACCTTCCTCGGCCTCGCGGCGGATCCGCTCAATCGCGCGGCGCAAACCGCCTTCCCCATTCGCGACCTTGAAGGTGCAATCCACCACACAGGCGGAATCGCCCATGGTGCGACGCATCGCCTCGAATTCGGCGTTGGAGAGAACCGGGCTGTCGAGCTGCAGCAGATCGCATTGGGCGGCGTCTTCGTCCAGCACATTGCCGAGATTCCCCAGGCGCGTTTTCAGCGACATCACCCGGGTTTCGCGCAAACTGTCGATGGCCGGGTTGGTGACCTGACTGAAGCTCTGCCGGAAATAATGGTGCAGGCCACGATATTTGGAGGAGAGCACGGCCAGCGGTGTGTCATCGCCCATCGAGCCGGTGGCTTCCTGCGCATTTTCCACCATCGGGTGCAGGATTAGCTCCATATCCTCAAGCGTGAAGCCAACGGCGAGCTGCCGGCGGCGCAGCGCGTCCGCGTCAAAGCGCACGGGCTCGGGCGCGTCGGTTTTCACGATATGGTCGATCACGGTGATGCGCTTGACCCAAGCGCCAAAATCCTGGCGCGCGGCCAGCACGTCCTTCAGCTCCAGATCGTGATAGAATTTGGCATTATCGAGATCGACGGCGATGGTCTGGCCGGGGCCAACCGCGCCCTTCTCGATAATATCCTCATCTTCCAGCTTCACCATGCCGGTCTCGGAACCAACAATGAGCATGTTCGAGCGCGTGATGGAGTAACGCAGCGGGCGCAGCCCGTTACGGTCCAGCCCGGCAATGACAAAGCGGCCATCGGTCGCGGCCACGGCGGCCGGGCCGTCCCAGGGTTCCATCACGGCATTGCAATAGGTAAACAGATCGCGATGCGCCTTGGGCATGGTTGCGTCATTGCCGATGGAGGGCGGGATCATTAGCGACTTGGCCATGGGCGCGTCGCGCCCGGCATGCACCAGCAGCTCGAACACATTATCCAGCGCCGCCGTATCGGAGCCCTGCGCCTGCACAACAGGCTTCACATAATCCAGGAACTCATCCAGCCCGGCGGCGGCAAGGCGCGTCTCGTGGCTCTGCATCCAATTGATGTTGCCCGCGACCGTGTTGATCTCGCCATTATGCGCCAGCATGCGGAAGGGCTGCGCCAGCTTCCAGGTGGGGAAGGTGTTGGTGGAGTAGCGCTGGTGATAGATGGCAAAGCGCGAGACGAAGCGCGCATCCAGCAGATCGGGGTAGAATTCGGTCAGGCTCTCGGCCAGGAACATGCCCTTATAGACAATGGAGCTACAGGAGAGCGAGCACAGATACAGCTCTGAGATTTGCGCCTCGAGGGCGGCCTTCTCGATCTTGCGGCGGATGATGTAGAGTTCGCGCTCGAACTCGTCATCGGGGATGCCGCGGGCGTTCCACAGCATGATCTGCTCGATCTCGGGCCGGGTGGCGTTGGCCTTCTCGCCGATGCACTCCACGTTGATTGGCACTTGGCGCCAGCCATAGATACGGTAGCCGAAATTCAGGATCTCGGTCTCCACGATCTGGCGGCAGCGCTCCTGTGCGGCCAGATCGGTCTTGGGCAAAAACACCATGCCAACCGCGATCCGCCCCTCGCGCAGGCGGTCACCGCCGCGATGCACCTCGGCGGCGAAGAAATCCTGCGGGATTTCGATATGAATACCAGCGCCGTCGCCGGTCTTGCCGTCGGCATCCACGGCGCCGCGGTGCCAGACGGCCTTCAGCGCGTCGATGCCGGCCTGCACGATCTCGCGCCGGGGCTTGCCATCAAGGGCAGCGACCAGCCCGACGCCGCAGGCATCATGCTCCATCGCGGGGGTATAGGTCTCGCGCAAAATCTCCCGGTTCTTCTCCCAGGCGGCGAGAAATTCGGGGGCGGTTTCGTGGGTCATGGTCATTACTCCGCGGCGAGGGCCTGAGATTCGGCCGAAAGTTGCTTATCGATGGCGGCGGCGGCATCGCGCCCGTCGCGAATCGCCCACACCACCAGCGAGGCGCCGCGTACAATATCGCCCGCGGCGAACACGCCGGGCAGGCTGGTCTCGAACGTGCCAGGACGCACCTTGAGCGTGCCCCAATTAGTCAGCTTCAGCTCAGGCTCGCCAAAGGCGCCGGGCAGATCCTCGGGGTCGAAGCCGAGCGCCTTGATCACCAAATCAGCGCGGACGGTGAAGGATGAGCCCTCGATCGGGTCCACCGACTGGCGGCCCGAGGCATCGGGCAGGCCCAGATGCATGCGCACCGCGCGCACACCGGTTACGTGCGTATCACCCAAAAAGGCCTCAGGCGCGGCAAGCCAGGTGAAGTTCACGCCCTCATCCTCGGCATTGCTCACCTCACGCAGGGAGCCAGGCATATTCTGCCGGTCGCGCCGGTAAAGGCAGGTCACGGATTTGGCATTCTGGCGGATGGCGGTGCGCACGCAATCCATCGCCGTGTCGCCGCCGCCCACCACAACCACATCCTTGCCCGCCGCGTTCAGCAGGCCCGACTCGAAGGCCGGCACCTGATCGCCCAAACCGTGACGGTTGGAGGCGATCAGATAATCCAGCGCCGGCATGATTCCAGGCAGGCCAGCACCAGGCCCGCCAATTTCGCGCGGCTTATACACACCAGTCGCAATCAAGATCGCATCATGCCGGCCGCGCAGGTCGGAAAACGAAATCTTGCCGCCAATATCGGCATTGAGCACGAACTCAACCCCGCCTTCCTCCAGCCATTTCCAGCGGCGCAGCACAATCTCTTTCTCCAGCTTGAAGCCGGGAATGCCGTAGATCAGCAGCCCGCCGACACGGTCATGCCGGTCATACACGGTGACCCGGTAGCCTCGCGCGCGCAGCCGCTCGGCCGCGGCCAGGCCCGCCGGGCCGGAGCCGATAATGCCCACACTCTCACGCCGCTCTGCCGCTGGGCGGATGGGCTGGACCCAGCCTTGTTCAAAGGCCGTGTCGGTAATGTAGCGCTCAACCGCGCCGATCGTGACCGATTCGAACCCCTTCTCGATGACGCAATTGCCCTCGCACAGCCGATCCTGCGGGCAGATGCGGCCACAAATCTCGGGAAATGTGTTGGTTGCGGAGGAAAGCTCATACGCCTCCTCAAGCCGGCCCTCGGCGGTCAGCTGCAACCAATCGGGGATGTTATTGGAAAGCGGGCAATGGATCGAGCAGAAGGGAATCCCGCACTGGCTGCAGCGGCTGGCTTGCGCGCGCGCCGCCGCCGGCTCGAACTCCCGGTAGATTTCATCAAAATCCGCGCGGCGCTCGGATGCGGCGCGCTTTTGCGGCGTCTGCTGTGGCAGGGAGATGAATTTCAGCATGCGCTCGGTCATGTGTCCGCCTCGTCGATACAAAAATGGAGCGGCGCAAGAAAACCCGCGCCGCCCAGCTAATGATAATTGGCTTTTAACCAGGTTTTTGGCAGATTGCCAGGATTTTTTTATTAACAGGTCAGCTTAGATGACCAATCTAACCCCAAAAGCTTGAAAAATGGCAGCGCTGACCGCCGCTTCTCCAAAATATTTGGTCCGATTTGAGACCTATTCCAGAAAAAGCGCCTCAGCCCCTTTGCCGCCCGCACGGTAGCGGGCCAAATAACCGGGTAAAATCAGAGACATGGGCCTGGGTGCCACCCCTAGCGCGGCGACCCCCTCGGCGCCCGACGCCACCACATTATCATGCTTCAACAGGGCAACCTGGTCACGCGTCAGCATCTTGCCTGGCATGCGTTCCAGGAACAGGGCCAGGAAGGTGGCAAGGCCGGCCGGCATATCCCAAACCGGGCATGTCAGCCCGGTCAGCGCCAGCATGTCGCGCATCAGTTCACGGAAGCTCTTCACCTCCGGCCCGCCCAGCTCATAGGTTTTACCCTGCGCCGCCGGATTGAACGCCGCCAGCACGGCCTCGGCCACATCGCCCACGAACACGGGCTGAAATTTCGTGGCGCCGCCCGTAATTGGCAGTACAGGCACTTGCGTGGCCAGCTTGGCAAAGCGGTTGAAGAACGTGTCCTCGGCGCCAAAAACGATCGAGGGCCGCAAAATCGTGGCCCGCGGAAACGCCGCGCGCACCATCGCCTCGCCCTTGGCCTTGCTTTGCGCATACAGGCTTGGGCTTTGCGCATCGGCCCCCAAGGCCGAGACATGAACCAGATACCGCACCCCGGCGGCGGCGGCCTGGCGGGCGATAAGCTCCGCCCCGCGCGCATGAACGGCCAGGAAATCGCCCGCGCGGCGCTCGGCCAAAATTCCCACCAGATTGATCGCCACCTCGGCGCCCGCCACGGCACGGGCCACCAGCGCCTCATCCGAGATGGGCGCGTAAAGCGGCACAACCTGGCCAATGCGGCCCATGGGGCGTAGATATTTGGCGGCTTCGGTATCGCGCACCGCCACCCGCACGGCATAGCCGCGCGCGGCCAGGCGCTGCACAACATGCCGCCCTAAAAAGCCAGACCCGCCAAAAACCGTGGCAATTTTTCGCTCTGTCAGCATGTGCGCCCCCTTGCGTCATCATTCCGCCCTGCTTTTAGGCCGCTCATCTTTCTCTCTCAAGCATGGTTGACGCGGCCGACAGACCGCATTAAACGCCCCTCCCACGGCACGGTTGCACACCGCGCCGCCGCCGTCAGGCGGAAAAATGGCAGGCCCAGGTGGCGGAATTGGTAGACGCACTAGCTTCAGGTGCTAGCGATCGCAAGGTCGTGGAGGTTCGAGTCCTCTCCTGGGCACCATTTTTCAAAAACTCTTCTCCGATCAGGTGACAATATGAGCGGCTCCGTGGCGCAAAACATTCGGCTCCACCAGCACGATCTGCCCGCGGGGCTCGATCTTGGCGCCCTCGTCGCCATCGACACCGAAACCATGGGGCTCGACCCGCGCCGCGACCGGCTGTGCCTTGTGCAGCTCTCGTCTGGCGATGGCACCGCCCATCTCGTGCAGATCGTCCCCCCATCGCTGGGCGGCCAGGGGGCCAACTGCCCCAACCTCAAGGCCCTGCTTACCAATCCCGCCATCACCAAGTTGTTTCATTTTGCCCGGTTCGACCTGGCGGCGCTGGAAAACGCGCTGAGTGTCGTCACCACCCCGGTCATCTGCACCAAAATCGCCTCCAAGCTTGTGCGCACCTATACAGACCGGCACGGGCTGAAGGAATTGTGCCGCGATCTCGCCGGGGTCGATATCTCCAAACAGCAACAAACCAGCGATTGGGGAGCGCCTGAGCTAACGCCAGAGCAGCTCGCTTATGCGGCATCCGATGTGCTGTATCTGCATACCATCTGGGCGCGCTTGCACGAGTTACTGCAGCGCGAGGGACGGCTTGAGATCGCCGAGGCCGCCTACCGCTTCCTGCCCACACGCGCCAAGCTCGACCTGCTTGGCTATACCGAGCCCGACCTGTTCGCGCATTAGGCGGTAGCCAGCCTTGCCGCTGTCCTGGTTGACCAGCACGGCGCGGCTGTCCATACCGGCACCATGAGTCCCGGCGATACATCTTCTGCGCAATCCACCACACCCGCGGCGCGCACCTTGAGCGATCTTGACATCGCCCGCGACGTGCTGGCCACCGAAGCCGCGGCACTGTCGGCGCTGAGCCGGTCTTTGGGAGACACGTTTCTGGCTGCCATCGACACGCTGTTTACCATTACGGGTCGTGTCGTCGTTACGGGCATGGGCAAGTCCGGGCATGTCGCGCGCAAAATCGCCGCCACCCTTGCCTCCACCGGTACCCCTGCCCTGTTCGTGCATCCGGCCGAGGCCGCGCATGGCGATCTGGGTATGATCGTACCGGGCGATGCGGTGATCGCGCTCTCCAATTCCGGCGAGGCGCAGGAGCTGGCCGCCATTGTCGGGCATGCGCATCGGATCGGCCTGCCGCTGATCGCCATCACCTCGGTCGCGGCCAGCACGCTGGGCCAGGCGGCGGGGCATTTGCTGTTGCTGCCCGCCGCCCCTGAAGCCGGGCCGATCGGTCTTGCGCCCACCACCAGCACCACCATGCAAATGGCGCTGGGCGATGCCATTGCCGTCACCCTGCTCGCCCGGCGCGGCTTCTCGGCCCGGGATTTTCGCACTTTCCACCCTGGCGGCAAGCTCGGCGCCAAGCTCAAACGCGTGCGCGAGTTAATGCATGCGGGCGAGGAGCTGCCCCTGGTGGCGCCCGGCACCACCATGGACCGCGCGCTGATCACCATGACGGCCAAGCGCTTTGGCCTGCTGGGAATCGCTCATCCTGGCGGGCCTTTGCTTGGCGTGATTACCGACGGCGATCTGCGACGCGCCATGAGTCCCACCTTGCTCTCGCGCCCGGTGGAGGAAATTATGAACAAAGCGCCCAAGAGCATTGCGCCGGATGCGCTGGCCGAGGATGCGCTGCGCGAAATGAACGCGCCCGCCCGCCCTGTTACCGCCTTATTTGTGGTTGACGATACGGGCATGATCCAAGGAATCTTGCATATTCACGACCTGCTGCGCGCGGGATTTGTATGAGCGACATGGTAAAAGGCGCACCGGACAGATCCAGGTTGAACGGTTTGCGCTGGCGCGAGGCGGCACGAGCCGGCTCAACGAGCCAGCGTCAACGCCATGTTTCCTGGCTTAAGGCCATGCTGCCCCTGGCTGCGGCGGGGCTGTTGGCCGCGCTCGCCCTGGCGCCATCCTGGAAATCGGGACCGGATGCCAACCGTGTCGCCTACCATATGCAAACGGGCAATAACCCCCCGCCCGCCTCGCGCCTGCTTGGCGCGCGCTATCATGGCATGGACCAGCAGGGCCGCCCCTTTACCATTACCGCGGCCAGCGCCGTCGAGCAGGGGGGCGGCAATGTCAGCCTGAGCGCACCGATGGCTGATATTACCCTGAAATCCGGCGCCTGGCTGATGCTGAAGGCCAAAACCGGCCTGTACCAGCAACAGGCGGACCAGCTTAATCTTTCCGGCCATGTCATGCTTTACCGCAATGACGGCACGACCCTCACCACCGCCGCCGCCCACATCGACATGCGCGCGGGCAGCGCCAATGCCAGCACACCGGCACAAGTGGACGGGCCATTTGGCACTTTAACCGCGCAAAATGGTTTCATCCTCACCGGCCAGGGGGCGAACATCACCTTCAATGGCCCAGCCAAGCTGACGCTTTTGCAAACACAATGAAACCTTTTCTTCCCTTTCTAACCCTGCTCGCAGCCGCGCCCGCCTGGGCGAAGGCGCCGTCATCCGGCGGCGCGCCCATTCCCATCACCATCACCGCCAAGGGCGGCATGAGCTGGTCGCAGAATAATGAGACCATCACTGCCTCGGGTGATGCGCGCGCGGTACACGGCAATGTCACGGTGGAGGCTGATCAGCTGATCGCGCATTACCGCAAACAATCCGGCACGGCCGCCAACACCGCCGCCGCCAAAGGGCCTGGCGGCGTGCTGGATCAGGAGGGCGGCAAGCTGAGCAAGCTGGAGGCGGTCGGCCATGTTCACATCTTCACGCCCACCGATAATGGCTGGGGCGACCATGCGGTGTACGATCTTGCCACCAAGACCCTCGTGCTGACGGGGCGGCATATTAAGCTCACCACGCCGCAGGATACGATTACCGCGCGCGACTCCATCTCTTATAACACGGCCCAGCGCGTGGCCGTGGCGCGGGGGGATGCGCGTATCGTCGCCCATGATGGGCGTTCCATTTCCGCCGATATCATCACCGGTTATCTTGCCCCGGCCGCCGCGGCCAAAAACAGCGCGCCTGTGGGGCTGGATCAGGCCGGTAATCTGAAAAAGGTCGAAGCCGTGGGCCATGTTGTCATCCGCACCACAACCGACACCGCAACCGGCGAGCGGGGCGTGTATCTGCCGCAAACCGGCAAGGCGCGCCTGGGCGGCAATGTGCATATCATCCACGGCAAAAACGAAATGGCCGGGTCCGACGCGCTGGTAAATATGAAAACCGGCACGGCCACCTTGCTGGCCGGCAAAGGCGGACAGGTCTCCGGTGTTATCCTGCCCAATAGCGGAGCCAGCCAATGAGCGGGCTGCGCGTGATCGAGGGCCAGGGCGGCCTGGTCGCGAGCGGGCTTGGCAAGCGCTATAAAAAGCGCCCGGTGGTGCGCAATGTCTCGCTTTCGGTCCGCCGGGGCGAGGCGGTAGGCCTGCTTGGCCCCAACGGAGCCGGCAAAACCACCACTTTTTATATGATTGTCGGGCTGATCGCGCCGGATTCGGGCACCATCAGCCTGGACGGCACCGAAATCTCTCCTCTACCCATGTACCGGCGCGCGCGTTTGGGCATTGGCTATCTACCACAAGAGGCCAGCGTGTTCCGGGGCCTGAATGTGGAGCAGAACATTATGGCCGCACTCGACGTGGTGGAGCCAGAACGCGATAAGCGCGAGGATATGCTGGCCGATCTGCTGGCGGAATTTGGCATCTCTCATCTGCGGCGTACACCGGCGCTGGCCCTCTCGGGCGGTGAACGCCGGCGCGTGGAAATCGCCCGGGCCTTGGCCACCGGGCCGAACTATATCCTGCTCGATGAGCCGCTGGCCGGGATCGACCCCATCGCCGTGGGCGAAATCCGCGACCTTGTCTCGCATCTCAAGCATCGTGGCCTCGGCGTGCTGATCACCGACCATAATGTGCGCGAGACACTGGAGATCATCGACCGCGCCTATATTCTGTACGATGGCCAGGTGCTGATGGAAGGCGGGCCGGAAGAGGTGGTGGCGCATGAGGATGTGCGCCGGGTTTACCTTGGAGAGCGCTTCAGCCTCTGAAGGCTGAACATGCACATTTCATACCAAAACGCTTGGTGCTGACGTAAAAACGCGTTAGCCTGTTGGCATGGCTCTTGCTCCCTCTTTTGGGCCGCGCCTCGATCTGCGCCAGTCGCAATCGCTGGTGATGACGCCGCAACTGCGCCAGGCGATTCAGCTTTTGCAATTCTCAAACCTGGAAGCCAGCGCGTTCATCGAAGAGGAATTGCTTAAAAATCCGATTCTTGAGCGCGCCGAGGGCGGTGAAAGCGTAAGCCCGCCAGAGAGTGAGCCTCCTGCCCCACAGCCCATGGAGGCACTGCCGGATGCCGCCAGCTTCGCCGCTTCAGGCGAAATGCCGCCACCAGACCAAGCGCCGCTCGATATGGATGTCGGCAATATATACGATGCGGGCACTGGCGCCGATGGGTATGGCGGCGGCGGTTCAGGGCGCGAGGATGATGATGACTGGAACGCCATCGAGGCCATCGGCGCGCCGCCGCCCAATCTGCGCGAGCATCTGGAAAGCCAGGCGCGGCTGAATTTCACCACTCCTCAGGAGTTGATGATCGCGGCAATGCTGATCGCGGAGCTTGAGCCTTCGGGCTGGCTGGGCGAGCCCCCGGGTAGCCTGGCCACCACATTGGGCGTTATGCTCGATGAGCTGGAGGCCGTGCGCGCGCGCATGCTACGCTTTGACCCGGCGGGGCTGTTCGCCACCTCCTTGGCCGAATGTCTGGCTGCCCAGCTTGCCGAGAAAAACCGGCTGGACCCGGCCATGCAGGCCCTGCTCGCGAATCTGGACAAGCTGGCAAAGCGCGAAATGCGCGCGTTGACCGAGATTTGCGGCGTCGATTCCGCCGATCTTGCCGATATGGTGGCCGAGATCCGCCGGCTCGATCCCAAGCCCGGCGCCTGTTACGATAGCGCGCCGCTGCGCCCGCTGATCCCTGATGTGCTGATGCACCCAGCCCCCCAGGATGCGCAAACCGGCGAAAGCAGCTGGCTGCTTGAGATTAACCCCGAGACGATGCCGCGCCTGCTCATCCGCCGCGGCTTTCATGCGCGCATGCTGGCCTCGGCCCCGCGCGAGGCAAAAAGCTTCCTCAGCGAGCAGCTCCAAGGGGCCACCTGGCTGGTGAAGGCGCTGGAATCGCGCGCGCAGACCATTTTGCGCGTCTCGGCTGAGATCGTGCGTCGGCAGGACGGATTTTTCCGGCATGGAATCTCGCATTTGCGTCCGCTCACCCTGCGCGATGTGGCGGCCGAGGTGGAACTGCATGAAAGCACCGTTAGCCGTGTGACCTCGAACAAATCCATCGCCACCCCGCGCGGGATTTTCGAGCTGAAATTCTTTTTCACCACGGCTCTGGCCGGCGCCAATGGCGAAACCGTCTCGGCCGAAGCGGTCCGCCACCGGGTTGGCCAGCTCATCGCGGCGGAAAATCCACACAATATTCTGTCAGACGATGCCGTCGCGGCACTATTGCAAAAAGAAGGCATAGACATAGCCCGCCGGACCGTGGCCAAATACCGGGAAGCGTTGCGTATACCAGGCTCGGCGCAACGCAAGCGGGAGAAAATGCCCGCGTAGCGAAGGCTTTATCGGAGTGGCCTTCGGTATAAGGCGAGCCGTACTGTTCGGGAGAAGACCATGCAACTAACGGTCTCAGGTAAACAAGTCGATCTGTCAGACGCACTGCGCGTGCATGTGGGACAGCATCTGGACGCCATAACCAACAAATATTTTGACCAGGCGCTGGAGGCGCATGTCACCTTCAGCAAGGCGCGAAGCTTTTTCACCTGTGACATCAACCTTCATGCCGGGCGCGGCATTACCGTGCGCGGCGAGGGTGAGGCAGGCGATGCGCATGCCGCCTTTGACGATGCGGCCGAGCACATTGCCACGCGCCTGCGTCGTTACCGCCGCCGCGTCTCCCAGCATGCGCGCGATACGGTGAATCTCGCCAAGCCGGAGCCAGGGCGCCAATATGTGCTCCAGCCCGAGGCTGAGCCCACGTCAGACCATGAAGACACAGGCGCAAATACCCCCAATGGGGAGGCGGATGCGTTCCATGCCACCATCGTCGCCGAATCCGATGCGGCAATCGAAACCCTCTCGGTGCGCGATGCGGTGATGCGCATGGACCTCGCTTTTCAGCCCGTTCTGATGTTCCGCAATTCCAAGACCAGCCAGCTTAATGTGGTCTATCGGCGGTCCGATGGACATGTAGGCTGGATCGACCCTGGCGTTTAACCTGATATTCGCCCTGATTTTGGCACCGGCCTCCGTAAGGGGGCCGGTTTTTTATGGGCCATGCCGCATCATGCACGCATGGCGGGTGATAAATTCCCAAAAACTTTCTAAAACATTAATTGAGATTTACTTTACGATATAATACACCCTAATCATTGCGCAGCCATTGGTAAAACAGCAGCATCTGGGGGATTGGCATGTCAGGCACCATCGTTACCGGAACCATCACCAATACCGTTACGTTGAGCCCCGCCAACAATTATGGTGTCACGGTTGCCAGTACCGGCACAATTGCGGTCACAAATGGCAATGGCGTGTACGGGTACAATGGCAATGTCGTGAATTACGGCTTCATCACTGCGACCAGCATTAATAACGGTGTCTCGTTGGCCCAGAACGGCAAAATTGTTAATCTGGGCACTATTTATGGCGCAAATGCGGGTATTTATGGTGGAAACGGCAATGTAACCATTGATAATTATGGTACCCTGAATGGCGGCTATTTCGGCGCCAATCTTTTTGAGGGCACGATTACTAATAATGCCGGGGGCCAGATTTATGGCTCAAAGAACGGTGTCTATTTCTTCTCCAACTCCGTCACACATGCATCCATTCTTGTGAATGACGGCTATATCGGGGCAGGTACCGCGGGTGTTGGCGCAACTTTTTTCGCGGGCGGCACGGTCATCAATGCCGGCACCATCGAGGGCGGGGCCGGGGCGGTTTCATTCACAGGCGGCGATGCCCAGCTGATCGTTGATGCGGGTGCCGTATTTGCCGGCGCCGTTACCGCCAGTAGCAGCTATTCCAATGGCATCGAGCTGGCTTCTTCCACTTCCGCCGGTGTGCTGGATATGGGCGGGAGTTTTTCTGGGTTTAATACGATCACCTTCGATTCCGGCGCGGTGTGGACGCTGGATGGCACTGCCAGCGAGCTTGCCGCCGGGCAGGTGATTAACG
>JAKBBM010000118.1 GCA_021808545.1 Pseudomonadota bacterium | reverse complement strand
GCGCTGTATAAATGGGTTGAAACTGCTTGGCCCAGAAGAAATTATCGCCCGGGGTGGTGACGACGTAGCGCACGCCGATGGCCTTATAAGCGGCTAGCCGCTCGCGCAGGGCATCGCGCTGGCCGGGCTGGGCGCCGCTGTAATTTATGACATCCGCCTGGGGAAACAGATTTGTCGTGATATAGTCTGTCCACAGAGCCGGAGCCGGCAAGGCGCTGTAGTTTATCGTTGCGATACGATATCTATTTGGGAAATTTAAGTCGAACGGCCCCAGGCTCATGATCCGATTTGTACCAATGTGGTTCTTGAGATATTCAATCGGCGCCTGATCTATATCTCCGCCGCGCACGCCCGCGAGCTGGGGAATTATGAATGTGAGCAGCGGCCCGGTAAGCAGCAAGGCCGCGAGGCGATTGGGGTGTTGCGGGCGGCGAAATTCCAGGCAGAGAATGCCCAGGATAACAAGTGCGAATGCGGTGGCGCTGAAGGAGACGGCCATGTCGTGCGGGCGCAGCCTGTACCATGCGCGGATCAGGTCAAGGATGGGGAAAACGGCGGCGGTCACAAGCGTGAGTAATGTGAACAAGACGGCACCGAGGCGGGCGCGGGAGATAGCGGGCAGGCGCATAAGATCATCCAGGCCCAGAGCGGCGAGAGCGTAGATTGCAAAATTTACCGTGGGTCCGCTGAAGCGGGTGCTGTCGGTGGTGCCGAGGCCGGGGATGGTATTGAGCAGCCATGTGACCGGTGTGACGCCCAGGTAGCGCGCTTCCCAGAGCGCTACCCAGAGCAGAAGGACCAAGCGGAGAGACGGGAGTTTGCCGTGACGCCACAATGCCGCGAGCGCCAGAGCTAGCACCGGCAATCCGGCCCAGCCGGGAACTCGGACATAGCCACGGCCAAAAATGGCGGCGAGCGGCGCAGGTGTTACACTTCCGAGTTTGCCGTAAAGGAAGGGTAGGATTTGCAACGGTACGTCCGCCGGATCGAGATGGATGATCTGGAATAAAACACCGTGAGCGCCGACAAAGGCGATTTGCAGATAACCTAGGAAGGGAACGAGCAGCGGGGCGCATAGGCTGATGCCGATGCCCACGCCTAAGCTGAGTTTGCCGATGAAGTGCAGCCGCGCTTGTGCGGGCATGACGGCCAGCCGCCACAGCGTCCAAAATCCGGCGAGCAATCCGTCAAAATAGGCAACTTCCGGGAAGCCTGCGTAGACCGAATAGGCAACGGATAGGGGGACCAGGGACCAGCCCATCGGTTTGCCATGCATGGATGCCGTGGCGGATTCCTCAATGCCCAATAGAAGCAATGGAAGGAATGGCAGGGGCGTTATCGCGGCGTGAGGCGACAGAAAAAAAATCGGGGTAAGCGTGTAAAGCGCGCCGCCCAGGAATGCGGCGGTGCGGGTGAGGCCGAGTTCGGCGAACAATATATAGCTGAACACGCCGCAGCCGGTTTGCAGGAAGACGCGCAGCAGCAGCCAGCCGGTGTTGAAATGTAGCAGCAGCACGAAGGGCAGGAAAAAAGCGGAGGCCTGCATTTCGGCGGCGAGCGGCATGCCCACGCCTGCGTAGGGGTTCCACCAGGGGATGATGCCGTGCAACCAGTCCGATGCCGCGAGATAGCCAACCGGCTGGGTAATGTAGGCTACCGAGGGGTCGAGCCAGCTCATCGGGCCGGAGATAAGCCCCGGGCGCATGTGTTGGGCAAGGCCGATGCATTGGAGTGTGGGGTTGTTATTGAACAGCCCGGAGAGGGCGATGGCGTTGGCCAGGACCGGCAACGCCATGAGCAGCAGCAGCGGGGTTTTGTGCCGCCGTGCGAAGGAGAGGGTGTTCTTTGTTGCGTCCATGGCTTCAAGGTAGTTGCCGATCGTCCATGGTCAGTCAATGCGCGTGGGCCGGTTGGTGTGTATGGAGAAAACTTGTGCGGCGTAACGACCTGCTTTAGCGGTGAAACCATGACAAATGCCCGTATTGCCGTGCTGATTCCATGCTTTAACGAGGCCGTCGCGGTCGGCAAGGTGGTGGCGGATTTCCGCGCCTGTCTGCCGGGCGCCATGATTTATGTCTATGACAATAATTCCCGAGACGACACGGAGCGGGCCGCCGCCGCCGCCGGGGCGGTGGTGCGGCGCGAGGGGTTGCAGGGCAAAGGCCATGTGATCCGGCGGATGTTCGCCGATATTGAGGCTGATGCCTACGTGCTGGTGGATGGCGACGATACCTATGAGGCCGCCGCCGCGCCGGCGATGGTCCGGCTGCTGCTGGAAGAACATCTCGATATGGTCAACGGGCAGCGTAATGTGGCGGGTGCGCAAACGCAGGCCTACCGGCGCGGGCACCAGATGGGCAACCGCGTGCTCTCCGGGTTGGTGCGGGCGGTGTTCGGCGCTCGGATCAGGGACATGCTCTCCGGCTACCGGGTGTTCTCGCGCCGGTTCGTGAAGACCTTCCCAGCCCTGGCCTCGGGGTTTGAGACCGAAACGGAATTCACCATCCATGCGCTAGATCTGATGATGCCGCTGGCCGAACTTCCGGTGAGCTACCGCGAGCGTCCGGCGGGATCGGCCTCGAAGCTGCGGACCTACTCTGACGGCTTGCGGATTTTGCGGACGATTCTGGTGCTGGTGAAGGAGGAACGGCCGTTGCAGTTCTTCACCCTGGCGGGTGCCTTGCTGATGCTGCTGGCCATCGCGCTGGGTTTCCCGGTGGTGACGGCGTATCTCAAAACCGGGCTGGTGCCGCGGCTGCCGACCGCGGTACTCTCAACCGGGATCATGATGATCTCGTTTCTCTCCTTCGCCTGCGGCCTGATTCTGGACTCCGTGGCCCGGGCGCGCAAGGAGGCCAAGCGGCTGGCGTATCTGGCGATACCGCGCTGGGGGGCGTGACGCCCCCAGCATTTTACAGGTTAAAGAGCGTTGCGGATGGCGGCCAGCGCGGCTTGCCAGGCGTTGCCGTCTGGCCCGCCGGCCTGGGCCATGGTTTTGTTGCCACCGCCGCCCGCCCCGCCAACCGCCGCCGCGGCGAGGCGGACGAGGTCCACCGCGCTGTGGCTGGA
>JAKBBM010000117.1 GCA_021808545.1 Pseudomonadota bacterium | reverse complement strand
GCACCATGCTGGAGTTTGGTGAGGCAACCGAAAGTGCGTTGCGCCGGCTCCACCAGCAGGGCGTGCGCATCGCGCTGGATGATTTCGGCACCGGCTATTCCTCGCTGTCTTATCTGCGCCGCTTCCCCTTCGGCAAAGTGAAGATCGACAGCTCCTTCATCCGCGATCTTGGTCACGAAAAGACCGACAGTTCCATTGTTCTTGCCATTATCGGCCTCGCGGAACGGATGAGCCTGCTGGTAACGGCCGAAGGTGTGGAAACACACCGGCAGGCCGATATTTTGCGTTCCTACGGTTGCTCGCAAGCGCAGGGGTTTTTGTTCCATCAGCCGCTGGACAGCAAAGAGTTCGCGCGGCTGGCCGCCATCCAGCATGATGCCACCGTGCCCGGCATTCCGTCGTTCTAACCTCGCCTCTTGGCCTTCCGCGCCGGCAATGGCTAAATGCGCGTTCATGAAGGAAGCTTTGGGTGCGTCGCCGGCGATGGCGCAATGGTTTGCCATCAAGGCGGCGCAAGAAGATGCGCTGCTGTTCTTCCGCATGGGCGATTTCTACGAGCTGTTCTTCGCAGACGCCCAGGCCGCCAGTGCGGCGCTGGACATCGCCCTCACCGCGCGCGGCCAGCACCAGGGCCAGCCTGTGCCCATGTGCGGCGTGCCTGTCTCTCAGGCGGAGATGTATCTGGCCCGGCTCATCCGGCGCGGCTTCCGGGTCGCCATTGTCGAGCAGTTGGAAGACCCGGCCGAGGCCAAGGCACGCGGCGCCAAGGGGCCGTTAAAGCGCGGCGTGGTGCGGCTCGTCACCCCCGGCACCCTTACCGAGGAAGCGTTGCTGGAAGCCGGGCGGGCGAATTTCTGTGCCGCCATCGTGGCGCATGAGGGCCGGTTCGGCCTGGCCTGGGCGGATATCTCCACCGGGCAGTTCGAGACCGAGCAGACGAGTGCTGATGGCCTCGCCGCCATTCTCGGACGGCTGGACCCGGCTGAGATTTTGGCCTCCGATGAAATTCCTCTCGGCGCCCATGCCGCAAGGCGGGTGGAAACCAAGCGCATGGCGCTGGCCCTGCCCGTCAACGCCGAGGCCGCACGGCGAGAGCTGGCGCAGAAATTCGGCGCCGCCAGCCTGGATGCATTCGGGGATTTTTCGGGGGCTGAAGCACTCGCCGCGTCCTTCGTGCTCGCCTATATTGAGGCGACGCAGATGGGCAGCCAGCCCCGCCTTTCACGCCCCGCCAGCGCCGGGCTGGCCGGTCAACTCGCAATGGACGCTGCCACCCGCCAGAGCCTGGAACTCGCCAGCGCCCGGGGCGGCACGGAAAGCAGCAGCCTCTTGGCCGCGGTGAAGCGCACCGTCTCGCCCGCCGGGGCGCGGCTGCTGGCAGGCTGGATCACCGCCCCGCTGTGCAGGCTGGAACCCCTGCTCGCCCGCCAGCAGGCTTGGCTCGCCTTGCGCGATTCCGGCCAGGTGGAGGCCGTGCGCTCCGCCCTGCGCGGCACACCGGACATGGCCCGCGCTCTGGGCCGCATCGCGCTGGGCCGCGCCAGCCCGCGGGACCTCGCCGCCCTGCGCGGCGGGCTGCAAGCCGGTACGGCACTGGCCCCCCTGCTGCCAAAAGGCGCCAAACTGCTTGAGGCAGCGGCAGCAGCCCTGGTTCCCGCCCCTGCCCTGCTGGCCACACTGCAATCCGCCCTGGCTGAACCCGCGCCCCTGCGACTGGACGAAGGCGGCGCCATTGCCCCTGGTTTCGATGGCGAGCTGGACGCCGAACGCGCCCTGCGAGACGACACCCGCCGCATCATCGCGCAATTCCAGACCGAACTGGCGCAGCGCTACGGCGTGGCCTCCTTGAAAATCCGCCATCATGCCCAGCTTGGCTATGTGCTGGAGGCTCCCGCCGGGGCGGTGGAATCCTTGCGCGCCTATCCTGAACTGCACTTGCGCCAAGGCATGGCCAACGGCGCGCGCTTCACCCACCCGGAGCTTTCGGACCTCGACCGGCGCATCACCGAAGCCGCCGCCCGCGCCGCCGCGCGGGAGCGGTTGGTGTTCTCCTGGCTGGTAAAACAGGTGCTGGAGGTGGCCGAGCCGCTGGCCGCCTGCGCAGAGGCTCTGGCGCTGGCCGATGTGCTGCAGAGTGCGGCCCAACTTACCCTCGCCGGGCGTTATTGCTGTCCGAACCTTTCGGATGATGAGGCATTTTCCATTACCGCCGGTCGCCACCCGGTTGTGGAAGAGGCGCTGCCGCCCGGCACCGGCTTCATCCCCAACGGGTGCGACCTCTCCCCTGCCCAGCGCCTCATGCTGCTCACCGGCCCTAACATGGCGGGCAAATCCACCTTTCTGCGCCAGAACGCGCTGCTGGTGGTGCTGGCCCAGGCGGGTCTGCCGGTAGCGGCGGAAGAGATGCGCCTGGGGCTGGTGGACCGGCTGTTCTCCCGCGTGGGCGCGGCGGATGATCTCGCCTCTGGCCGCTCCACTTTCATGGTGGAAATGACCGAGACCGCCGCGATTTTGCACCAGGCTGGGCCAAAAAGCTTCGTGATCGTGGACGAGATCGGCCGCGGCACCGGTACGCGCGATGGCCTGGCCATCGCCCAGGCGGTGCTGGAGAGCCTGCATAACCAGAACCGCTGCCGCGCCATATTTGCCACACATTTCCATGAGCTAGTGCAGCTGACGGAGGCCCTGCCGCGCCTCAAGGCCCATACGATGCGGGTGAAGGAGTTCCGGGGCGAAGTGGTGTTCATGCACGAAGTTGTGGAAGGTGCCGCGGAAAAAAGCTGGGGTGTGCATGTCGCACGGCTGGCCGGTGTGCCGGATACCGTGCTGCGCCGGGCGGAAGCCCTGCTGAAAACGGCTGAACGCCAGCAAAATGCCGCAGCACCCCTGCCCTTGTTCGCGGCCGTTCCGCCACCCGCACCGCAAACCGAGGCGTTTCTGGACACCTTGCTGGCACTGGAGCCAGACACAACTTCCCCGCGTGAGGCGCTGGCCCAACTCTACCGGCTGCGTGAGCAGGTGCGGCAAATCCGCAGCGGCTCCACGGAAAATACGGACTGAGCCCTTTGTCTTCATTTCCAACCACCCC
>JAKBBM010000116.1 GCA_021808545.1 Pseudomonadota bacterium | reverse complement strand
CACCTCCAAGCGCATCCCGCCGGAAAAGGAAGTTCGCTATCTGGATGGGCTGGTGCGCGGCGTATATGCCAAGCACGATCTGCCGGCTGGGCATATTTTAACCGATGAGGATGTGTACCTCGCCGTGCCACTGCAAAAAGGCCAGATTTCCTGCCGGGAGATGATGCGCGGCGAGGTGCTGCTGCGCGCCGTGCCCCAGGATGCACCCATTGCCTTCACGAATATAGACAGCCCTTATGGCGCGGATTCGCAGCTCGCCAAAATAATCGAGCAGCGCGGCATCGACCCGCAAATGGATATGCAAGCCCCCGCCAAGCCGCGCCTGGTCTAGCCCCATGCGTGTTGCCGATTATATCGCAGCGCGCGTGGCGGCGGCGGGCATTACGCATTTTTTCACCGTGACCGGCGGCGGGGCCATGCATCTGAACGACGCCTTCGCCCGCAACAAAGCCCTCACCGGCATCTGCCTGCATCACGAGCAAGCCTGCGCCATGGCGGCGGAAGCTTATTGCCGGCTCTCAAACCGGCTGGCCTTGCTCAATGTCACCACCGGGCCGGGTGGCATTAACGCGCTCAATGGCGTGCATGGGGCTTATACGGATTCCATAGGCATGCTCGTCATCTCCGGCCAGGTGAAGCAGGAGACGATGGCGACAAGCTACGATCTGCCACTGCGCCAGCTTGGCGACCAGGAGGCGGATATCGTCTCCATGGTCAAAGGTATCACGAAATACGCGGTGGTGCTGCGCAACAAGGACGATGTGCGCTACGAGCTTGAGAAAGCGCTGTATCTGGCGCAAAGCGGGCGGCCCGGCCCGGTCTGGCTCGATGTGCCGATGGATATTCAAGGCGCCCAGATCGAGCCAGACACATTACGCGGCTTCACGCCACCGCCCACAGCCGTGCCGCCAGATGTGGGCGCCATTGCCGCATTGCTGCGCGCGGCCCGCCGCCCGGTGATCATGCCCGGCACAGGTGTGCGCATTGCCGGCGCGCATAAAGCCTTTCTGGATCTTGTCGCCGCCACCGGCTTTCCCGTCGCCACCGCCTTTAACGCGCATGATATTCTGCCCGATGACCACCCCGCTTACATCGGCCGCCCCGGCACGGTGGGCGACCGCGCCGGCAATTTCGCCGTGCAAAGCGCCGATGTACTGCTCATTCTCGGCTGCCGCCTGAACATCCGCCAGATTTCCTATAATTGGGAAAATTTCGCGCCCAATGCCGTAAAAATCATGGTCGATATCGATCCAGCGGAGCTGGCCAAACCAACGCTGACCATTCAGCATCCTGTCTGCGCTGATCTTAAAGATTTCATCCCTGCCCTCACCCGCGCGCTTGAGCATTTCACGCCCACGCGCGCGCAGCAGGACTGGCTGGCCTGGTGCCAAACGCGGCACAGCCGTTACCCCGTGCTGCAACCCGCCTACGCGGATGATGCAAACGGCATCAACCCCTATCTGTTCGCCGACCAATTATTTAATGCCCTCGGCCCGGACGATGTCATCGTCACCGCCAATGCCACGGCCTGTGTCACCACTTTTCAGGCAGCCAAACTTAAAGCTGGACAGAGGATGTTTTCCAACTCCGGCTCGGCTTCCATGGGCTACGACCTGCCCGCCGCCATAGGTGCCGCCTGGGCCGCCCCTGGCCAGCGCATCATCTGCCTCGCGGGCGACGGCAGTATCATGATGAATTTGCAAGAATTGCAGAGCATCGTGGGGCAGGGGTTGAACATAAAAGTCTTTCTGCTCAATAATGCCGGCTATTCCTCGATCAAGCAGACACAAAGCGCGTTTTTCTCCGATAATATGTTTGGCTGCGATCCAAAGAGCGGTGTCACCTTCCCCGATTTCACGCGCATTGCCACGGCCTTTGGCTTTGCCGCGCGGCGCGTTGAAAAATGCGCGGCCCTTGCGGATACTCTCACCGAGATCGTGGCCGCTGAAGGGCCGCAATTTTGCGAGATCATGCTGAATCCGGGCCAAGTCTTCGCGCCCAAACTCTCCTCGCGCCGGCTGGAAGATGGGCGCATGGTCTCCTCACCCCTGCATGACATGGCGCCTTTCCTGTCACGCGCGGAACTGGCCGAGAATGTCTGGAGTGAAACCGATGCTGGATAATGCGCGCGGCATCAAAGCCGTCATCCTTGCCGGCGGGCGCGGCTCGCGCCTGGCCGAGGAAACCGATACAAAGCCAAAACCCATGGTCGAGATCGGCGGCCGGCCGATCCTCTGGCACATCATGAAAATCTACGCGGCGCACGGCATAACGGACTTCATTATCTGCCTTGGCTACAAGGGCGACAAGATCAAGGATTATTTCTGCAATTACAATCTTTATTCCTCTGACATAACGGTCGATCTGCGCTCGGGCACCACCATCCACCAGAGCCAGGCGGAGGATTGGCGGGTGACCCTGGTTGAAACCGGGCTGGAGACGCAAACTGGCGGGCGGCTCAAGCGCATCCGCAAATATCTGGGGCAGGATGCGCTATTCTGCATGACATACGGCGATGCCGTGGCGGATATCGACATCACGGCCGAAATCGCCTTTCATCGCGCGCAGGGCGGGCTCGCCACCGTGGCCGCCGTGCGTCCGCTGGCACGTTTCGGCGCGCTGCATCTCAACGGCGATACGGTAGATCGTTTCGAAGAAAAACCAATTGAGGAGTCCGGGCTGATCAGCGGCGGATTCTTCGTCCTAAACCCGCAGGTTCTCGATCTTGTCACGGACGATGAAACCCTCTGGGAAAAGGCGCCGATGGAAAAACTGGCCACGCAGGGGGCACTTCGGGCCTTCCGCCATGGCGGGTTCTGGCAACCCATGGACACGTTGCGCGACCGGCTGGCGCTGGATGCCATGTGCGCTACCGGCAATGCCCCGTGGATGACATGGCAGCGCTAACCCTACCCAACCCGCAATTCTGGTCGGGCCGACGTGTCTTTCTCACCGGCCATACCGGTTTCAAAGGTAGCTGGCTTTCCCTGTGGCTTTCACAACTTGGCGCGGTGGTGCATGGCTATGCGCTCGCACCGCCCACAAGCCCAAGCATGTTCACCATGTGCGGGGTCGAGAAGCTGCTCATCCACCAGATCGCCGACATACGCGATCTCGAAACTTTAAGCGCCGCCATACGCGCCTT
>JAKBBM010000058.1 GCA_021808545.1 Pseudomonadota bacterium | reverse complement strand
CTCACCCTCGTGGGTGGGCAGACGGCGGTGGCCTGGGTCGCGGGTAAACCGGTCGACATATCAGCCGTGCAGGCGGCTTACCAAAAAGCGCTGGAGCGCGCGAGCGCGCAGATTGGCCATCAGCCGGATCTGGAAACCCGCAAACAATTGGCCGCCAGCGCGCTTGCCGGTGTTCTGCGCCGCGACGTACTGCGCCGTGAGGAGGCAAAGCTTGGCCTCGCCGCGCCGGATGCGGCCGTGCACGATCTGCTGGCCTCGATTCCCGCCTTCCAGACCAATGGCGCGTTCGACAAGGCGAAATTCGCCCAGCTCCTGCAGCAAAACAATATTTCCCAAGACGAGTTTATCGGTGAGGCGCGCGACGACGTGCTTAACCGCCAGCTGATGCAGCCCGTGCTTTCGGGCATGGCGCCGTCCGATGAGCTGCTCTCGCAGCTTTTTACCTTCCTGGCCGAGCAGCGTTTCGCCGATCTGGTGCAGATTTCCAGCGCCGCGCAAAAGCGTCCGGCCGCGCCGTCCGAGGCCGTGCTGAAACGTTATTGGACCAACCATCCGCGCCGCTTTACCGCGCCTGAATACCGCAAGATCAAGCTGGTGGTGCTCTCGCCCGCCTTGCTGGCGCCCAAGGAGCAGGTACCGCAGGCGGAGCTGAACGCGGCCTATGCCCGCGCCAAGGACCAGTCGCCCAGCGCGCCCGCGCGCAGCGTGCAGGTGCTGGCGGTGGATAATCTGGCCGCGTCATCGCAATTGGAAGCCGCCTGGAAAAAAGGCGCGGACTGGGCCGCCATACAGGCCATGGCCAAACGCTATGGCGCCAATGCGGTCACACTGACCAAGGCCACGCAATCGCAGATTCCCTCGTCCGATCTCGCCAAGGCGGTGTTCGCCGCCAAGCCCGGCCGGGTTGTGGGGCCGGTGGCCGGGGAAAACGGCATGTATGTGTTCAAGGTGACCGCCACCGGCCAAAGCGGTCCGGATCCGGCTCAGCTGAAGGCGCAGGTGACCCAGCAATTGCAGATGCAGATGGCCGAGGCCGAGGTGGCGCAAAATGTGAACAAGTTGCAGGATGCGCTGGCCGGGCAAACGCCGTTGGACCAGCTGCCCGGCAATCTGGGTCTGGTCGCGCTCACGGGCACGCTGGATCAGCAAGGCACCGCGCCGGATGGCACGCCCGCCCCCATTCCCGGTGGCGATAAATTGAAAGCCGCCATCATCAAGGCCGCTTTTGCAGCACAGGAGGGCGATCCGGCACAGCTGATCAATGGCCCCGGCAACAGCTATTTCGCGCTCACGGTCGATTCCGTAACACCGCCCGCGGTGCGCCCCTTCGCCAGCGTGCATGATCAGGTGCTGGCCGACTGGACCAATGATGCCATGACGCGCGAGGCCGAGGTGAAGGCCGCCGATCTGATGCATGGCGTGAATACGGGGCAGAGCCTGCAAACCCTGGCCGCGGCCGCGCATGAGACAATCACCCAATCTTCGGGGTTGACGCGCGGGTCCTCGGCGCCGGATGTGCCGTCCAACATGGTGAGTATTTTGTTCACGCTGAAGCCCGGCCATGCCGCGATGCTGCAAACCAAGAGCGGGTTCATGGTGGCGGTGCTGACCAAGGTGGCCCATCCCACGCCCGCCGATGACCAGGACCAGTACGACGAGCTGCGCCGGGCCATGACAAGGGCCTTGCAGAATGATACGGCCGAGAGTTTCCTGGATGGGTTGCAGACCCGCTACAAGGTGCGCGTGAATCAGAAATTATTCGCGCAGATTTATCAGTGAAGTTGGATTGAAGATGAATGCCGTTGCGCCAGACCGTTTTGAGAGCTTCCGCACCGCCTATGAGCAGGGGCGTGGCGCGCTGGTTTGGCGGCACGGCATCGCCGATCTGCTGACCCCGGTCGCTGCCTTTCTCAAAGTGGCGCACGGCCAGCCTTATTCCTTCCTGCTGGAGAGCGTGGAAGGTGGGGTGGCGCGCGGCCGTTATTCGGTCATCGCCATGGCGCCCGATCTCATCTGGCGCTGTGCCGGCGGGCGGGCCGAGATCAATCGCGATGCCGCCGCGGCGCCGGACGCGTTTTCGCCCGTCAACAAGGCGCCGCTCACCAGCCTGCGCGCGCTGATCGATGAGACCAAGCTCGACGTGCCGGCCAGCCTGCCGCCGATGACCGGCGGGCTGCTCGGCTATTTGGGCTATGACATGGTGCGGCTGATGGAAAAGCTGCCCGCGCTGAAGCCCGATGTGCTCGGCATTCCCGATGGGATTCTCGCCCGGCCCGGCCTGTTCATTATTTTCGATGGCGTGACCGATGAGATGACGCTGGCCGCCCCGGTCTATCCGCGCGAAGGCGTTTCCGCCGCCGCCGCCTATGCCAAGGCCGAGGCGCGGCTGAACGAGCTGGCCGCCGCCTTGGAGCAAGAACCCGTACCCCGGCTCACCGGCCGGCTGCTGGCACCGCTGGAACAAAGCTCCAACATGGAGAAGGAGGAGTTCCTGGGCGTTGTCGAGACGGCAAAAAATTACATCCGTGCCGGCGATGCCTTC
The DNA here is from genome assembly GCA_021808545.1 of Pseudomonadota bacterium. Classification (GTDB taxonomy): domain Bacteria; phylum Pseudomonadota; class Alphaproteobacteria; order Acetobacterales; family Acetobacteraceae; genus Acidocella. The sequence continues at coordinate 13,955 of JAKBBM010000058.1, read as the reverse complement.
CAGATCGTGCCCTCCCAGCGGTTCGAGGCCCCCTTCGCGCTGCCGCCTTTTGCGCTGTACCGCAGCCTGCGTCGGGTGAATCCGGCGCCGTTCCTGTTCTTCCTGGATTTTGGGGATTTTGCCGCTGTCGGCTCCAGTCCGGAAATTCTGGTGCGCTACCGCGACGGGCAGGTAACCATTCGCCCGCTTGCTGGCACGCGCCGGCGCGGCGCGGATGCGGCCGAGGATCTGGCGCTGGAGGCGGAATTGCTGGCCGACCCCAAGGAGCGGGCCGAGCATCTGATGCTGCTCGATTTGGGGCGCAATGATGTCGGCCGCGTGGCCGAGACCGGCTCGGTGCGGGTGCTGGAGAGTTTCGCGATCGAGCGTTTTTCCCATGTCATGCATATTTCCTCCACCGTGCAGGGCCGCCTGCGCCCGGGGTTGGACGCGCTGGATGCGCTGGTCGCGGGCTTTCCCGCGGGCACGCTCTCGGGCGCGCCCAAAGTGAGGGCGATGGAGATTATCGAGGAGCTGGAGCCCTCGCGCCGCGGGCTTTATGCGGGCTGCATCGGCTATTTTGCCGCCAACGGCACCATGGATACCTGCATTGGCCTGCGTACCGCCTTGGTGAAGGATGGGCGCATGTATGTGCAGGCCGGGGTTGGTGTGGTCGCCGATTCGGATGCCGAGGCCGAATATGCCGAAAGCGTGCAGAAAGCGCGCGCCCTGTTCCGCGCCGCCGAGGATGCGGTGCGCTATGTCGCCCCGCCGGAGGTCTGAGCCATGATTCTGCTGATCGATAATTATGACAGCTTCACCTTCAACCTCGTGCAGTTTTTCGGCGATCTGGGCGTCGAATGCCTGGTCAAGCGCAATGATGCGTTGACGGCGCAGGCCGCGCTGGCGCTCAAGCCCGAGGCCATTGTGCTCTCGCCCGGTCCCTGCACGCCCAATGAGGCGGGCATCTGCCTCGACATGGTCCGCGCCGCCGCGGCTGAGCGCCTGCCGCTGCTGGGGGTGTGCCTTGGCCATCAGGCCATCGGCCAGGCCTTTGGCGGGCAGGTGGTGCGCGCGCTGGAGCCGGTACATGGCAAGACCAGCCCGGTTTTTCATGAGAATACCGACCTCTTCGCGGGGCTGCCGAACCCGTTTACCGCCACGCGCTACCATTCGCTGATTGTGCAGCGCGCCAGCCTGCCCGATGAGCTGGCCGTGACCGCCTGGACCGAGGATGGCACGATCATGGGCCTGCGCCATCAGAACCTGCCGATTTATGGCGTGCAGTTCCATCCAGAAAGCATCGCCACCACGCACGGGCACGATATTCTGGCCAATTTCCTGCGCCTGGCGCGCGGCGGGGCGGAGCCCAGGCAGGCGGCATGAGCTTGTCGCTCAAGCCGGTGCTGGCCCGCCTCGGCCAGGGCGAATGCCTGGACAGGGCCGAGGCCGAGGCCGCCTTTGGCGTGATCATGGACGGCGCGGCGACCCCGGCACAGATTGGCGGCCTGCTGATGGCCATGCGCGCGCGCGGCGAGACGGTGGCCGAGCTGACCGGCGCTGTCACCGCCTTGCGCGGCCGCATGACACGTATCACGGCGCCGGACCATGCCATTGATGTTTGTGGCACGGGCGGTGATGGGGCGGCGAGCGTCAACATTTCCACCGCCGTGACCTTTGTGCTGGCCGCCTGCGGCCTGCCGGTGGCCAAGCATGGCAATAAGGCGCTGTCCTCGCGCGCGGGCGGGGCGGATGTGCTGGCCGTCTTGGGGGTTGAGATCGAGCCGCCAATGGCGCGCCTTTCCGCCATTTTGGCGCAGGCGGGCTGCGTGTTCCTGTTCGCGCCGCGCCATCATCCCGCCCTGCGCCATGCCGCCCAGGTGCGGGTGGAGCTGGGTACCCGCACGCTTTTTAACCTTACCGGCCCGCTGGCCAATCCGGCTGGAGTTAAGCGTCAGCTTGTCGGCGTGTACGATCCGGCCTGGTGCCGCCCCGTGGCCGAAACGCTGCGCGATCTGGGCGCACGGGCCGCCTGGGTGGTGCATGGCGGCGGGTTTGACGAATTGGTCCTGGATGCCGAAAACCACGTAGCGGCGCTGCAAGATGGCGCGGTGCGGTGCTTTACGCTCACCGCCGCCGATGCCGGCCTGCCGCCAGTGCCGCGCACGGCTCTGCAAGGCGGCGATGCTTCCTATAACGCGGCTGCCTTGCGCGCCCTGCTCGCGGGTGAGAAGAGCGGTTACCGGGATACTGTTTTGTTCAACGCGGCGGCGGCCTTGGTGATGGCCGAGGCTGTATCCACCCTGCCCGAAGGCGTTGCCCGCGCGGCTGGAGTCATTGATGACGGGGCGGCGGCCGCCGTGCTGGAGCGGCTGATCGCCATCTCCGGGCCGCGCGCCCAGGAAAGAGGATGATGAAGGACATATTGGAAAAAATCTGCGCCGATAAGCGGCGCGAGGTTGCGGCACGCGAGGCGGAGCAACCGCTGGATGAGATGAAGCAAGCCGCCCGCGAGGCAGACCGGCCGCGCGGCTTTGGCCGGGCGCTGATGGATGCCTCGGCCGCCGGCCGGCCCGGGCTGATCGCCGAGATCAAGAAATCTTCACCCTCGGGCGGGCTGATCCGCGCCGATTTCGACCCCGCCGCCCTGGCCCAAGCCTATGAGGAAGCTGGTGCGGCCTGTCTTTCGGTGTTGACCGATGCGCCGTATTTTTCTGGCGCGCCGTCGCATTTGCAGGCGGCCCGCGCGGCCTGCGCGCTGCCCGTGCTGCGCAAGGATTTCATTTTGAGCGACTGGCAGGTTTACGAAAGCCGGGCGATGGGCGCTGATTGCATTTTGCTGATCATGGCGGCGCTGGAGGATGACCAGGCGCGCGATCTGGAGGCGCTGGCCCGCGGGCTGGACATGGATGTGCTGGTTGAAGTGCATAATGAGGCCGAGCTTGAGCGCGCGCTGGGGCTGCAAACACCGCTTTTGGGCATTAATAACCGCAACCTCAAAACTATGCAGACCAGCCTTGAGGTCACTGAGCGCTTATCGACGCTCTGCCCGCCGGACCGGTTCCTGATCTCTGAATCTGGGATCAAGACGCATGAGGATGTCGAGCGGCTGCGCAAGGTTTGCGTGCAGGGCTTTTTAGTTGGCGAATCGCTGATGCGCGAGCCCGATGTGGGGGCGGCCGTCCGCCGCCTGCTGGGAACATCGTGAGCCGGCTCACCCATCTCGACGAGACGGGGGCGGCACGTATGGTCGATGTCTCGCCCAAGCCGCAAACCGTGCGCGAGGCGGTGGCCAGGGGCTGTGTGCGCATGCGGCCCGAAACCGTGGCGCTGATCGGCGGCCCGCAGGCGGCTAAGGGCGATGTGCTGGCGGCCGCGCGCATTGCCGGAATCATGGCGGCCAAGCGCACGGCGGAGCTGATACCGCTTTGCCACAGCTTGCTGCTGGATTCGGTCACGCTGGAGCTGTCCCTGGCGGCGGAGGCGGTTGAAATCGAGGCGACGGTGCGCACCACGGGCCGTACGGGGGCCGAGATGGAGGCGCTGACGGCGGTGAGCGTGGCGGGGTTGACGATTTACGACATGTTGAAAGCCGTTGACCGGGGCATGCGCATCGAGGCGGTGCGGCTGGTGCGCAAATCCGGCGGCAAATCGGGAGATTTTTCCCAGCCATGATCAGCGTGGCCGAGGCGCGGGCGCGGATTCTGGCGGCGCTGACCCCGGTTGCGGCGGAAATTCTGGGGCTGGAGGCGGCTTTTGGCCGGGTGCTGGCGGCGCCATTGCAGGCAAGGCTGACCCAGCCGCCGGCCGATATGTCGGCCATGGATGGGTATGCGGTCCGCGCGGCCGAGGCACAGGCAGGCGCGGATTTGCGCCTGATTGGCGAAGCCCCGGCGGGCCGTCCGTTCGCGCGCGCGCTTGAAGCTGGTGAGACGGTGCGGATTTTTACCGGCAGCGTGATGCCGGCGGGAGCCGACAGCGTGTTGCTGCAGGAAGATGCCGTAGCACGGGATGGCGGCATTGTACGGGTGCAGGAAAATTGTCAGCCGGGCCGGCATATCCGCCGCCAGGGGCAGGATTTTATGGCGGGCGATGCGCTGCTGCCCGCCGGACGGCGGCTTTCAGCGCGGGATCTGGGGCTGGCGGCGGCGGCCAACCATCCCTGGCTTGGCGTGCGCCGTAAGCCGCAGGTCGCCTTGCTATGCACCGGCGATGAAATTGCCCTGCCCGGCGAGGCGCTGGGCCCGGGCGGTGTGGTCAACAGCAATGCCGCCATGCTGGCAGCACTGGTGGCGCAATATGGTGGCACGGTGCGCCTTCTGCCCCCCGCGCGAGACGATGCAAGCGCGATCGCAGCCGGGGTGGCGGCCGCATATGGCGCCGATCTGCTGGTCACCACCGGCGGGGCCAGTGTGGGGGCGCATGATCTGGTGCAAGCCGGGCTGGCGGCGCATGATTTCGCGCTGGATTTTTGGAAAATCGCGATGCGCCCGGGCAAGCCGCTGATTTTTGGGCAGGCGGGCGCGCTGCCAGTACTGGGCCTGCCGGGCAACCCGGTTTCGGCCTTTGTCTGCGCCCAGCTGTTTTTGCGCCCCGCCTTGGCCCGGCTGGCCGGGGCTGATGATGCGGCCCTGCCTGTTTTTGAAACCGCCCGGCTGGGCGCGGCCTTGGGGCCTGCCGGTTCGCGCGAGGAATTTTTGCGCGCGGATCTGATCTGGGCGGATGGCGCCTGGGTGGCGACCGCGCTACCCGTGCAGGATTCGGCCATGTTATCGGCCCTGGCGCGGGCCGGCGCGCTGATCCGCCGTCCGGTGGGGGCGCCTTCCCTGGCGGCGGGTGCTGCGGTTGAGATCATCCGCCTGTAAAACCAGTCGCTTGACGCGCGTGCGAGAACTAAACTAGAACATTGCTATGTTGGCGGTTTGTTCCAGCCGCGCCCACCCCCCGGGAGACAGCTATGCTCACCGCCAAGCAACATGAATTGCTGGTTTTTATCGATAAGCATTTGCGCGAGACCGGGTGCAGCCCGAGCTTTGAGGAAATGAAGGCGGCGCTGGATCTGCGCTCCAAATCCGGCATTCACCGGCTGATTTCGGCGCTGGAGGAGCGGGGGTTTTTGCGCCGACACAAGCATCGCGCGCGCGCGCTGGAGGTGCTGCGCCTGTCCGACGATCTGGCCCCGCCGCCGCGCCCGCTGCCCGCTTTCGCCCCCAACGTGATCCAGGGGAATTTTTCCGGCAAGCTGCCTGGCGTGCGCTCTGCCCATGAGGCGGGCGCGGTCAGCCTGCCGCTTTATGGTAAAATCGCCGCCGGCCTGCCGATCGAGGCGCTGCGCGATAATGAGGCCGAGATCGAGGTGCCCGTGGCCTTGCTAGGCGCGGGCGAGCATTTCGCGCTTGAGGTCGAGGGCGATTCGATGATCGAAGCCGGAATTCTCGATGGCGATACCGTGATCATTCGCCGGGGCGAGACGGCTGAGAACGGGCAGATCATCGTGGCACTGGTCGATGAGAATGAGGTGACGTTGAAGCGCCTGCGCCGGAAGGGCCAGTCCATCGCGCTGGAGCCGGCCAATATACGCTACGAGACACGGATTTTGCCGCCCGAGCGTGTGCGCGTGCAGGGTCGGCTGGTGGCCCTGCTGCGCCGGTATTAAAGCCCCCGTGCTGCGCGGTTTTGCCGGCGGCGCTGCTGCTCGCTGGGTTTGCCTTTGGGGGCGGGCGGTTTGGGGGCAGAGCGCGGGTCTGAGCGCGGGCCAGACCCGGTGCCGGGCGGGGTTGTGGGCTCAATCCGGGCCTCAGCGGATTGCGCCTGGGCAATGGCGGCCTGAAATCCCGCCAGCGCGGCGGGCTGGATCTCGAATTTCGTCTCACGATCGAAGATGCGGATGGCGCCGATCTCCTGCTTGCTCACGCCGCCCGCCCGGCAGATCAGGGGCAGCAGCCAGCGCGGATCGGCGTTTTGCTTGCGCCCCAGCGGCAGGCGGAACCAGGTGCCGGAGCCGGGCGCGCCGGGCGCGCCGGGCGCCTGCCGGGCGCGCGGCGATGCGGCGGACGGGCGCGTGGGGGTAAGCGGCAGCAGGGTTACAGGTTCTGGTGTGGGCAGATGCGCCTGGGCCAGGCGGATAAAGGCGCGGGCGATGGCCTCGGGCCCAAAGCGTTCCAGCAACCCGCGCGCGATGTCTTGCCCGGTATCTTGGGTTGCGTCGTCCGGGCTTGCCTGCAGCAGCGGATGGTCGCGCAGCCGCTCCGCGTCCCGCGCGTGGATATCCTCGGGCGTTGGCGGGGTCTGCCAGCTGGCGGTGATATTGGCCGCGGCGAGCAATTGTTCGGCCCGGCGGCGCTTCATCGGCGGCACCAGCAGCAGGCACACGCCCTTGCGCCCCGCCCGCCCGGTGCGGCCCGAACGGTGCAGCAAGGTTTCTTTATTGGTTGGCAGGTCGGCATGGATGACCAGGTCCAAATCCGGCAGGTCCAGCCCGCGCGCGGCGACATCGGTGGCGATGCAGACCTGGGCCCGCCCCTCGCGCAGCGCATTCAGCGCCGTGTTGCGCTCGCTCTGCGAGAGGTCGCCCGACAAGGCCACAGCATTAAAACCGCGCGCGAGCAGGCTGGCATGCAGATGCCGCACGCCATCGCGCGTGGCGCAGAACACGATGGCCCGGCTGTCTTGCGCACGGAGCAGATTGACCAGCGCGGCCTCGCCCTCGCCCGAAGCGGCCAGGGTGGCGCGGTATTCGATATCGGCATGCGGGGCAGCGCGCGAGACCGTGTCGATCCGCAGCGCGTTTTGCTGGTAGGCGCGGGCGAGATTCGCGATCTCGCGCGAGATGGTGGCCGAGAACAGCAAGGTGCGGCGCTGTGCCGGCGTGGCGGCGAGGATCACATCCAGCTCCTCGCGAAAGCCCATATCGAGCATCTCATCCGCCTCATCCAGCACCAGCACCTCGATCTCGGAGAGGGTGAGCTGGCCGCGATTGAGATGATCCTGCAGCCGCCCCGGCGTGCCGACCACGATATGGCAGCCCGCCGCCAGGGCGCGCGCCTCGCGCCTTGCATCCATGCCGCCCACGCAAGAGAGAATGCGCCCGCCCGCCGGGGCGTACAGCCAAGCCAGCTCGGCCTGGACCTGCAGGGCCAACTCGCGCGTCGGCGCGATCACCAGCGCCAGCGGCGCCTTGGTCGTGGGCAGGGTGTCGTTCTCGCCCAGAATGGTCGCGGCCAGGGCCAGGCCAAAAGCCAGGGTTTTGCCCGATCCGGTCTGCGCGGAGACGAGCAGATCGCGCATCTGCGTGTTGGCCTCGAGCACCGCCTGTTGCACGGGGGTCGGCGTGTCGTAGCCGCGCGTGGCCAGGGCCTGCAGCAAGGAGGGGGTGGTAATCGGGAAGGTCATGGGGGCTCTTAGAGTGCCAGCGCCGCCGCCGCAACAGCCTGTTTGTGCGCTGCGGCAGGAAATGGAGACACAAGTTTACGAAAATGACAAGAATTTTGCGGGATTCACGCCAGCTGGGAGGCCATTTCGGGATTGAAGGGTAACGCGGCCTGGCTTATGCTGAAACTGTCCGGCAGGTGCCGGGCAGCCCGTATGATCATACAAGGACTGTTTTTATAGTGCGACCCCCGAAAAACGACCGCCAGCGGCAATCCCGCCGCCGCGGCTTTGACGACGATAATTTCTTTGGCAACGTTCCCCCTCCCCCGCCGTCTTTTTCCGGGTTTGGGTCCACCTCCTCCGCGCCGGAGGCCAAGGCTACGGTGAAATGGTATAATCCCGACAAGGGGTTTGGTTTCATCGAAATGGCCGATGGCTCCGGCGATGTGTTTTTGCACGCCAATTCACTGCAGAATGCCGGTTACCAGGCGGTCACGCCGGGGTCGGTCCTGCAGGTGCGGGTTGGCCAGGGCCAGAAAGGCCGGCAGGTCGATCAGGTTCTCTCCGTGACCGAGGGCGAAGCGCCGCCCCCGCGCAGCGGCGGGTTTGGCGGCGGGTTTGACCGTCCGCGCGCGCCGCGTCCGCCGCGCCAGCAGGCCTCCGGCCCGGCTGTGGAGATGAATGGCATCGTGAAATGGTACAATGCCACCAAGGGGTTTGGCTTTATCAGCCCTGAGAGCGGCGGCAAGGATGTGTTTGTGCACGCCACCGCGCTGGAAGCCGCCGGTCTGCCCCCGCTGCAGGAAGGCCAGGCCGTGCATATGAGCGTCGTTCAGGGCGCCAAGGGGCCGGAAGTCAGCGCGCTGAGCCTGGGCTAAGCTGCTGGCCGTGATGGCTTGATGAAAAACGGCTTCGCCCTGGGCGGGGCCGTTTTTGTTTGCCCGCTTTTGCTTGGGCTGGCGCATGGCTGGGGTGCGGCTGATTTTTTGCGCCGGGTATATGGACAGGAGGAGCCGAACCCGCTAAGCCTCCGCCCCTCGACGGAACGTGGGAGGTTTGGGCACAGGTGTGCCTGGCCGGTTGTACCGCGGTCCATTGGCGTACGCTCAAGCGGGCGCTAAAGGATACAAGGAGCCAGAGATGGCAAAGAAGATTGTCGGCTATATCAAGCTGCAGATCCCCGCGGGCAAGGCGAATCCCTCGCCGCCAGTGGGTCCCGCCCTTGGCCAGCGCGGCCTGAACATCATGCAGTTCGTCAAGGAATTCAACGCGGCGACGCAGAGCATGGAGCCAGGCATGCCGATTCCGGTGGTGATCACCGCCTATGCTGACCGCACCTTCTCCTTCGTGATGAAGACCCCGCCCAACACTTACTTCCTGAAGAAGGCGGCTGGGATCGACAAGGGGACGACGACCCCGGGCAAGGGTGCGGCCGTTGGCAAGGTGACGATCGCGCAGCTGCGCGAGATCGCCAAGACCAAGATGAAGGACATGAATGCCAATGACGAGGATGGCGCCGTGCGCATGCTCGTTGGCTCCGCCCGCTCAATGGGCGTGACCGTGGTGGAGGGCTAAGAAATGGCACATAATAAGCGTCTGACCGCCGCGCGCGCCACCGTGGAGCGCCATAAGCTGTATGACCTGGCCGAGGCCGTGGCGCTGGCCAAGGCCAATGCCAAGGCGAAGTTCGACGAGACGATCGAGCTGGCGCTCAATCTCGGCATCGACCCGCGCCATGCGGACCAGATGGTGCGCGGGCTGATCTCGCTGCCCAATGGCACCGGTAAGGTGCTGCGCGTGGGCGTGTTCGCCCGCGGGCCCAAGGCCGAGGAGGCGCTGGCCGCCGGCGCCGATGTGGTGGGCGCTGACGATCTGGCCGAGAAGGTGCAGGCGGGCGACATCCAGTTCGACCGCTGCATCGCCACCCCGGACATGATGGCCCTGGTCGGGCGGCTGGGTAAGATTCTGGGCCCGCGCGGCCTGATGCCCAACCCCAAGCTCGGCACCGTGACCATGGATGTGAAGGGCGCCGTGACGGCGGCCAAATCCGGCCAGGTGGAATTCCGCGCCGAGAAGGCCGGTATCATCCATGCTGGCATCGGCAAGGCGAGCTTTACCGATGAGAAGCTGGTGGAGAACGCCAAGGCGCTGATCGATGCCGTGCAGAAGGCCAAGCCGACCGGCGCCAAGGGAACATATCTGCGCAAGGTGGCGCTGAGCTCGACCATGGGGCCGGGCGTGCATGTGGATGTGGCGAGCGTCGGCCTGTAAAGGCGGACGCCAAGAGATACGCGGCGGCCGCAAGGCTGCCGTGGGCAGGGGTGGCGACACCCCGACCTGTCCAAGACCGTATGTACCGCAAGGTTTGATGGGCGTGCCCGCACACGGTAGACGAGGTGCCAAAACCTTGTTCGACCAAGGGGTTGGTGGTTTCGAGGCAAGGACAGGCGAATGGATGTCCGGGATGGTCCCGGCATCCTGGGTAACCTGGCGGGGCATGGGCAACCATGAACCGCCGCAAGTTGGAGACGGATGTGGATCGCATCGAGAAGCGTGAATTCGTCGCTGAGCTGTCTGCGGTGTTTGCCGAGACGTCGATGGTTGTTGTCACCCGCAATGCGGGACTGACGGTGGCTGACGTTACGGATCTGCGCCGCAAAATGCGGGCGGCGGGCGTGAGCTTCAAGGTCGCGAAGAATCGTCTGGCTTTGCTTGCTCTGAATGGAACCCGGTTTGACGGTTTGGCCCCCATGCTGACGGGGCCCACGGCGATTGCCTGGTCGAAAGACCCGGTGGCCGTGGCGAAAGCTGCCGTCGACTTCGCCAAGACCAATGACAAGCTTGTTCTGGTCGGTGGCGCCCTTGGTAACCAGGTGCTTGATGCGTCTGGGCTCAAGGCGCTGGCCGAACTTCCGTCGCTCGACTCGCTGCGGGCCAAGTTGCTGGGGCTGCTCAATGCGCCGGCAACGAAGGTCGCGGGCGTGGTCCAGGCGCCGGCGGCACAGCTTGCCAGGGTTTTCGCGGCGTATGCCGATTCCAAGAAGGGCGAGGCAGCCTGACGCGGCTTCGCCGCTTGACGCTTGCCATGCGGGGCTGTGTGGTTGCGGCCTTGTATTGAACCAATCAACTCTTATTTATACGAAGGTGCTTTGTAATGACTGACCTGACCAAGCTCGTTGACGAGCTGTCGAACCTGACCGTTCTGGAAGCCGCCGAGCTTTCCAAGCTGCTCGAAGAGAAGTGGGGCGTGTCCGCCGCTGCGCCGGCTGCCGTGGCTGTTGCCGCCCCGGCTGGCGGTGCTGCCGCTGCTCCGGCCGAGGAGCAGACCGAGTTCACTGTGATCCTCGCCAATGCCGGCGACAAGAAGATCAACGTGATCAAGGAAATCCGCACCATCACCGGCCTGGGCCTGAAGGAAGCCAAGGATCTGGTCGAGGGTGCGCCGAAGACCGTTAAGGAAAATGCGAGCAAGGACGAGGCTGCCTCGATCAAGAAGACGCTGGAAGAGCAGGGCGCGACTGTCGAAGTCAAGTAATGTCTTTTCCCGCCGCGGCGTAATATGTTGCGGCGTGCATACCGCCTAAAAGGGCAGGCGATGACCGTAAGGTGATCGCCTGCCACCTGTTTGCTATATGGTTGGCCGGCCGCCCGGCTTGGACTTATTTTTGTAGGGTGATGCGATGAACGCGATCAGTGGTGGTTCGTACAAGGGCTCTTTCACCAGCCGCAAGCGTATTCGGAAGAGCTTCGGCCGCATCCCCGAAGTGGCGCCGATGCCAAATCTGATCGATGTGCAACGCGCCAGCTACGATTCGTTCCTGCAGATGCACACCAAGCCGGATGCGCGGACCCATTCGGGCCTGCAGGAAGTGTTCAAATCGGTGTTTCCGATCGACGATTTCGCTGGGCGCGGCCGCCTGGAATTCGTGCATTACGAGCTGGAAGAGCCGAAATACGATGTCGAGGAATGCATCCAGCGCGGCATGACCTATGCCGCCCCGCTGAAGGTGATCCTTCGCCTGATCGTGTGGGACCTGGACGAGGATACCGGCGCGCGCTCGATCCGCGACATTAAGGAGCAGCCCGTTTACATGGGCGACATGCCGCTGATGACCGATAACGGCACGTTCGTGGTCAATGGCACCGAGCGCGTGATCGTGAGCCAGATGCACCGCAGCCCCGGCGTGTTCTTCGACCATGATCGCGGCAAGACCCATTCCTCCGGCAAGTTCCTGTTTACCGCGCGGGTGATCCCGTATCGCGGCTCCTGGCTGGATTTTGAGTTCGACGCCAAGGACATTGTCTATGTCCGCATCGACCGTAAGCGCAAGCTGCCCGTGACCACGCTGCTTTATGCGCTGCCCAGCGCCGCCACCGAGCTGCTGGCCGCGGCCCGCACCGCCAAGGGCGAGACGCTCGAGATCGGCGAGATCAAGGGCATGGATGCCGAGGAGATTCTCGGCACCTTCTACGGCAAGGTCGTGTTCACCGCGACCGATGGGCAGTGGGCGCGCCCCTTTGAGGCCGATTCCTTCCGCAACCTCAAGCTCATCGAGGATCTGGTGGATGCCGATAGCGGCGAGGTGGTGGCCAAGGCCGAGGAGAAGCTGACCGCGCGCGTGGTCCGCAAGATCGCCGAGACCACCAAGCGTGTGCTGGTCGCGCGCGGGGATCTGGTCGGCCGCTTCATCGCCGAGGATCTGTATGATCCCGAAACCGGCGAGATTTTTGCCGAGGCAGGCGAGGAGCTGGTTGAAGCCAAGCTCGCCCTGCTGGAGGAAAAAGGGCTCACCGAGCTGCCAACCCTGGCCGTTGACCAGGCCAATGGCCCGTGGATCCGCAATACGCTGGCGGCGGATAAAAACGCCAACCGCGAGGATGCGCTGATCGATATTTACCGCGTGATGCGCCCGGGCGAGCCGCCCACCTCCGAGACCGCCGAGGCGCTGTTCAAGGGCCTGTTCTTCGATGCCGACCGGTATGATCTGTCCGCTGTCGGCCGCGTGAAGATGAATATGCGCCTGGGCGTGGATGTGCCGGATACGGTGCGGGTGCTGCGTAAGGAAGACATATTGCGCACCATCAAGATCATGTGCGATCTGAAGGATGGGCGCGGCGCGATCGACGATATCGATAATCTCGGTAACCGCCGCGTGCGCTCGGTGGGCGAGCTGATGGAGAATCAGTACCGTGTGGGTCTGCTGCGCATGGAGCGTGCCATTCGTGAGCGCATGGGCTCGGTCGATGTCGATAGCGTGATGCCGCACGATCTGATTAACGCCAAGCCGGCTGCGGCCGCGGTGCGTGAGTTCTTTGGCTCCAGCCAGCTCAGCCAGTTCATGGACCAGACCAACCCGCTTTCCGAGGTCACGCATAAGCGACGTCTCTCGGCGCTGGGGCCGGGCGGTCTGACGCGTGAGCGCGCCGGCTTTGAGGTGCGCGACGTGCACCCGACCCATTATGGCCGCATCTGCCCGATCGAGACACCCGAAGGCCCGAATATCGGCCTCATCAACTCGCTCGCCACCTACGCCAAGGTGAATAAATACGGATTCATCGAGACGCCCTACCAGATCGTCGAGGGCGGCGTGGTGCAGCCAGAGTATAAATATCTGTCGGCGATGGAAGAAGAGCGGCTGCTCGTGGCGCAGGCCGACGCGAAGAAGGATGCGTCGGGCAAATTCACCGAAGAGCTGGTTTCCGTGCGCCGTAATGGCGACTTCCTTTTGGTCAAGCCAGAAGATGTCACCGCGGTCGATGTCAGTCCCAAGCAGCTCGTTTCGGTGGCGGCGGCTCTTATTCCCTTCTTGGAGAATGACGACGCCAACCGCGCGCTGATGGGCTCGAACATGCAGCGCCAGGCGGTGCCGCTGGTGCGCTCTGACGCGCCGATTGTGGGTACCGGCATGGAAGCCGCCGTGGCGCGCGATTCCGGGGCCACCATCGTCGCCAAGCGGGCCGGCATCATCGACCAGATCGATGGGGCGCGCATCGTGGTGCGCGCCACCGCCGAGGATGGCACGACCATGGGTGTCGATATTTACCGTCTGCGCAAATATATGCGCTCCAACCAGAGCACCTGCATCAACCAGCGGCCTTTGGTGAAAGTGGGCGACCGTGTGGCGGCGGGCGATATCATCGCCGACGGCCCTTCCACCGAGCTGGGCGAGCTGGCGCTGGGGCGCAACGCGCTTTGCGCCTTCATGCCCTGGAACGGCTATAATTTCGAGGACTCCATCCTGATCTCCGAGCGCATCGCCCGCGATGACGTGTTCACCTCCATCCATATCGAGGAATTCGAGGTGATGGCGCGCGATACCAAGCTCGGCCAGGAGGAAATTACCCGCGATATCCCCAATGTGGGCGAGGAGGCGCTGCGCAATCTCGACGAGGCGGGCATTGTCTATATCGGCGCCGAGGTGAATCCGGGCGATATTCTGGTCGGCAAGGTAACCCCCAAGGGCGAAAGCCCGATGACGCCGGAAGAGAAGCTGCTGCGCGCCATTTTCGGCGAGAAGGCCTCGGACGTGCGCGACACCTCGCTGCGCCTGCCGCCGGGCACGTCGGGCACCATTGTCGATGTGCGCGTGTTCAACCGCCGCGGC
>JAKBBM010000115.1 GCA_021808545.1 Pseudomonadota bacterium | reverse complement strand
CTTTGCCTATCAGGGCCCGGCTCTGCTGCCCCGGCTTAAAGGCGAGCTGGCGGGGCTGTTGCGCGCGCGCGGCTTTGCCTCGGTGGCCGAGGCGGTGGGGCAGGGCGTATGAGCGGCTTTGGCGCCCTGGCAGCAGGGTATGACGGGTTTATCGTCGATCTCTGGGGCGTGGTGCATAATGGCGTGCGCCCGCTGCCCGGCGTGCTGGAGAGTCTGGCCCGCTTACGCGCGGCGGGCAAGCGCGTGGTGTTTCTCTCCAACGCGCCGCGGCGGCCAGCGGGCATTGCCGCCACGCTGGCCCATATGGGGGTGGGGCCGAACCTGTATCAGGGCATCATGTCCAGTGGCGAGGCGGTATATCTTGGCTTGCGCGACAGAACGGATGAATTCGCGGCTCTGGGGCGGTGTCTGTACCATTTGGGCCCGCCGCGCGATTGCGATGTGTTCGACAGCCTGGATTACGAGCTGGTGGATGACCCGCGGGATGCGGATTTCATCCTCAATACAGGGCCGGATGATATTTTGGGCCCGCAGGATCCTGAGCCCTATATGCCGGTGTTGCGGGCCGGTTTGCAGGCGCGGATTCCGATGATCTGCGCCAATCCGGATCTGGAGGTGATGAAGGATGGCCAGCGGATCATCTGTGCCGGGCTGCTGGCCGAGCTTTACGCGGCCGAAGGCGGGCGGGTGATTCAACGCGGCAAGCCCGATGCCGCGATTTACACCCCGACGCTCGCCCTGCTGGGCACGGCGAAAGCGCGCACGCTGGCGATTGGTGATTCGCTGCGCACTGATATTACCGGCGCGCAACGCGCGGGGATTGATGCGCTGTGGGTGCTCTCTGGCATTCATGCCCTGCACCCGGAAAACGCGGGCCAGGAGGCGGCGGTTTCAGGCCTGGCCCCGCGCGCGATTTTGCCGGGGTTGGCGTGGTAGCCCCGTAAAGCGACTCAGCTTTTGGTCAGCCGGTCGAAGGCCTGCAGCCGTTCCAGCAGCGGGCGCATCTCGGCCAGCGGGATCATGTTTGGCCCGTCCGAGGGGGCGTTATCCGGGTTCTCGTGACATTCAATGAACAGCCCGGCACAGCCCACGGCCAAGGCAGCGCGCGCGAGCAGGGGGGCAAAGCGCCGGTCGCCGCCGGAAGACGTGCCCTGGCCGCCTGGCTGCTGCACCGAATGGGTGGCATCGAAAATCACCGGATAACCGGTTTCGGCCATCACCGGCAGGGCGCGCATATCGGAGACCAGCGTGTTATAGCCAAAGCTCGCCCCGCGCTCGCACAGCATGATATTCTCATTGCCGGTGCCGGCGATCTTGGCGGCCACGTTCTTCATATCCCACGGGGCCAGGAACTGCCCCTTCTTCACATTCACCGCCTTGCCCGTGCGCCCGGCGGCCAGCAGCAGGTCAGTCTGGCGGCACAGGAAGGCTGGGATTTGCAGCACATCCACCACCGCCCCCACGGGCGCGCATTGGGCGGCGTCGTGCACATCGGTCAGCACGGGCAGGCCAAAGCGTTCGCGCACTTCGGCGAGGATTTTCAACCCCTCCTCCATGCCGATGCCGCGCGCGGCATTGGCCGAGGTGCGGTTGGCCTTATCGAAGCTCGATTTATAGATCAGCCCGAGCCCGAGCGCGCGCGCGATGGCGGCCAGCTCGCCCGCGACCATGAGCGCGTGTTCGCGCGACTCGATCTGGCAGGGGCCCGCGATCAGGGTGAAGGGCAGATTGTTGCCAATGCTGAGCGCGCCGACGCGAACCTGTTTCATACCAGCCTCGATTGCTGCACGGCCGCGGCGATGAAGCCCTCGAACAGCGGGTGCGGGGCGAAGGGCTTGGATTTCAGCTCCGGATGGTACTGCACGCCGATGAACCAGGGATGGTCCGGATATTCGACGATCTCGGGCAGCACGCCATCGGGCGAGAGGCCGGAGAAGCTGAGGCCCGCCGCCTCCAGCCGGGCGCGGTAATGGATGTTCACCTCGTAACGGTGGCGGTGGCGCTCTGAAATGGTGGTGGCACCGCCATAAACGCCGCTGACCAGCGAGCCCGGGGTAAGCTGTGCCGTAAAGGCGCCGAGCCGCATGGTGCCGCCCAGATCGCCATCGGCCGAGCGGCGCTCGATCTCATTGCCGCGCGCCCATTCGGTCAGCAGCCCGACAATGGGAATGTCGCACGGGCCAAATTCGGTGGAGGAAGCGGTGGGCAGATCTGCCAAATTCCGCGCCGCCTCGATCACGGCCATCTGCATGCCAAAGCAGATGCCAAGAAACGGCACCTTGCGCTCGCGCGCAAAACGCACGGCTTCGATCTTGCCGGCCGTGCCGCGCTCGCCAAAGCCGCCCGGCACCAATATGCCATGCACGCCATCGAGCTGTTCCAGCGCGTCGGGCTGCTCGAAAATTTCCGAATCCACCCAGTCCAGCCGGACCCGGACCTTGTTGGCGATGCCGCCATGGGCCAGCGCCTCGGCCAGAGACTTATAGCTGTCCAGCAGGTTGGTATATTTGCCGACCACGGCGATCCGCACCGCGCCTTCGGGCGCGCGCACGGTCTCGACGATTCGCCGCCAGGTGGACAAATCCGGCTCGGTCATGAAGGGCAGGCCAAAATGGCGCAGCACTTCCTGGTCCATCCCCGCCTCATGATACGAGATCGGCACGGTATAGATCGTGTCCACATCCAGCGCGGGCACCACCGCCTCGGGGCGAACATTGCAGAAACTCGCGATCTTGCGACGCTCGGGCTCGGGGATCTCGCGGTCGCAACGGCAGATCAGCATATGCGGCTGAATGCCGACATTCTGCAGTTCCTTCACCGAATGCTGGGTTGGCTTGGTTTTCAGCTCGCCAGCCGAGGGGATGAAGGGCACCAGTGTCAGATGCACGAACATCGTGCGCTCTGGCGTCAGCTCATTGCCGAGCTGGCGGATGGCTTCCAGAAACGGCAGGCTTTCAATATCGCCGACCGTGCCGCCAATTTCGACCAGCACGAAATCCAGCCCCTCCGTCTCGCGCAGGACCACATCCTTGATCGCGTCGGTAATGTGCGGGATCACCTGCACGGTGGCGCCGAGATAATCGCCGCGCCGTTCCTTGGCGATGACATCGGAATAAATGCGCCCGGTGGTGGCATTGTCGGCCTTGGTGGCGGCAACGCCGGTGAAGCGCTCATAATGGCCGAGATCGAGGTCGGTCTCGGCACCGTCATCGGTAACGAACACCTCGCCATGCTGATACGGGCTCATCGTCCCGGGATCGACATTGAGATAGGGATCGAGCTTGCGCAGCCGCACGGAATAGCCGCGCGCTTGGAGCAGGGCGCCAAGGGCC
>JAKBBM010000114.1 GCA_021808545.1 Pseudomonadota bacterium | reverse complement strand
GATTCGAAAGTCTGAATCGCGCTCTACCTCATTGATTTAGAGACGGATTCAGATTTTAGACCGGATCACAACGTGATCCGGTCTAAAATCATCCGGCTCTAAGATTTGAAGGCGCGGGAGACGAAGATGTAAGCGAAGCCCGTGGTGAGGAAATTGATGCCGAGCAATATGCCCAGCACGATGGAGGAAATGCCCGGCCAGCCTGAAACGATGATGATGGCGAGCACGATGCTGGCCAGGCCCGAAACCAGCATGCCCACCCAGCCCGCGGCGGGCCGGGCTTCCAGCGCGAAAATAAGCTCCGCCGCGCCCTGGAAAATGAACATGATGCCGACGATGAGCGTGAGCGTGACAGCACCCGCCAGCGGGTTGAACAGCAGGAATATGCCCGCCACGCCCGAGAGCAGGCCGAACAGATTGGCCGCGAAGAACGGGCCGGTGCCGTGAATCCAGAATGAGCTGATGAAGATGGCGATGCCGGCGATGAGCATCACCCAGCCCACCAGCAGGGTTGCCGCCAGGGTGCTGAATTCGGGGAAGGCAATGGCAGCCAGGCCGAGCAGCACCAGCACAAGGCCCAGCCAGAACAGCCGGGGCGAGGCATTACGCAGCTTGTCGTGAAAGGGGAGCTGGGTCGGCTGGTTCATGAAACGGCACCTCTCTGATTGCCGGAGGTTGGTTGTCCAGCGTTATGAAGTCAAGCCGGGCGCAGCTCTTGGGCCAGGGCGCGGGTAAGCGCGGCGGCGGACATGCGGCGGGCCAGCGGCGCGCCTTGCCCGGCCCATTGCGCGCCGTAACCCGGCTCGCCCGCCGCCTTGGCGGCAATGTGCAGGGCTTTACCGAGATCATACGCAATGGGGTAGGCGGGAATTTCCGCCGCATCCAGCGCCGCGCCCAAGGCGGTAAAGCGGTTGGCGAGGCTGCGCGCCGGGCGGCCGGAAATGGCGCTGGTCATTACGGTATGGTGCGCGGCCTCGCTGAACAGGGCGGCGCGGTAGCCTGCATCGGCCAGGCTTTCAGCGGTGCCGATATAGGCCGTGCCAAGCTGTGCGGCGGCGGCCCCCAGGGCGAGCGCGGCGGAGATGCCCGCGCCATCCATAATGCCGCCCGCCGCGATAACGGGCAGGCCGGTTTGCGTGGCCAGCAAACGCGTAAGCGCCAGGGTGCCCAGCCGGTCATCCGGCGCGGCGGGGTCGAACATGCCGCGATGCCCGCCTGCCTCGTAACCCTGGGCCACCAGCGCATCGATGCCCGCTGCCTCGGCCAGGCGGGCTTCGGCGAGATTGGTGACAGTGGCGAGCAGCGTGATGCCGGCGCCACGCAGGGCGGCAAGGCGCTTGGCATCTGGCAGGCCGAAATGCAGGCTGACCACGGCGGGGCGCAGCTCCAGCAGCAGGGCCAGCATGGCATCATCGGCCAGGAAGCTGGTGTAGATTTCGCCAAGCCGCTCCGGCGGCTCGGCGCCATAGGCGGCAAAGGCCGGGCGCAGGCGGGAAATCCAGGCGGCCTCGCGCGGGGCATCGGCCTGGGCGGCAGGATGGGTGAAGAGGTTGACGTTGAGCGGGCCGGTGCAGCGCGCGGTAAATTCCGCGATCATGCGCCGCGCGCCTTCGGCCCCGGCAGCACCCAGCCCCAGCGCGCCCAGCCCGCCCGCCGCGGTTACGGCGGCCGCCATGGCGGGGCTGGAAACACCCGCCATGGGCGCCTGCAATATGGGCAGGGCGATGTTGAGGCGCGCAAGCAGCGCCTGTGTGCTGGCATGGCTCATGGTATCCGGCATGTGCACATACAAGCCGGGCGCTTCAAGCCCGGCTCAGGCGATAACGCCCTCCGCCTTGAGCTGCTCGATACGGTCCCACTCCAGCCCCATATCTTCCAGCAGAAACACTTCCGTATGCTCCGAGGCCTGCGGCGCGCGGGTGGTTTCCACCGGGGCGCCGTTGAACTGTACCGGCCCGCGCACCAGGTGGATGGGCGCGCCGCCATCTATGGCCTCCACCGCCACGATCATGTCGTTGGCCAGGGCCTGCTCATCGCTGAGCAAATCGAGGAAACTCTGCGAGGGCGCCCATTGCGCGCGCGAGGTTTTGAGGTGCTCGCGCCAATAAGCGAAGCTCTGCTTGGAAATTGCCACCACCATGAGGGCACTGGCCTCGGCCCAGTTTTCCAGCAGGGCCTCGCCGGTGGAGAAGCGCGGATCATCCGCTGCCGCCGGGATGCCGAGATGGGTGAAAATATCGCGGATATACGGGCCGGGGGTGAGGGTGTTGAAGACGATGGTGCCGCCATCGGCCGTGCGGTACGTGCCGAGGAACGGGTTGCCCACCGAGCAGCCCGATTTGGGCAGGCGGTTGCGGGTGGCCTTCCCGGTTTCGCTGGCCTGCGAAATGGCAGCGCCCGCCGCCCACCAGCCGGAGCTGAGCAGCGAAACATCCAGCGCCACGGCCTCGCCCGTGCGGGCGCGGTGGAACAAAGCGGCGGAGATACCGCCCGCGATGTTCATGCCCCCGATGGAGTCGCCAAACGCGGGCAGACCCTGGTTGAGCGGCCCGTCCAGCTCCTCGGGCGTCATGGCCAGGCCGATGCCCGAGCGGGTCCAGAAGGCGGTATTGTCGAACCCGCCCATTTCGCGCTGCGGCCCTTTATCGCCATAGGCGCTGCCGCTGGCGTAAATGATATTGGGGTTGGCGGCGCGGATATGCTCGAGATCGAACTTGTTTTTCTGCCGCGCGGCGGGGAGGTAATTGGTGAGGAACACATCGGCGGTCTTGGCGATTTGGTAAAGCAGCTTCTGGCCTTCAGCCGTGGTTACATCCAGCCCCACGCTGCGCTTGCCGCGGTTGGGGTGCTCTATCAGCGTATGGCGGTTGGGGTCCACCTTCTGGCCGCCAAGGTTGATGAAGCCGCGTTGCGTGTCGCCGCGCTTGGGGTGCTCGATTTTGATAACATCCGCGCCCCAATCGGCCAAAATGGCCCCGGCGGCGGGCACGAAGGTAAATTGCGCCACTTCGAGAATCCGTATCCCCTTCATCACCTGGGTCATCCTGGTCCCCTTCCCTTTTCTGTCACTGTTCTGGACAATACAGGTTGAGGCAAGGAACGCGGGCAGCGTCAAGGGCCAAAACAGGCTGAGGGGCGCAATCCGCCCCGGCGAAATACTGACCCCGTTTTTCATTGCAGCCGGGCGCGCCAGGCCCTAGATTGGGTGTGGAGCTGCCCGGCGCGTCAGGCAGAACATCCCCAGGGCCGTTAAGCATCTCCCTCGGGAGCTGGCACTGCCCGGGCCTTGGTCCGGGTATCTGGCGCCCACCTGCACAAGCAGGCCTTGGGAGGATG
>JAKBBM010000113.1 GCA_021808545.1 Pseudomonadota bacterium | reverse complement strand
CAGTACGGCGCGGGCGCAATCTTCCTCGGGCGGAATAATGCCGAGCGGAATATTCTGGGTGATTTTCCCCACCACCTCGTCACGGTTGCGGCCGGCGGCCACCTCGCGATCGACGAAGTCATAAACGGGCGCGCCGCCAATCCAGCCCATGCGCGCGACATTGACGCGGATGTTGAAGCGCCCGAAATCCTTGGCCATGTGGCGTGTCAACGCGTTCAGCCCGCCCTTGGCGGCGGCATAGGCGACCTCGCCGGGAAACGGATTAACGGTGGCCATGGTCGAGACATTGACGATCGCGCCCCCGCCCGCGTTTTTCATCGCCGGCAGGCAGGCCTGGGCCAAACGCAGCGCGCCCACGCAATTCACGTCGTAGCAGCGCATGAAATCCTCGGGCGTTGCGGCATCGGTGGTGGCCCATTCCCCGTGGTAATAGGCGCTGTTGATCAGCCCGTTAATGCCGCCAAACTGCGTAACGGCGGCCTGTGCCAGGGCCGCGCACTGGGCGGTGTCGGTTACATCCGTGGGCACGGGCAGGGCCTTGCCGCCGCTGGCGGTTATTTCGGCGGCCACCTCCTCCAAAAACGCCTTGTTGCGTGCCCCCAGCACGACATTGGCGCCCTCGGCGCCGGCCAAACGCGCCAAGGTGCGGCCCATGCCGGGGCCAACGCCGCTGACGATAACCGTTTTGCCTGAGAGAATCATGTGCTTTTCCTTGTGTTTGAATGGAATGTTTGCATGGAACATGGGTGTGGCGCGGATCTTGCCGCCCTCGGCACCGGCCAAGCGGGCCAGGGTGCGGCCCATGCCAGGCCCACGCCGCTAACGATGATCGTTTTGCCGTTAAGCAGCATGAGCCGCCTGCATCTGGTTCAGCGCCGGATCCAGCGCGTTGTTGGTGACTGGGCAGAACGTGCCGGCGGGGCCGTACATCATCGCCACGCAGCGGTTGCAGGCGGTGCAGCCGGAATGAAACGCGGGATCGGCTTGGAATTTGTTGATGAGGTCGGGATCGTGCACCAGCGCGCGGGCGATGACGATGGCGTTGAACCCTTCATCCAGTGCCGCCTCGGCCCGGTCGCGCGCCTGCACGCCGCCGAGATAGGCCAGGTTCATCCGCACCGCCGCGCGTAACCGGCGGGCGGCCTCGAGCAGGAACATCTCGTGGAATGTCAGGCTCTTCGGCGTGGACATTTTCAGCATCGCGAATTGCAGCTTGGAGAGCAGGCCTGGCTGCATCTTGCTCATATCGTCATAGGGCAGGGGGCTGCCGAAAATCTGCCAGCTCGATTCGATGTTGCGCCCGGCCGACAGCACGAGCATGTCGGCCCCGGCCGCCTCCAGCGCGCGGGCGGTGGCAATGGCATCCTCCACCGTCGCCCCCTTGGGCACGCCATCCATCAGGTTGATCTTGGCGAGGATCGCGAGCTTGTCGCCCACCGCGCGCTTCACGGCGGCCAGCACCTCGGCGGGGAAGCGCGCGCGGTTCTCGGCGCTGCCGCCATATTCATCGCGCCGCTTGTTGGAGAGCGGCGAGATGAACTGGTTGAGCAGATAGCCATGGCCCATATGCAGCTCCACCGCATCGAACCCGGCCTCGGCGGCGCGCTGGGCGGTGGCGACGAATTCGGCCACCACCTTGTCCATGTCGGCGCGGGTCATCTCATGCTGCAAGAAGCGTCCCATCATCACGCCCATCATGTCGATCCCGCCGCTGGCCGACATGGCGCGCCTGGTGGAGAGTTCCTTATGCTGCACGAAGCTGCCAGCATGGGTGATCTGGGCGGAGATTTTCGCCCCCTGCTCGTGCACCGCCTCGGTGATGGCGCGGTAATGCGGGATTGCCCGCTCATCCAGCACGCCCTGGCTTGCGAAGGTCCGCCCATCGCGGCTGACCGCCACATAGGCCAGCGTGGTCATGCCCACCCCGCCTTTGGCGAGGTTGCGGTGCAGTTCCAGCAAGGCCCGGGTCGGCAGGCTGTCCTTGGTCATCATCTCATTGGCGCCGGACCGGATGAACCGGTTGCGCAAGGTCACGGGGCCGATCGTGACGGCGGAAAACGCATCGGCCATTCCCTCACCCTTCCAATTGCGGGACGGGGAGCCCGTCCGGCGGGTCCTTGAACCAGCAATCCGTTAAGGTGCGCCGGGCAATGCGCCAGCCTTCCGCCGTGCGCACCAGCTCATCCTCATAAGTTGCGCCGCAGAAGAACAACCCCCCCCGATCTGGGCCGGCTTGCATGGGGTTGAACAGCATCACGCGTGAGCGTGCCGTGTCGCCGGTCAGGTCGATCAGCGGCAGGCCGATCAGATGTTGCGAATACGGAAAATTGGCCATGGCCTGGGCCAGCCAGGGCTTGATGCGCGGATAGGGGTCGCGCGCGCCGCCGGTTGCGGTATAGTCGATCATGGCGTCGGGCGTGAAGACGCGGTCCAGCTGGTCGAAGTCACGCGCGTCGATGGCAAAGGCGTACCTTGCCAGAAGGCTTTGGATTTCAAGAATATCGGCGATTTTTTGGCCGTTCATTGTGTGTTTACTCCCCTTTTATCCCCGTCTTTCGCGGGAGACGTTCAGCCGCCGCTATAGGCGGCCCCACCCGGCAGCATTGTTTCGTAATGGCCGGCGGTCCAGCCGCCATCCACGGCGATTTCGGCGCCCGAGACATAACTTGCCTCATCGCTGGCGGCAAAGGCGGTCACGCGCGCGATTTCCTCAGGCGCGCCAATCCGCTGGAGCGGCACGCGCTTATAACCTGCGTTCAGCTCCTGGCCCGCGCTGCCGGAGGGATTGCCCATTTCGGTATTCACGCCACCCGGATGCACGGAGACGAAGCGGATGCCCTCGGGCCCATATTCATAGGTCAGGGCCTTGGTGATGCCGCGTACCGCCCATTTGCTGGCGGTATAGGCGATGCGGCCATTAAAGCCGATCAGGCCGTCGATGGAGGAGATGTTGACAACCACCCCCCCGCCATTGGCGCGCAGTGCTGGAACCGCATGCTTCACGCCCATCAGCGCACCGATGACGTTAATGTCCAGCACCCGCTGCGCCTCGGCCTTGTCCAGCTGCTCTGTGGCGCAAAAGGCGAGCACCCCGGCATTATTGACGAGCGTGGTGAGCTTGCCGAATTTTTGTGTGGCGGCGGCCACGGCGGCTTGCCAGTCGGCTTCCTCGCGCACATCCAGCTTCACGGCGGTGGCGGCGGGGCCCAATTCGGTCGCCAGCGCCTGCACCTGTTCGGCTTTTACGTCGCCCAGCACGACCTTGGCGCCCTCGGCCACGAAAATTCGCGCCGTTGCCGCGCCCATGCCTTGTGCCGCGCCGCTAATGATGGCCACTTTGCCTGAC
>JAKBBM010000057.1 GCA_021808545.1 Pseudomonadota bacterium | reverse complement strand
AGGCGCGCATCGCCGGGCTTAAATTATTCAAACAGGCCTATTTGGGCCCGGGCGATGCCGGCGTGCCAGGCGTTGGTAATCTGCTCTCGGCCTTTGACCCCGCGCGGCTGACCGGGGCGGCCAAACCATTGCCCGCTTCATACGCGATGACCCAAAATGTTGATGAAATCCCGCCCGACCATAATGAGGGCTGCACGGTGATTGGCATTGTGCCGGTGGATGTGTCGCGCGGAATTGCCACACACATTCCTGTGGATTTTAACCCCCGACCTAAGACCGACCCTACGGAAACAAAATAAAAGTTTTTTGGGCCGCCCTTTTTTACAAAAAAGGGCGGATTCTCGTCCGGCCTTTTTAAAAAAAGGCCGGACACCTCGAAAAACTTTTAAAAATTTTGGTCAGTCGTTCAGCATCTCCAGTTCCAGCCAGCGCTCCTCGGCCTGGGCAAGCTGGGCCTGCAGCGTGGCCAGACTCTCTGTTGCCGCTGTGAATTTTTTTGGATCTTTCTCGTAAAGGCCAGGCGCGGCCAAAGCCGCCTCCTGCTGGCTGATTTTAGTTTGCAGGGTCTCGATTTTAGCCGTCAGGTTTTTCAGCTCATGCTGTTCCTTGAACGAAATTTTACGCGGCCCCGCTTCCGCGGGCTTAGGGGCCGCCGCCTTGGGGGTGGGTTTTTTCTCTGGTTTTTGTTCCGTCGTTGGTGCGCCCGCGCGCTGGGCCAGCATGTCGGCATAGCCGCCCGCATATTCCACCCATCTGCCCTCGCCTTCGGAGGCCAGAATGGAGCTTGCCACACGGTCGAGAAAATCACGGTCATGCGAGACGACGATGACGGTGCCCGGATAATCGGCCAGCATTTCCTGCAACAAATCCAGCGTCTCCAGGTCGAGATCGTTGGTGGGCTCGTCCAGCACCAAAAGGTTGGAGGGTTTGGCCAGCGCCATGGCCAGCAATAGCCGCCCGCGCTCACCGCCCGAGAGCGTGCCAACCGGCGTGCGCGCCTGCTCGGGCCGGAACAAAAACTCCTTCATATAGCCAATCACATGCCGGCTTTGGGTCCCCACCTGCACCATGTCGCTCTTGCCGCCGGTCAGCGTGTCGGCGAGCGACACGGCTGGATCGAGCGCGGCGCGCCCTTGGTCGAGCGTTACAATGTTCAGGGCCGTCCCCAGCGTAACCGTGCCCGCATCCGGCGGCATCTGCCCCAAAATCAGCTTCAGCAGCGTGGATTTGCCCGCGCCGTTGGGGCCCACAATGCCAAGCCTGTCGCCGCGCAGCACGCGCAGGGTTAAATCCCGCACCACCTTGCGCGCGCCAAAGGATTTTTCAAGCCCCTCCGCATCCACCACGATCTTGCCCGAGGTCGCGGCATCAAGGGCGGCCATTTTCGCCGTGCCGAGCTTATGCGTGTAGTCGCGCTTTTGCGCGCGCAGGGTCTGCAACCCGGCCAGGCGCTTGACGTTGCGCTTGCGCCGCGCGGTCACGCCATAGCGCAGCCAATCTTCCTCGCGCGCGATCTTGCGGCCAAGCTTGTGGAAGTCCTGTTCTTCTTGTTCCAGCACCTCATCGCGCCAGCTCTCGAAATGAGAAAATCCCTTTTCCAGCCGTCTCGTCTGGCCACGATCCAGCCAGACCATGGCGCGGGAGAGATTTTCCAGAAACCGCCGGTCATGCGAGATGAGCACCAGCCCGGATGAGAGCGATTTCAGCTCGCCTTCCAGCCATTCAATGGCCGGCAGGTCCAGATGGTTAGTGGGCTCATCCAGCAGCAACAGGTCCGGGCTTGGGGCCAATGTGCGGGCCAGGGCGGCACGCCTGGCCTCGCCGCCCGAAAGATTGGCGGGCTGTTCGGCTCCCGTTAGCCCCAAGGCTCCCAGCAAATAGCGCGCGCGATATTCATCGTCATGCGGCCCTAAGCCGGCCAGCACATAATCCATCACGCTGGCAAAGGCCGAGAGGTCCGGCTCCTGCGGCAGATAACGCATGGTCGCCCCTGGCTGGAAGAAGCGCGTGCCTTCATCGGGCGTGATCTCGCCGGAGGCGATTTTCAGCAGCGTGGATTTGCCCGAGCCATTGCGCCCGACCAAACAAATACGCTCACCCGCCCCCACCGAGAGCGAGGCGCCATCGAGCAGCCTGACACTGCCAAGGCTAACGGAAATACGGTCGAGCAGGAGCAAGGGCGGGGCCATGCGCGCTGTCTGCCGTGTTGCGTGCGCCGCTTCAAGCCTTATCGGGTTGAGAGGGACGGCCAATCCATGGATAATGCCGGTATCAAGAGAACGGAGGAACGCCATGCACGAGGAAATTCTGACCTACGAAGCCGATGGGTTGACCATGCGCAGCCATCTTTTCTTCGAGGCTGGGGTGAGCGCGCCGCGCCCGGGTGTGCTGGTCTTCCCCGAGGCGTTTGGGCTGGGCGCGCACGCCATAAGCCGGGCCAAGCGCCTGGCGGGGCTGGGCTTTGTGGCGCTGGCGTGCGATTTGCACGGCCAGGGGCAGGTCTTGTCGGACATGGAGGCGATCATGCCGATCATCACCGCCCTGCGTCAGGCACCGGCGCGCACGCGGGCACGGGCGGATGGCGGCTTGCAGGCGTTGTGCGCGCGCCCCGAAGTCAACCCGGCCCAGATCGCGGCGATCGGCTATTGCTTTGGTGGCACCATGGCGCTGGAGCTGGCGCGCGGCGGGGCCGAGATTGGCGGGGCGGTCGGCTTTCATAGCGGCCTGGCCACAGTGGCCCCCGAAGACGCCAAGAACATCAAGGGCAAGGTTTTAGTGTGTATCGGCGCCGACGATCCGGCGATTTCGCCCGAGGAGCGCGCCGCCTTCGAGGCTGAAATGCGCGCCGGTGGCGTGAACTGGCAGATGAACCTGTATGGCGGCGTGGTGCATAGCTTCACCAATCCCGAGGCAGACGCCTTCGGCCGCCCGGAATTCGCCCGTTACGACGCCCAGGCCGACACTCGCTCCTGGGCCGAAATGCGCGCCTTCTTCAACGAAATTTTTAGCCCCGCCTAATTGCCGCTTGGCACGATGATCGGCTTGGCCGGGCCCTGGGGCGCATAATGCTGGGTTGTTGGCGCGGGTTGAGCGGCGGCGGGCAGGGATGCCCCGCCATTAAAGGCGGTGCTGCACGCGGCCTGATCGCGCTTCTTTTGCGCCGTTTGTCCAGCGGCATAGCCGCGTGCATAGCCCGCGGCGTAGGCTTTTTCCGCGGCCCTGTGCACGTCTTGCGCTGAGATGCCGGGCACGGCAAGCGGCTTGGGCGCTTGCGTTTGCGAAGAGAATTGAGCGCACCCCGCGAGCAAGGAAGCGGGGACCAGTAAGGCCAAGCCGCGCCCAATACCGGCGGAGCGGGATAGGAAAGCCATGATCATTACCAGAGCATAAACGGATTGCCATGGCGCGTCATCCTCCCCCCTGGCCGTGGCGATGACAAAGGTAGGCAAAATATGCAGCATGGCGGGATGAAGACATTGCTTATCCTCTACCATAGCCGCACGGGCGGCACGGCGCAGATGGCGCGCGCGGCTCTGCGCGGCGCGATGGCCGAGGCGCAGTGCCGCACCCGCCTGCTGGAGGCCCCGCATGCCAGCGCGGATGATGTGCTGGCGGCGGATGGGTATATTTTCGCGGCGCCGGAAAATCTCGCCAGTCTTTCCGGGCCGATGAAAGATTTTTTCGACCGCACCTATTATCCGTTGCTTGGACGCATAGAGGGCCGGGCCTATGCCAGCCTGATTTGTGCGGGCAGCGACGGTGAGGGGGCCGCCCGCCAGATTGCGCGGATCGTAACCGGCTGGCGCCTGAAACAGGTGGCCGAACCGCTGGTCATTCACACCCACGCGCAAACGCCAGAAACCATATTGGCTGCAAAAATCATCCCGCCCGAAGCGCTGAACGCATGCGCCAGCCTGGGCGAGGCCTTGGCGGCGGGCCTGGCCATGGGGGTTTTTTAAACGAGCTGGAAACCAATTCCTGCCATGCAGATTGCCGTGACGGGGTCGTGGCCCGGACAATGCGGCGGAGGATGCATGGCTGGTTTATGGAATAAGCGTAAGCGCGGCGGAACCTCGCCGGTTGAGCAGGCGCCGCTCCTGCGTCAGATCATCGAGCATATGGTCGTGCCGTTATTCGTCCTGGATGCGACGGGCCATGTCGTGCTCTGGAACGAGGCCTGCGAGGAGCTGACCGGGCTGAAGGCGCATGAGGTCGTGGGCACGAACGAGCATTGGCGGGGGTTTTACGCCGCCGCGCGGCCGTGCCTTGCCGATCTCGTGCTGCAAGGCCAGACCGCCCAGGCTGGGGCGTTATATGCCTCTCATTCCGACAAGATGACAAAAGACGGCCGCATGCTGGCGCAGAATTGGTGCGATCTGCCACGTGGCGCGCGCTGTTTTCTGCGTATCGATGCCGGCCCGCTGCGCAATGCCGCCGGGCAGATCGAGTATGTCGTCGAAACCTTGCAGGATCTAACCGTCGTGAAGCAGGCGGAAATGACGGTTGAAGCCGCGCGCACGGCCACCGCCCAGCAGCAGGCGCAGGTTACCGGGGCGCTGGCGGCGGGGTTGTCGGCCCTGGCCAAGGGCGATGTGCATTACCGGCTGGATGAAACATTTCCCGCTGAATATGAAACCCTGCGCACCGACTTCAACGCCACCATGGCGCAGCTGCAAGATACAATGCGCGCCATTGCCAAAACCACCGGCGGCGTGCGTCATGGCGCGGCCGACATGATGCGCGCGGCCGACGATCTTACCCAACGTACCGAGCAGCAGGCCGCCACGCTGGGCCAGACCAGTAGCGCCCTGGGCGATGTGACCGCCACGGTGCGCAGCACCGCCGAAGGGGCGGATGAGGCCCGGCAGGTGGCCAGCGCGGCACAGGCGGATGCGAGCCACTCGGGCGGTATCGTGACCCAGGCGGTCAGCGCCATGGGCGAGATCGAGGCCTCCTCGCGCCAGATTGGCAATATTATTGGCGTGATCGATGAGATCGCCTTCCAGACCAATCTGCTCGCCCTGAATGCCGGGGTGGAGGCCGCGCGCGCGGGCGAGGCCGGACGCGGCTTTGCCGTGGTCGCCACCGAGGTGCGGGCGCTGGCCCAACGTTCGGCCGATGCCGCCAAGGAAATCAAGGCGCTAATCTCGGCTTCCGGCGCGCAGGTGGAAAGCGGCGTGCGGCTGGTGGGCGAGGCGGGTAAGGCGCTGACCCGTATTGCCGACCATGTCGCGCGGCTGAACGCCCTGGTGGGCGATATTGCCGCCTCGGCGCAGAATCAGGCGCGCGGCCTGGGCGAGGTTAATAACGCCATGGCGCAGATGGATCAGCTGCGGCAGCAGAATGTTAGCATGGTGCAGAATGTGACCAAGGCCAGCCACGATCTGTCCGATGAGGCGCGTGAGCTAGATGGGCTGATCGCACGCTTTGGGTTTGAGAGCACAGACGACACAAGACGCCCACAGGTCAAACGCCCGCCCGCGCGCAAGCCGACTCTGGCGGTGGCCAAGCGCCCGCGCGCCCCTCAGCCCAGCCTGGCGCCCGCCACCGAGGAGTGGAGCGAGTTTTAGGGGATGGCCCAGAAACCACGCGTGAAAAAGGCGGGACTCTTCAACGACGAGCCAAAGAGCCCCGGCCGAGCGGCGGGTTAGAGCCCCAGATTTTTCTTCGCGAAATTATGGTGCGCCTCAATATAACGCACGGTGCCGGATTTGCTGCGCATGACGATGGAATGGGTCACGGCGGCGCCATGGCCAACCCGGCGCACGCCGTTGAGCATCGGCCCCGAGGTAACGCCGGTGGCAGCGAACATCACATCGCCCTTGGCCATTTCCTCGATCGTATAAACGCGGTTGGGATCGCTAATGCCCATGGTGCGCGCGCGCGCGATTTGCGTGTCATCCTCGAACAGCAGCTTGCCCTGCATCTGCCCGCCAATGCAGCGCAGCGCGGCGGCCGAAAGCACGCCTTCCGGCGCGCCGCCCGAGCCCAGATACATATCCACCCCCGTGCCGGGCTGGCTGGCCGCGATCACGCCCGCCACATCGCCATCGCCGATCAGCAGAATGCGCGCCCCGGCCTCGCGGATATGGGCGATCATCTCGGCATGGCGGTCGCGGTCGAGCATGCAGACCATCAGCTCCTCGATCTCGACCCCCTTGGCCAAGGCGAGATTTTTGAGGTTTTCCTTCACCGGCGCATCGAGCGCCACCACGCCTGCGGGCAGACCGCCGCCGACAGCGATTTTGTCCATATAGATGTCGGGCGCATGCAGGAAATTGCCGCGCTCGGCCAGGGCCACGGTGGCAATGGCGTTGGGCCCGCCCTTGGCGGTGATGGAGGTGCCCTCCAGCGGGTCCACCGCGATATCCATGGCCGGGCCGCCGCAGCCCACCGTCTCGCCGATATAGAGCATCGGCGCTTCGTCCATCTCGCCCTCGCCAATCACCACGGTGCCGTTGATGGCAACCGTGTCGAACGCCTTGCGCATCGCCTCGACGGCAGCGCCATCGGCCTCGTTCTTCTTGCCCCGGCCAATCCAGCGCGAGGCGGCGATGGCGGCGGCCTCGGTCACGCGCACCAGCTCAAGCGCGAGGTTGCGGTCAGAAACATCTTCGAGTCGGCGTTCGGTCATGGGTCCGGGCTCCTATTGGGGTTCGATACGGATCAGGGCGGGGGGCTCCAGCACGCTCTCGAGCGCGCCGATTTGGGCGAGCGCGCCGCTGACCGCCGCTTCGCGCGTTTCATGCGTGACGAGCACGATGGGCACCGCTTCGCCGGGTCTGCGCCCATGCTGGGCCATGGAGGCGAGCGAGATGCCATGATCGCGCAAGATCGCCATGACATCGGCGAGCACGCCGGGCTGGTCCACCACCATCAGGCGCAGGAAATAAGCGCCTTCGTGCTGGGCAATGGGCAGGGCGGGGGCGGGATCGAGCGCGGTGGCGGCCATGCCCCAGACGGGGATGCGTACGCCGCGGGCAACATCAATGAGATCGGCGACCACGGCGCTGGCGGTTGGTCCTTCGCCTGCACCGCGCCCTTGCAGGAAGACCGGACCGGAAAAATCTCCCTCGAGCGACACGGCGTTGAACACGCCCTCGACATTGGCCAGCGGCGTGTTCAGCGGCACCATGGCCGGATGTACGCGCATGGAAATGCCGTCTTCGGTGCGCGCGGCGATGCCAAGCAGCTTGATCCGGTAGCCGAATTCCTGGGCGAAGGTAATATCGAGCGGGGTGATATTGCGGATCCCCTCGACATGCAGGCTGGAGAAGGCGATCCGCCGGCCAAAGGCAAGGCTGGCGAGGATGGCGAGCTTATGCGCCGCGTCCACGCCGTCAATGTCGAAGCTGGGGTCGGCCTCGGCATAGCCAAGGGTCTGCGCGTCGGCCAGCACGTCGGCAAAGCCGCGCCCTTCCTCGCGCATCGTGGTGAGAACGTAATTGCAGGTGCCGTTGAGGATGCCAGCCACCCGGTCCACCCGGTTGGCGGCCAGCCCCTCGCGCAATGCCTTGATGACGGGTATGCCCCCGGCCACCGCCGCCTCGTAGCCGATACTGGTGCCCGCCGCCTCGGCCGCGCGGGCCAGGGCGGCGCCATGCGTGGCGAGCAGCGCCTTATTGGCGGTCACCAGCGGTTTGCCCGCCGCCAGCGTGGCCTCGGCCAGGGTCTTGGCCATGCCCTCCGCGCCGCCGATTAGTTCCACCACCACATCCACATTGGGATCGGCGGCAAGGGCCAGCGGGTCGTCATGCCAGATCAGCCCCTCCAGGCTGATCCCGCGCTCGCGTGTGCGATCGCGCGCCGAAACAGCGGTGACGATTAGCGGCCGGCCCGCCCGTGCTGCGATGGCATGTACCTGCGCGCGCAGCAATTTTACCACCCCGGCGCCAACGGTGCCAAGGCCGGCAATGCCAATGCGCAGCGCGGTCATTTTTCCACCTCCGCCGCGGTGCCGCTGGCCGGGCCGGCATTGTCGGCCGCCAGGAAGGCGCGGATATTGCGGATGGCCTGGCGCAGCCGGTGCTGGTTCTCGACCAGCGCGATACGCACATGGCCATCGCCATGCTCGCCAAAGCCAATGCCGGGGGCCACCGCGACCTTGGCCTTTTCCATCAGCAGCTTGGCGAATTCCAGGCTGCCCAGATGCGCGAAACGCTCTGGAATCGGCGCCCAGGCGAACATCGAGCCGTTGGGGGAAGGCACGTCCCAGCCGGCGGCATGCAGGCCCTTGATGAGAATGTCGCGCCGCTCGCGGTAGAGGGTGCGCATCTCCTCGACGCAATCTTGCGGACCGTTGAGGGCCGCCACCGCCGCCACCTGAATCGGCGTGAAGGCGCCGTAATCGAGATAGGATTTCATGCGGGTGAGCGCCTTGATGAGGCGCGGATTGCCCACGCCAAAACCCATGCGCCAGCCGGGCATGGAATAGGTCTTGGACATGGAGGTAAACTCCACCGTGATATCCTTCGCCCCTTCCACCTGCAGCACCGAGGGCGGGGGATTGCCGTCAAAATAAATTTCGGCATAGGCGAGGTCGGAGATGATGAATAATTCCGTGCGGCGGGCGAGCGCCACCAGCTCCTTGTAAAAATCCAGATCCGCCATGTAGGCGGTGGGGTTGGAGGGGAAATTCACGATCAGCGCGGTGGGTTTGGGCACGGAATGGCGCACCGCGCGGTCGATTGCGCGCAGCATGTCCTCGCCCGGATGGGCGGGGATGGAGCGCACCGACGCACCCGCGATGATGAAGCCGAACTGATGGATGGGATAAGACGGGTTGGGCACCAAAATCGTGTCGCCCGGGCTGGTGATGGCGGCAGCGAGGTTGGCCAGCCCTTCCTTGGAGCCCAGGGTGGCGATCACCTCGGTCTCGGGGTCAAGCTTCACGCCAAAGCGCCGCTCGTAATAAGCGGCCTGGGCGCGGCGCAGGCCAGGAATGCCGCGCGAGGTGGAATAACGGTGCGCGCGCGGGTCGGCCACCGTCTCGACCAGCTTGGCGACGATATGGGGCGGGGTCGGGCTGTCGGGATTGCCCATGCCAAGATCGATAATATCCTCCGCCGCTGCGCGCGCCCGGGCCTTGGCGGCGTTCACCTCGGCGAAGACATAAGGGGGCAGGCGGCGGATGCGGTGGAACTCTTCAGACGACATTGCGATCTCGAGGGTCAGAAGTGGAAGATGAAGCGCTTAATATACCAATTGCGCGAAGCCGCCAGAACCGGCGGCCATGGCGGAAATGCGAATGGCGCGGCCCGGCACGCCGGCGGCGGTTAACGCATCGGCCAAACGCCGGGCGCGGGCAAGGGCAAGGGCAAGATCGCCATCGCCAAAGCCGCAGACCAGAATATCCGCCTGCCCGCGCCGTGCCGCGAGTGCGCGCAGCTTCTCAATCTGCGCGTGCGCCAACAGGGCCGTGTGCGCGGCAAACGCCAGGGGCACCGGCGGCGGGTTGGCGAGCTTTGGCGGCGTGGCGGCCGATGTTTGGGCCGGTTTGGGGGGGGCGGCGGGAATTGGCCCGGCGGGCAAGGTGAGCCCGGCCAGCGCGCCGGGGGCGGGGGCGGACATGCCATTATTTGCGTCTTGGCGCGCGCGCGCCGCGATGCGCGCAGCCTCGTCCGGCGGGGTGGGCGCTGGCGCGGGGGGCACGTCAGCCAAGTTGGGATAGGGCAGATTCAGCCCCGGTGGGGGTTGCCGCTTTTGCGCAATCGCGCCACCTTCCATGGCGTGATACAACCCGACCGGCCCGGAGCAGCCGCCAAGAAACAAGACCAGACAGACCGAGGATATCGTTCGCCAACGCTGTTTCATCATTGCCAAAGTCTCAGTCCCCTTAAATAACCCGGCCAGGCCGGCCCAGGCCTGTTTGCCCGAGAACAGTCGCTACGGAAAGGATAGACGCCCATGCCCAACGCTAAGACCCCCAAGGAGCCGGACATCAAACTGCCTGATGCCGAGGCGCTGGGCCGGTCGATGGCGGATATCGCGGCGCGCAGCCAAAGGCTTGTCGCCGACTGGCTGAAGCGCCAGGCGCATGAGGGGGTGGAGCTGGACCCGCTGAATGTGGGCAGCGCCTTCATGGAAATGACCGCGCGGATGCTCGCCAACCCCAGCCAGCTGGTGCGCGCCCAAATCGGGCTGTGGCGCGATTACATGACATTATGGCACAACACGACCCGGCGCATCTGGTCGGGCGAGGAGCCCGAGCCGGTTATCGCCCACGATCCCAAGGATAAGCGATTCGCCGACCCGGCCTGGAAGCAGAACGAGGTCTTTGATTTCATAAAGCAATCTTACCTGCTCTCGGCGCGCTATATCAACGATGTGGTCACCCATGTGGACGGGCTGGATCCGAAAACCGCGCGGAAGGTGGATTTTTACGCCCGCCAGTTCGTCAATGCGCTCAGCCCGTCCAATTTCGCCCTCACCAACCCCGAGGTGCTGCGCCGCACGCGCGAAACGGGCGGCGAGAATTTGGTCCGCGGGCTGAACAATCTGCTGAATGATCTGGAGCAGGGGCGGGGCAATCTGCGCATCAAGATGACCGACACCGAAGCCTTCAATGTCGGCGGGAATATCGCCGTCTCGCAAGGCAAGGTGATCTACCAGAACGAGCTGATGCAGCTGATCCAATATAGCCCGGCGACCGAGACCGTGCATGCCCGCCCGGTACTGATTTTGCCGCCCTGGATCAATAAATTCTACATTCTCGACCTGCGGCCCAAAAACTCGCTGGTGCGCTGGCTCGTCGCCCAGGGGCATACGGTGTTCATGGTGAGCTGGGTGAACCCCGATGAGACGCTGGCGGACAGGAATTTTGACGATTACATGGTCGAGGGCGTGTTCGCCGCCTTGGAGGCGATCGAGAAGATCACCAAGATGCGCGAGGTCAACGCCATCGGCTATTGCCTGGGCGGCACCCTGCTCGCGGCAACCCTGGGCTACATGGCGGCCAAGGGAGATGAGCGGATTAAATCCGCGACCTTCTTTGTCACCCTCACAGATTTTACCGATGCCGGGGAGCTCGGCGTGTTCATCGACGAGGAGCAGCTGAGCCAGCTTGAGGAGCGGATGCACAAGCGCGGCTATCTCGAAGGCACCGAGATGGCGACCACCTTCAACATGCTGCGCGCGAATGATCTGATCTGGAGCTTTGTCGTCAATAATTATCTGTTGGGGCAGGAGCCGTTCCCGTTCGATCTGCTGTATTGGAACTCGGATGCGACGCGCATGCCGCCCGCGATGCATTCCTTCTATCTTCGTAACATGTACCAGGAGAATCTGCTCTCCCAGCCGGGTGGAATCTCGATGAAGGGCGTGTCGGTCGATCTGCGCCAGGTGAAGGTGCCGTGCTATTTCCTCTCTTGCCGGGAAGATCATATCGCGCCCTGGACGAGCACCTATAAGGGAGCCAAGCTGTTTGGCGGGCCGGTGCGTTTCGTACTCGCCGCGTCGGGCCATATTGCCGGGGTGGTCAACCCGCCCGAAGGCGGCAAGTATAATCATTTCATCAATCCCGACATGCCGGACACGGCGGATGAATGGCTGGCCGGGGCGACCGAGGTTTCGGGCTCCTGGTGGCCGGACTGGAACCGCTGGGTCACCGCCTTTGACGACGCGCGGGTGCCCGCGCGCATCCCCGGCAAGGTCAGGGGGATGAAGGCCATTGAGGATGCGCCCGGCTCCTATGTGCGGGTGCGGGCTTAAAGCCCGCCATGCGTTTGCGGCGCCAGGGGAAACTGGGGTAAGCGAGCCCCGCTCCCGGCACGCCGGGTGCAAACGGAAAGTATGGGATGCGCGTTCTTCAGATTATGGCCGGCAAGGGCAATGGCGGAGCGGAGCTTTATTCCACCGACATCATGCTGAGCCTGCACCGGGCGGGAATTGACCAGCGGGTTGTGCTGCGCCCAACGGCGCCGCGTTTTGCCGAACTGCGCGCGGCGGGGCTCGCCATGGCGCCCGACGTGCTGGCCGTGCCCCTGCCGCCCTGGCAGCGCTGGCGGCTCAAACGGCTGATCGCGGCGTATAAGCCCGACATCATCCAGTGCTGGATGCGCCGCGCCGTGAGCCTGACGCGCGCGGGCGATGCGCCCGCCCTCATTGGCTGGTATGGCGATTATGAAGAGCAGGAAAAATATTTCTCGCACTGCACCCATTTTATTGGCGTAACGCAGGATCTTGTCCGCCATGCCGGCGCGCATGGGGCCAAACCCGGCACCGCGTTTTATGTGCCGACTTTTCCCTCCGTGCGGCCGGAACCAGCCTTGGACCGCGCCAGCCTGGATACGCCAGAGGATGCGCGGGTGCTGCTGACACTCTCGCGCCTGCATGAGGTAAAGGGGTTGGATACCGCCCTGCGCGCCCTGGCCGATTTGCCGGATTGTTATTTGTGGCTGGCGGGCGATGGGCCGCAAGAGGCGGCGCTGCGCGCGCTGGCGGCCGAGCTGGGGGTGGCGGCGCGCGTGCGCTTTCTGGGCTGGCGGACCGACCGTGGCGCCTTGCTGGCCGCGGCCGATATTTGCCTGCTGCCCTCGCGCTATGAGCCGTTCGGCACCGTGATTCTGGATGCCTGGTCGGTGGCTACACCTTTTATCGCCTGCAAGAGCGATGGGCCGGGCGCCTATATCCGCAATGGCGAGAATGGCATGCTGGTGCCGGCCGACGATCCGCCCGCCTTGGCGCGCGCCATCCGCGCGGTGCTGGATGATGACGCCCTGCGCCAGCGCATCGCCGCCACCGGCCATGCCGAATATGAGGCCGGGTTTACCCAAGAGGTTGTGACGCGGCGCATGATCGAGACCTATGAGCAGATTTTACGGAGCCGGCATGCTGGATAAAAGATTACGGCAGATTGCCCTGTTCGCCACGCTGCTGGTGCCGCTGGGGCTGCTGCATGCCTTTGTGATGGCGGAAATCTGCGTTGCCATCACCGATATTCTGTTTTTGGTCCATTCCGCACGGACAGGCGGGTTCGCCTGGGTCAAGCGGCCTTGGTTCATCGTCGCCCTGCTATGGTGGGGCTGGCTGATGATTTGCTCGCTGCCCTTGCCTTGGCCGGGGTTTGGCGTGGCGGGCTGGCTGCTGGGCTTTGCCCAGGCTGTTGTCGTCATCCGGTTGTTGCTGTTCACCGCGGCCTTGCAAAACTGGCTGCTCACCAGCGCGCGCGCGCGCCGCGTGGCTTGGATTGTGCTGGCCTTGTCCGCCGCCTGGATTGGGCTGGAGAGCTGGCAGCAATATTTAACGGGCACCAATATTTTCGGCGATCCGCGCTGGGTGGATGGCTCGCTCACCGGCCCGTTCTGGAAGCCGCGCGCGGGCCCGCTTTATGCGCATTTGCTGTTCGTGGCCTTGCTGCCGGTGGTGGCGGCGCTCTTTGCCCGGCCTGGCTGGCGCGGGCGCGTGGCCGGGTTGGCCCTGGTTGTGCTGGGCGCGGCCACCGCGGTGCTGATCGGCCAGCGCATGGGGGTGGCGTTAACTGGCATGGGGCTGGTCGTGGCCGCTTTCTTCATGCCGCGTCTGCGCCTGCCCGCTATTTTGGCTGTGGTCGTGGGGGTGGCCGTGCTGCTGGCAACGCCCGTCATCTCGCCCGCCACCCATGGCAAGCTGGTGGGCGAGACAACGCATAATTTCGATCATTTCTCGAAAAGCCCTTATGGCGAGATCTTCACCCGCGCGACCGTGATGGGCCTGCAATCGCCCTGGCATGGCTGGGGCTATAATGGCTACCGCGTGGATTGCCATCTACCGCGTTTTGATCCCGGGTTGCCGTGGCTGGGCATCGGCCCGACCTCTTTGCAAAAGGCCGCCTGCATCCTGCAACCGCAGAATTTTTATATTCAATCCTTCGCCGATGCGGGGTTTCCAGGGCTAATCCTGTTCACCGCGCTGATGCTGATCTGGACGTTCCAGCCCCTGCGCGGCTTGCTGCGCCGACCCGATCCGCTGCGGGTGGGCTTGTTCATCGCCGTGCTGAATTTTACCTGGCCGATCGCCTCCACGGATGAATTCCCCACCATGTATATGCTGGGCTGGTTCTTTTTTGTCCTTGGTTTTGCGCTGGCCTGCACCGATATCGCTGTCAAATCTCCAGAAACGGATATGTTGAAGAATGGCTGACCTTGTTCCCGTAACCGTGCTGACCGGCTATCTTGGCGCGGGCAAGACAACTTTGCTCAACCGCCTGCTCAGCGAAAATCATGGCAAGAAATATGCCGTCGTCATCAATGAGTATGGCGAGCTTGGTGTGGATAACGACCTAGTCGTGGATTCCGACGAGGAAGTCTTCGAGATGAATAATGGCTGCGTGTGTTGCACGGTGCGCGGCGACCTGATCCGTATTGTCAGCGGGCTGATGAAGCGTGCCGGGCGGTTTGATGGCATTATTGTCGAGACCACGGGCCTGGCCAACCCGGCCCCCGTGGCGCAGACCTTTTTTGTCGATGACGATGTGAAAGCCAAGACCAAACTTGATGCCATTGTCACCGTGGTGGATGCCAAGCACTTTCTCGCCCGCCTTGAGGATGCGCCGGAAGCGGCCGACCAGGTCGCCTTCGCCGACGTGATCGTGCTGAACAAGCTTGATCTTGTCAGCGCGGATGAGCTGGCCGCGGTGGAGGCGAAGATCAGGAGCATCAACCCCTATGCCGTGATCCATCGCGCCACGCGCGGCGATGTGCCGCCCGACCAGCTGCTGGGGCTCAATGCGTTCGATCTCAAACGCGTGCTGGAGAATGTGCCGGATTTTCTCGAAGAGGATTCCCACACGCATAACGAGCATCTGACCAGCATCAGCCTGTCCACCGACAAGCCGCTCTCGGCCGAGAAATTCAATGCCTGGATCGGCCATATCTTGCAGACCCAGGGGCAGGATATATTGCGCACCAAGGGCATTCTCGCCTTCGCGGGTGAGAACCGGCGCTTTGCCTTCCAGGCCGTGCATATGATCGCCGATGGCGATTTTCTTGGCCCCTGGAAGGCGGATGAAGCGCGCACCAGCCGGATCGTGTTCATTGGCCGGGATTTGAACCGCCCGGCACTGCGCCGGGGTTTTGAAGCCTGCGCCGCCTGAGACGGGATCAGTCTGGGGCGATGTTGCTGGCAGGTGGGGCGGCAAGCTTGGCCAGCCGCCCGGCCAGCTCGTCGACAATGGAGATCAGCCGGGAGATTTCCTCCTGCCGCATCTGATCGATCTTCTGGTGCAGAAGCTCGATTTCCAGTTCCGCCTTGATGTTCACGGTATAATCGCTCTTGGCTTCCTGCCGGTCTATGGCGGCCTGGCGGTTCTGGCTCATCATGATGAAGGGTGCCGCATAGGCGGCCTGGAAGGACAGAGCCAGGTTGAGCAGGATGAACGGGTACGGATCCCAATGATGAACCCAGGCGGTGACGTTGAGCATCATCCAGACAACCAGGATAAAGCTTTGGATGATTATGAAGGGCCAGGAGCCGACCGTGGCGGCAACCAGATCGGCGATACGGTCGCCCAGCGTATAATGCGGGGTGGGCGGTGTTGGCGCCAGGGCCTGTTTGCGCCGCTGCCGGCGCAGGGCTTGCAGCAGGGTTAGTTCTTCGTCCCGGAGCTTGAGAGGGATGTTCGGCAAGGGCATGCGGCAGCTTCCATGAGGTGAACGCCGTTTGGTTATAGCGGAGATGCAACGGCGCGGATATTCCGCCGTACTGGCCCGGGGCTTGATCTCGCGGCCCGGGGGCGTCATGCTGTTAGCATGGGAGCTTCCCAGGTTAGTGGCGGGCATGAAACAGGCAGTGCGGCGGCTTGAGCGCCAGATCATGAATGTTCGGGATGGGCGCCGCGCCGGCGTGGCGCTGATGCTGGCCTTGATGGCGCCGCTTTTGCTCGCGATCACGGGGCTCGCCGTCGATATTGGTTATTGGTACCAGGCGCAGACCTCCTTGCAATCAGCCGCGGACGCGGCGGCCATGGCGGCGGGCCAAGCCGCGCAAACTTATAATGAATCCACGAGCAACGTGGCCTCTTTCACCACCAGCACGGGGCAGGTTTTCGCCGTGGCGGCGGCGAACGCGGCAACAAACGGCAAATATAGTTTTACCGGCACCGGTGCCGCGCACGTGACCGTGACCGCTTCGGTGGGCGGCCAGCCGCAGATCGTGACCTTCACGGCGGTCGCCACGATTCCGCGAAACCAGTTTTTCTCCCAGGTTGCGGGCCTTGGCTTCACGGGGCTGGGGCCGGGCGTGCAATCGGCCTCGGCCGAAGCCAGCTACGCCAAGACCTCCGCCCCGCCCTGCGGCTATGTGGGCGACAGCATGAATGTAACCAATGGCGGCGGTTTGATTAAGGCTACGAATTGCGCCCTTTACGCGGGGAATATTAGCGCCACTTCCTTCAGCACGGTGGGCAGCGCCCAGATTATTGGTGTCAGCGGCGTGGAGACGCCGGCCAGCAGTGTAACGGCCACGGGCTGGAGCTATATCGGCACGAACCCCAATGGCGGCAGCGGGAATGATACCTCCACCGTATCCACCAATTCGGCCCAGGTCGCAGACCCCATGGCCGGTTTTGGCGCCCCTCCAGCTTGGCCCAATATGCCCAATTTTCCAGAGGCGCCCGATGAGGATGAGGATAACGCGCCATATAAGCCAGATTTAGGGTATAATACGTGGAATCAGCCCGGTGTTGGGGATTGTACGCAGCTGGCGGGAAATTATTCGGGCGCTTGTGAGTTATATCCGAATTATTTGACGAAAATGAATTCCATTGGG
Organism: Pseudomonadota bacterium; assembly: GCA_021808545.1. Lineage (GTDB taxonomy): Bacteria > Pseudomonadota > Alphaproteobacteria > Acetobacterales > Acetobacteraceae > Acidocella. The sequence continues at coordinate 831 of JAKBBM010000057.1, read as the reverse complement.
GGGACCGAGCTGGTTCTTAACCAGGGAACATCCAACGGTAGCACTTACATTACGGGCGGATTTGGCGGCGGGATCAGTAAGTCCGTAACGCTTAATGGCAATAATTACTATATTGATGGCGGAATAAATTTTGGGTGGGGCGGCTCGTTTACCGCGAATGCTGGCACAAGGAACACAGATTGCGGTGATGACCCCAATAGTGATAATCCGACTTTCTGTTTTATCGTATCTGGCGGCTCTTCATGGGCGGGTGGTCCCTATAGTTTTCCCACCGGCACTTATTATTGGTGGGGGCCCACATCCTCTAGCGGGGCCGTGAATGGTTTGGCGTTAACCCTTAATACGCCCAATTTCACCCTGGGGGGCGGCACATATTACGTGAATGGCGGCGCCGTATTCAAAGGCGGTACGACGACCGTTAACGTCGGACCAGGTAATTATTTTTTTGCTGGTTATAATTCGTCCGCATACGGCCTGAACGACAAGGATTCCAATGTGAATTTTTCAGGCGGCGTCTATTACTTCAATGGCGGGCTTGCTTTGTCTGATACAGGCACAATAACGTTTGGCCCCGGGGTTTATTATATAGAGAATGGGCCATTTTTGGTTTCGGGCAGTGGCAAGGTTGTTGCCAACGACGCCACCTTCATTCTGGAAGATGGCGCCTATTATTATTTCGACGGCGCGGGGAGTGTTACCCTTAATGCGCCCACGAGCAGCACCACGGATTGCGTGGATTACACCCAATACCCGGTTAATTCCTCGACATTTCCCTATGATGGAACGAACCGCGCCGGCATTTGCGGGGTGGCGATCTACCAGACCAGCAAT
>JAKBBM010000002.1 GCA_021808545.1 Pseudomonadota bacterium | reverse complement strand
AAAAGCGCCGCGACCGTGCGACCAAGCTCCTGCGCTATATCGCGGACGTGACCGTGAACGGCCACCCCGAGACACGTGGCAAGCCCATGCCGCCGGCCCATGCCCGCACGCCCGAAGCGCCGCGTTTTGCCAACGAGCCGATGGATGGCACCAAACAGCTTCTGGATAAATTAGGCCCCAAGGGCTTTGCAAATTGGATGCTGGAACAAAAACGCGCCCTGGTGACCGACACCACCATGCGCGATGCCCACCAATCGCTACTCGCCACGCGTATGCGTTCTTACGACATTGTCGGCGCGGCGCGGGCCACCGCGCTCGGCCTGCCGCAGCTTTTCTCGCTGGAATGCTGGGGCGGGGCGACATTCGATGTCTCCATGCGCTTCCTCTCCGAAGGCCCGTGGGAGCGCCTCACCTGGATCCGCGAGCGCGCGCCTAATATTTTGCTGCAAATGCTGCTGCGCGGGGCCAATGGTGTCGGCTACACCAATTATCCCGACAATGTGGTGAAATTCTTCGTCCGCCAGGCGGCCGAGGGCGGCATCGATCTGTTCCGTATTTTCGACTGCCTGAACTGGGTTGAGAATATGCGCGTCGCCATCGACGCGGTGTGCGAGGCGGGTAAGCTGGCCGAAGGGGCGATCTGCTACACGGGCGACATTCTGGACCCCAACCGGGCAAAATATTCGCTGAATTATTATGTGAAACTGGCCAAGGCGCTGGAAGCCGCCGGCTGCCATATTCTCGCGATCAAGGACATGGCGGGTCTGCTCAAGCCCGCCGCTGCCCGGGCGCTGATCATGGCGCTGAAGCAGGAGATCGGCCTGCCCATCCATCTGCACACGCATGACACATCGGGCATTTCGGCGGCTTCGGTGTTGGCGGCGGTCAATGCCGGGGTGGATGCGTTCGATGCCGCGATGGACCCGATGTCGGGCCTGACCTCGCAGCCTTGCCTTGGCTCCATGGTCGAGGCGCTGCGCCATACCGAGCACGATACCGGTCTGGACCCAGAGGCCATCCGTCGTCTTAGCTTCTATTGGGAGGCGGTGCGCAGCCAGTACAGGGCGTTTGAGAGCGATCTGCAATCGGGCGCCTCGGAAGTTTATTTGCACGAAATGCCGGGCGGACAGTTCACCAATTTGCGCGAGCAGGCGCGCTCGCTGGGGCTGGAGACACGCTGGCACGAGGTGGCCCGCGCTTATCGCGATGCCAATGATCTGTTTGGCGACATCGTCAAAGTCACCCCGTCCTCCAAGGTGGTGGGCGACATGGCGTTGATGATGGTGAGCCAGAATCTAACGCCTGAGATGGTCGCCGATCCGGCGCGTGAGATCTCCTTTCCGCAATCGGTGGTGGAGATGATGCATGGCGATCTCGGTCAGCCCCCCGGGGGCTGGCCTGAAGCGATCCAGAAGAAGGTGCTACGCGACAGAGAGCCAATTACCGTGCGGCCCGGTGCGCTGATGGAAGATGCCGATATCGAGGCGATCCGCAAAAAGGCTGAGGAGATCTGCGGGATTGAGATGCACGACCGCATCCTTGCTTCGTATCTCATGTACCCGGAGGTCTTCACCAATTTCAACGCCATGTTGCGCACGTATGGCCCGGTCTCGGTGCTGCCCACGCCGGTGTTTTTCTATGGCATGAAGCCGGGGGACGAAATTTCCGTCACGCTGCAGACCGGCAAGACCATGATCATCAGCCTACAGACCCTTTCGGAGACGGATGATGACGGTAATGTCAGCGCCTTTTTCGAGCTGAACGGCCAGCCGCGGGTGATCTCGGTGCCCAACCGCAGCGCCACGGCGGCGCGGCCCGCGCGGCGCAAGGCGGATGAGGCGGATGAGACGCAGATTGGCGCACCCATGCCCGGCGCCATTGCCGCCATTCTGGTGCGCGAGGATCAGGAGGTGACCCAGGGCGAGCCGTTGCTGAGCATCGAGGCAATGAAAATGGAAGCCCAGATTTCCGCGCCGCGCGCGGGCAAGGTCAAATCTATTTTGGTCCGCCCGGGCGAGCAGGTGGATGCCAAGGATCTGCTGATCGAACTAATCTGATCCACTCAAAAACAAAAAAAGTTTTTGGGGGTGTGTGCGCTTTTTTCAAAAAGCCCCCACTGGGCGGGATTAAAAAACAAAACTTTCGCCGGTCTGCAGGACCATAAAATCCTCTTGCCCGATGCCTGCTTTGGCCATGGCCCCGGCCAGCGCGTGTAATGGCGCGTCGATCGCCTCGGCGGTAAGCTGAAACGTACCAAAATGCATGGCGATGGCGCGCCTGGCCTGTAAGTCCAAAAAGGCGCGCACCGCATCTTGCGGGTCCATATGTACCGGCGCCATGAACCAGCGCGGCTCATAGGCGCCGATCGGCAGCAAGGCGAGGTCGGGTGCGCCCAGCCTGTGGCGGATCTCGCCAAAATAGCGCGTATAGCCGGTATCCCCGGCGAAATAGAGGCGCTGGCCCCGATGGTTTATATGAAACCCGCCCCACAAGGTCTCATTCCTGTCCCATAAGGTCCGGGCCGAGAAATGCCGCGCCGGGGTTGCTGTAATCAGCGCCCCATGCAGGGTTACATGCTGCCACCAATCCAGCTCTATGGCGCCCGGCAGGCGCTTTTTGTTCAAAAATGGCGCATTGCCGAGCAGGGTCACGATCTGGGCCGCCGGAAAATGCGCGCGGATCCGCCGCAAGGCGGGGATATCCATATGGTCGTAATGATTATGCGACAGCAGGATCAGGTCGATGCGCGGCAGTGCCTCAATCGCCATACCGGGTGCGCGCACGCGCCTGGGGCCGGCCAGCTTTGTGGGCGAGCAGCGGGCGGAAAAAACCGGATCCGTCAGAATGTTAAGCCCCGGCAGGCGCAGCAGGAACGTGCTGTGGCCAATCCAGGTGGCGCTTGTATCATCTGGCCCGGGCGGCGGATGTGCCGTGTTGGGCACCGCTTTTGGCCAGGCCGACCAGCCGTCGGGGCCGCGCTGCAAGCGGCTCCTGATCAGCCGCCCGGTCCCGCCACGGGTCATGCGGTTGGAGGGTTCGGGGTTGAAGAAGCGCGTTCCGTCGCAATGGTCCGATACCGGGTAGGGCATGGCATCAATATGGGCTGATTTGCCCGGCTGTGAATGGCCGCATGACCGGTTACCGCGCAACTCTCTCTTGTAACGGGGACGGGCCAACGGATATGTAGGACATCACTTTTATTTTTTCGGATGATGAATCTCAATGTCTGAGGCGAGAAAGACCAAGGTCCTGATTATCGGCGCCGGCCCGGCGGGTTATACCGCGGCAATTTACGCTGCCCGCGCCAACCTGGCGCCGGTGCTTATCGCCGGGCTGCAGCCGGGCGGGCAGCTCACTATCACCACCGATGTCGAGAATTATCCTGGCTTTGCCGACCCCATCCAAGGCCCCTGGCTGATGGAGCAGATGGCAAGCCAGGCCGAGCATGTCGGCACCGAGATTTTGTTCGACATCGTCACCCGCGTGGATTTTTCATCTCATCCCTTCCGCGCCTGGACCGATGGCGGGGTGGAATTCATCGCCGATTCCGTGATCATCGCCACCGGCGCGCAGGCGCGCTGGCTCGGCCTGCCGTCCGAGCAGACCTATCAGGGGGCGGGTGTGTCAGCCTGTGCCACGTGCGACGGGTTTTTCTATCGCGGCAAAAAGGTCGCGGTGGTGGGTGGCGGCAACACCGCGGTCGAGGAAGCGCTCTACCTTACCCATCATGCCAGCCACGTCACGCTGATCCACCGGCGCGACAGTTTGCGTGCCGAGAAGATCCTGCAGGACCGGCTGTTCGCGAACCCGAAAATCTCGGTCATCTGGGACCATACGGTGGATGAGATATTGGGCGGCGGTACCCCCCCTGTGGTGACAGGCCTTAAGCTGCGCCACGCTAAAACCGGCGATTTTCAGGAGATTGGGGTGGATGGCGTGTTTATCGCCATTGGCCATGCCCCAACAACCGACCTTTTTGCCAGCCAGCTGAAGACCGACACGGAAGGCTATATCATCACCAAGCCGGACAGCACGGTAACCTCGGTGCCGGGTGTGTTCGCCGCGGGCGACGTGCAGGACAAGATTTTCCGCCAGGCGGTCACGGCGGCGGGCACGGGCTGCATGGCGGCCCTGGAGGCTGAGAAGTTTTTGGGTAATATATCGCTGCATGTCAGCGAGGCGGCATAAATGACCGGACAGAAAATGGATTGGGATAAGCTGCGGGTTTTCCACGCGGTGGCCGAGGCGGGCAGCTTCACCCATGCGGGTGATACGCTCAACCTCAGCCAATCGGCGGTTTCACGCCAGATTTCGGCGCTCGAGGAAGCGCTGACCGTGCCGTTATTTCATCGCCATGCCCGCGGGCTTATCCTGACCGAACAGGGTGAGGCGCTCAACCGTACGGTGCGCGAGGTCTTCGCCAAGCTTGCGATGACCGAAGCCCTGCTCTCGGAAAGCAAGGAAAAGCCGGTTGGCCGATTGAAGGTCACGACGACACATAGTTTCGGCGTTACCTGGCTGGCGCCGCGCCTGGGGCAGTTTTTGGCGGCGCAGCCCGATGTCACGGTCAGCCTGCTGCTGGACGATACGGATCTCGATCTTGCCATGCGTGAGGCCGATGTCGCGATCCGTATGCACCCGCCCCGCCAGCCGGATCTGGTGCAGCGCCATTTGGGCGAAATTCACAGCCAGATCTGGGCCTCGCCCGATTATGTGAAGGCGCATGGCCTGCCGCAAACGGTTGAGGATCTGGACCACCACAGGCTCGTTTTGTTTGGCGACCGCAAGCCGCCCGTGCCGGATGTGAATTGGCTGGGTGAAATTGGCCGCAAGGACGGCTCGCCGCGCCGGGGCGTGCTGGAGGTGAATTCGCTCCAGGCCATGCTAGTCTGTATCCGGGCCGGCATCGGCATCGGTACCGTGCCGGACTATCTGGTGCAGGATACAACGGGCCTGGTACCCGTACTCCCGGATGTGAAGAAACCGACGGTGGATATGTATTTCGTCTATCCCGAGGAACTACGGAATTCCAAACGCATCTCCGTATTCCGTGATTTTCTTGTGAATTCTATTGCGGAACGCAACGCGCCCAAGGGGTGAAATGCGCGGAATCGCTGGCATTTTAAAAAAATGCGGCACAAAGCGTTACACAAGAAACGGCGCATTACAATTTTAACACTTAAAAAAATTATTTTGTGGCTTATATACAACATGTCCGGTGCGAGCCGGACATCCTCCGGTCCCTTCGGGGGCCGGCGTGGGACTTCGGTCCCAACGTCTCCCAGACGTGAAGCCTCCCTGTTGACTTGACCCGCTGGCCGCAAGGTCGGCGGGTTTTTTTCTTTTGGCCGCCGCGCTAGCCTGGGGCATGAACAGACAGGAACGCCGCCGCCAGGCCAAACTCAATCCGGCGCATCATCAGGCCCGGCTGGCACAAGGGGCTGGCTTGTACCGAGCGGGGCGGCTGGATGAGGCCGAGGCGCTGTTTCGCCAGATCCTGCATGAAACCGCGGATGAGCCAGAGGCGGCTTGCCTGCTGGGCGAATTGCTCACCGATCGTGGCCGCGCCGATGAGGCGATTACCCTGTTGCAGCGCCTGACAAAGCGGCATGCGGCCCATGCGGGCGGGCATTACGCGTTGGGCAATGCCTGCCGCCTCAGCGGGCAGATTGAAGCGGCCATCGCGGCCTATGGCGAGGCCTTGCGGCGGCACCCGGGTTTCGCTGGGGCGCATCATGGGCTTGGCTTGGCCTTGCGTCTGGCCCAGCGCGAGGCCGAGGCGGCAGAGCAATTGCGTGCGGCGGTGGCGGCCCTGCCGGATTGGGCCGTGGCCTGGATGGATCTGGGGATCACGCTCGCCATGCTGGGTGATTTGCCGGCGGCCGAGGAGGCCTTGTCCCGCGCCGTGGCCCTGGCGCCTACCTTGGGCGAGGCGCAGCGCCATTTGGCCGCCTTGCGCCCGGCGGCGAATGAAACGGCACTGGAAACATTGGCCGTGCGCGTGGCAGACGCGCGGACCCCGCCGGCTGAGCGCCCCGGGCTGCTTTTTGCCATGGCCCGCCAGGCGGAGGCGATGGGGCGGTATGAGGCCGCCTTTGGCCATGCCCGTGCCGCCAACCAATTGCTGCGCACGGCCCAGGCGCAGGCCGGTATTGGCTTTGAGCGTGCCCGTTTCGCGGCCGATATCGAGCGGATCATCGCGGCCTTCCCAGCGGACGGGTTTGCCGCCCGGGCGGCGCAGGGAGATCCCTCGCCCGCGCCGGTTTTTATCCTGGGCATGCCGCGTGCGGGCTCTACCTTGTTCGAGCAAATCGCCGCCAGCCATTCCAGGGTGCATGGCGCGGGCGAGCAGCCCGGCATTGGTGCTGTGGCGGCCCGGCTTGGCTGGGCACCAAATCCGGCCTGGAGCAAAGCCGCCCTGGCTGGGGCCGCACGCGATTATCTTGCCCCGCTTTTGGCCCAGGCCCCGGGGGCTGAACGCATCATCGACAAAATGCCCGACAATATTTTCCAGCTCGGGTTGATCGCGGCCTTATTTCCCCATGCGCGCGTGATTTTTTGTGAGCGCGATGCGCGTGATGTCGCCATTTCCTGCTTTTTTCAGAATTTTGCCCGGCCCTTGGGCTTTGATACCGACCTTGAGGATTGCGCCGCGCGCATCGCCGGCACCGCGCGGCTGGCGGATCATTGGCGCGCCGTGCTGCCGCTGGCGCACATGACCCTGCGTTATGAGGATCTTTTGGCCGATCCCGAGTCGCAGTCGCGCCGGCTGATCGAATTTCTGGGGCTTGACTGGGAGCCCGCCTGTCTCGATTTCCATCGTACGCAAAGACCCGTGCGTACGGCAAGCTGGCACCAGGTACGCCAGCCTTTGTACCGCGATGCCTTGGGGCGCTGGCGGCATTATGCCTCGTTTTTGCCCGCCGCGCTTCAGCCCTGAGCGCGTATTTCGGCTGATTTGCCTGCCGCCGGACCTGTGTCTTATGCTCGCTGCAACGCAAAAACACGCAAAGGATCGACCATGTCAGACGTCTATGTTCTCTCTGGCCAGCGCACCGCCATTGGCGATTACGGCAAGGCGCTGAAAGACATTGCCCCCACCAAGCTGGGCGAGACCGCGATCCGCGCGGCTCTGGCCAAGGGAGGGGTCGAGGCGGCGGAAATCCAGCATGTGGTGATGGGCAATGTCATCCATACCGAGGCGCGGGATATGTATCTCTCCCGCGTCTGCGCGGTGGAGGCCGGGATTCCGGTGGAAACCCCCGCCCTTACGCTCAACCGCCTGTGCGGCTCGGGTCTGCAGGCCATCATTTCCGCGGCGCAGAGCATCATGCTGGGCGATGCCGACATCGCGCTGGGCGGCGGGGCTGAATCGATGAGCCGCAGCGGCTATATGCTGCCGAGCGAGCGTTGGGGGGCCCGGCTTGGCGATTCCAAGGTGATCGACATGATGGTCGGTGCGCTGAACGATCCGTTTGGCGGCGGCCATATGGGGATCACGGCTGAAAACGTGGCCAAGCGCTGCCACATTACCCGCGAGATGCAGGACCAATTTTCGGTGGAATCGCACCATCGCGCGGCGGCGGCCATCGCGGCGGGCCGGTTCAAGGACCAGATCGCCCCGGTTGAGCTGAAATCGCGCAAGGGCACCGTTTTGTTCGATACGGATGAGCATCCGCGCGCCGAGGCCTCGCTGGAAAATCTAGCCGGGCTGAAGGCCGCCTTCCAGAAAGACGGCACGGTGACCGCGGGCAACGCCTCCTCGCTGAACGATGGCGCGGCGGCCGTGATTCTGGCCAGCGGCAAGGAAGTTGCCCGCCGCAACGCCAAGCCGCTCGCCCGGCTGGTGGCGTATGGCCATGCCGGCGTGGAGCCGGGTGTCATGGGTCTTGGCCCCATTCCGGCAACCAAGATGGCGCTGAAGAAGGCGGGGCTTTCCGTCGCCGATCTGGATGTGATCGAGTCCAACGAGGCATTCGCCGCCCAGGCTTGCGCGGTAAGCCAGGATCTGGGGTTCGACCCGGCCAAGGTTAACCCCAATGGCGGCGCGGTGGCGCTGGGCCACCCCATTGGCGCGACCGGCGCCATTCTCACCGTGAAGGCGCTTTATGAGCTACAGCGTATTGGCGGCCGTTATGCGCTGGTGACGATGTGCATTGGCGGCGGCCAGGGGATTGCCGCCATTTTCGAGCGCGTATGAGCGATGGCGCGTTCTGGTTGCGCGCTCCGGCGGGGCTTGTCCTTGCCGTGAAGGCGCAACCCGGCGCGCGCCGCACCCAAATCGGCCCGGTGCTGCCGGCGGCGGCCGCACCGGGCTGGCCTGATGCGCGGCTGAAGGTCTCGGTTGCGGCCCCGCCTGAGGATGGGCGGGCGAATGAGGCGATCATCGCCGCCCTGGCGGGCTGGCTTGGCGTGCGCGGGGCCGATATTACCCTGGCCGCCGGCGGGGCCGCGCGAGACAAGAAATTCATCGTCACCACACTGGTGACCATCCCAGAGGTAAATTGATGGCCCGCCAGCGTGCCGATCTTAAGCTGGTTGAGACCGGCCTTGCCGAATCCCGCGCCAAGGCGCAGGCGCTGATCATGGCCGGGCTCGTTTATGCCGGCACCAAGCGCGTGCAAAAACCGGGCGATCTTCTGGCGGCGGATGCCGCGCTCAGCGTGAAGGGGCAGGACCACCCTTGGGTTTCGCGCGGCGGGCTTAAGCTGGCGCACGGGCTGGCGCATTTTGGCCTCACCCCAGCCGGGCGCATTGGGCTCGATGTAGGAGCTTCCACCGGCGGTTTTACCGATGTGCTGCTCGCCCAAGATGCCGCGAAAGTTTATGCGGTGGATGTGGGGCATGGCCAGCTCGCCTGGAAGCTGCGCTCCGATGCGCGTGTCGTGGTGCTGGAAAAGACCAATGCCCGGTATCTCACGGCCGACCTCATCCCCGATCCCATTGGCGTTCTGGTGTGCGATGCAAGCTTTATCGGCCTGCGCACCGTGCTGCCGGCGGGGCTCTCGCTTTGCGCGCCGGGGGCGTTCGCCGTGGCGCTGATCAAGCCGCAATTCGAAGCCGGGCCCGCCCAGGTTGGCAAGGGCGGGGTGGTGCGCGATCCGGCGGTGCATGAACAGGTCTGCGCCCACATTAACGATTGGTTCGCCGCCCTGCCCGGCTGGCATGTGCTGGGCATAACCCCCAGCCCCATTAAGGGGCCGGAAGGCAATGTGGAATTTCTGATCGCGGCGCAGTATCAGGGCGCTGCGGGCGGGGTCTAACCGCTGGTATAAGGTATTGATATAGATCCGGATTCAGACATGAGGGCAATCGTGCAGACGATTGCCCCTCATGTCATCCGGCTCTCGGCAGCCTTATCACGAAACGCGCGCCGATAATGTGCCCATCCTCATCGCGCCGGTTCTCGGCCGAAATGCGGCCCTGATGCGCCTCGACAATCTGGCGCGAGATGGACAGCCCAAGCCCCGAATGGCTGCCGAACTGCTCTGATTGCGGGCGCTCGGAATAAAACCGGTCGAAAATGGAATCGAGCTTGCCGTCGGGAATGCCGGGTCCCTCATCTTCCACCGCCAGCTCGATCATCCCCCCCGTCTCGCGCCCGCGCAGGATGATTTTGCCCCTGGCCGGGCTGAAGGAGATGGCATTGCCGATCAGGTTGCGCAGCACCTGCACCAGCCGGGTTTCCGAGCCGCGCACGAACAGCCCCTCGGCCGGGGCGTCCACGGTCACGAAGGCGCCGTCTTCCTTGCGGGTCGCGTCGTTGATCTCGGCCAGGGCGGCGAGTATGCGCGCCATATCGACGATCTCGTAGCGCGAGCGCGACAATTCGGAATCGAGCCGGGAGCTGTCGGAGATATCGGTGATCAGCCGGTCCAGCCGCGCCACATCCTGGGTAATGATGGCCAGCAGTCGTGAGGCGCGGGCCGGATCCTCAACCCGGGCCAGCGTCTCGATGGCCGAGCGGATGGAGGAAAGTGGGTTCTTGATCTCGTGAGAGACGTCGGCGGCGAATTTCTCGATCGCGTCCATCCGCGCCCAGAGCGCCTGGGCGGAGCTTTCCAGCGTGCGGGCGAGCGTGCCGATTTCATCATTGCGGCTGGTGATGACGCTGGGCAGGGCCTGGGCGCGCGCCCTGCCCTCGCGCAGCCGCTCGGCGGCCTGGGCCAGCCGCCCGATGGGGCTGGCGATGGTACGTGAGAGATAGAAGGAGACGATGACGGTCAGCGCCAGCGCCAGCGCGAACAGGCCAAGGATGGAAATGCGCACCGAGAGCACGGCGCGGTCCACCGCGCTGGCTTCGCGCGTCAGCAGCACGGTGCCCAGCATTTGCTGGCTGTGCATAATGGGCTCGGCCACGGTGATCAGCAGCACGCCATGCGCATCCCGCCGGATGAAGGGCGGCGCATTCTGCCCCGGCGCCGTGGCGGTAAGCTGCAGCGCCTCGCGCGGGGCGGGTTGCCAGCCCAGCGTGTCTGGGTTTTCCCCAGCGCCCGAACCGATCAGCCCGGATTCATCCTCATTGCCGGCGATCGACCCGGAGAGATGGTCATAGATGAAATCGATGGCCCGGCTGAACAGGCCAGGCGGTGGCGGAGTGGCCAGTGGCTCGGTCACGATGGCGCCGCCCGATCCTGGATGCACGCGCGAATTGGCGATCTTCTCGCCATCGGGCCCGTAAATCAGCGCCTGGGCGTTGGGGGTGGGCGCGGTCAGGGAATAGAGCAGCGGTTGCGCCAAATCGGGGTTGATCGCGGGTTGGCCGTTATTTTCCTGCACGGCGGACTGGCCGATGGCTCCGGCGTAAATCCGGGCTTGTTCGCGCAAGGCGGAGACTTCGGCCGCCACCAGCCCTTGCTGGTATTGGTCCAGATACAGCAACGCCGCGAAGATCAGCGCCACCGGCAGCAGGTTGACGAGCAATATGTCGCGCAGCAGGCGCGAGAGGCGGGATTTGTGGGCCAGGATCAGTTATCCTTGTAGCGGTAGCCAATCCCGTAGAGCGTTTCGATCTGGTCGAACGCGTCATCCTGGGTGCGGAATTTCTTGCGCAGCCGCTTCACATGGCTGTCAATCGTGCGGTCATCCACATACACATTCTCGCCATAGGCGGCATCGATCAGCTGGTCGCGGGATTTGACCATGCCTGGGCGCTGGGCCAGCGCCTTCACCAGCAGGAATTCGGTGACGGTGAGCTGAATATCCTTACCCTTCCACAGGCATTGATGCTTGGTCTCATCCAAGGTCAGGTCGCCGCGGGTGATCACGCTGGCGGGTGCCGCACCTGAGGCTTCGGCGCGGGTGGCGTCGTTGCGGCGCAGCAGGGCGCGGATACGCTCCAGCAGTAGGCGCTGCGAGAAGGGTTTGGTGATATAATCGTCAGCCCCCAGGCGCAGGCCCATCAGCTCGTCCAGCTCGTCATCCTTGGAGGTCAGGAAGATCACCGGCATGGCCGAGCGCGCGCGCAGCCGCTGCAGCAGCTCCATGCCGTCCATGCGCGGCATTTTAATATCGAGCACCGCGAGATCGGCTGGTTTGGCGAGCAGGGCCTGCAGGGCGGATTCGCCGTCGGTAAAGGTACGGACGTCGAACCCCTCCGCCTCCAGTGTCATCTGCACGGAGGCGAGAATATTGCGGTCATCATCGACCAGGGCGATTGTGTGCTTCATCTGCGAACCCATCAATGCTGTCGGCGCCGTTGTGCGCATAAGGGAGTGACCGGATTATGGCGGGGAATCAAGAGCATGAAAATCTGGGCGGGCGGACGGGGCGCGGCTGCGCGGGATAATTCCCGGTTTGGTGAAATCTTGATTAACGACTTGCAATATATATGGCGCGCGCGCGGGCCTCTCATTTGAAATTTGCCGCGCTGCAGCATGAATTTTCGCGACATGTCGATGTTTTGCGTGGTTGATGCCATCGATCCGGCTGCGTATGAAGGTTCCATAAGCTGCGAAGAGATTAGAGAGGATAAAGACCCCATGACTCAGACCGAGCCCGCGCTCTATCGCGATGCCGTCCCTCTCGCTGGCACGGGCGTGCAGGCTGCCGCCATGCTGCATGCCAACCTCACGGCGCCGGCGCTGGTTGCCCATTCCCTGCGCAAGAATGAAGGGCGGCTTTCGGCCGATGGCGCGTTAATTGTACGCACCGGCGTGCATACGGGACGCTCGGTTGCCGATAAATTCGTGGTGGACGAGCCCGAAACCAGCGCTGATGTCTGGTGGGGCAAGGTGAATCAGCGCCTGCCGCGCGCGAAGTTCGATGTGCTGAAGGGGCGTGTGCAGGCCTATCTGCAGGGGCGCGAGCTGTTCACCCAGGATCTTTATGCCGGGGCCGACCCTGAGAACCGCATCCGCGTGCGGTTGGTGACCACCGGCGCATGGCATGCGCTGTTCGCGCGCAACATGTTCATCCGCCCAAGTCCTGAGGAGCTGCCCGGTTTCGTGCCCGATTACGTGATCCTGCATGCTCCCGATTTTGAGGCCGACCCAGCGCTGGATGGCGTGCGCTCCTCCACGGCCATCGCGCTCTCCTTCGCGGAGAAAATCATTGTCATCGCCGGCACCGAATATGCGGGCGAAATCAAGAAATCCATCTTCACGGTGATGAACTGGATTTTGCCCGCGCGCGGCGTGCTGCCCATGCATTGCTCGGCCAATATCGGCCCGTCGGAGGATTCCGCCCTGTTCTTTGGCCTGTCCGGCACGGGCAAGACCACCCTCTCCTCCGACCCCACGCGCCGCCTGATCGGCGATGACGAGCATGGCTGGGGCCCGCACGGCGTGTTCAATTTCGAGGGCGGCTGCTACGCCAAGGTGATCGATCTGTCGCGCAAGAGCGAGCCCGAGATCTGGGCCGCCACGCACCGGTTTGGCACCGTGCTGGAAAATGTGGTGGCCGACGGCCAAGGCCACCTGGACCTGACCGACAAGACCTATACCGAGAATACCCGCGCCTGCTACCCGGTGGAGTTCATCCCCAATGTCGAGCTGTCGGGCCGGGGCGGCATGCCAAAAAATGTCATCATGCTCACGGCCGATGCGTTTGGCGTGCTGCCGCCGATTTCCCGGCTGACGCCGGCACAGGCCATGTATCATTTCCTCTCGGGCTATACCGCGCGTGTCGCCGGTACCGAGAAAGGGCTGGGTGCCGAGCCGCAAGCCACCTTCTCCACCTGCTTTGGCTCACCCTTCCTGCCGCGCCATCCGCAGGTTTATGGCAAGCTGCTGCAAGCGCTCATCAAGCAGCATGGCGTGTCCTGCTGGCTGGTGAATACGGGCTGGACGGGTGGTGCCTATGGTGTGGGCCGGCGCATGTCCATTGCCCATACCCGGGCCTTGCTGCGCGCGGCTCTGGCGGGTGAGCTGGATAATGCCGCCTGCCGCACCGATCCGTTCTTTGGCCTGGCAATCCCTGAGCAGGTGATCGGCGTGCCCGACGAGGTGCTGGACCCGCGCCGCGCCTGGGACGACAAGGCCGCCTATGACGAGGCCGCGCGCGCGCTGGTGCGGCGGTTTGTTGAGAATTTCGCGAGCTTCGCCGACCATGTGGATGATGAGGTGAAGGCCGCCGCTATCCGTGATGCGGCCTGATATTTCACCAGCCCGGCATGGGGCCTGCGCCGTTGGGCGCCGTACTCAAGGCGCCCACCCCTGCGGGCTGGTGAACGCCCACGAGGCGTTTAGCGTTCCCGATTTTCCAACAAAACGTCTTGAATTAATTTTGTTGTTTTGGAAATTGTCCGCGCGGACAAGCGGATCGAGAAGAGTTCAACCGCGGCCTGATCGAGCAGCGGCATATTCAGTCTGACTACCTCGCCCCGGCGCAATTCATCGCGCAGTAAAAGCGGCGACATCAGGCTGATTGTGTCGCTCGCCAAAATCAGCTCCTTCATCAGGGCATAATTGTCGCAGACGATGCTGGTGGCCAGCGGGAGGCCGCCCGTGGGGTTGGGAAGTTCGGGAACACTCGCGGCAAGCGGAAAGGAATCCAGTGAATCACAGGGCCGTGTGTGGGAGCTGGCCAATGGGTGCCCCGCGCGCGCGAACAGGCCAATGGGCACCGGGCCGAGAGCGTTTGCGACAATATCTTCGCGCTGTGGCGGGTGGGGGTAGGCCATGAAAAAGCTTTCGATCTCGCCCTGGCTCAACGCGGTTAGCAACCCTTCGGTCTTGCGCACCAGGGGGCGTAAAATAAGATCGGGGCGGGTCTTGTTCAGCGCCAGGAACAAATCAGACAGATAAAGGCTGGCGACCATGGGGCTCATGCCAAAATGGATCACGCCCGTTTGCGCATGATGCAGCTGGCGCATGGTTTGCTCCAACATATGCGCTTGCGTCAGAAGCGGCTTGGCCCCGGCGAGCAGATTGGCTCCGGCTTGGGTTATGAACACGCCCGAGCGGTCGCGGTCAAAAAGGCGTAGACCAAGATCATCCTCCAGGGTGGCGATACTCCGGCTGAGGGCGGGCTGAGTGATGGCCAGAAGCTCCGCCGCGCGGCTGAAGCTGCGTGTTTCAGCCACCGTAATGGCGTGGCGCAGGCGATGCAGATCTAGTTTCATGCGTAAACATTATCAAAATACGAATCAAAATGCATTAGACATATTTAATTTTTTGCTCAAACCTTTCCCCGCAATGACTGAAAAATAAACGGGGAGCGATATGAACAAGAAAAACTCACTTTACATGGCATCGGCTCTTTGGGTGCTTTTTGTGGGCGGCGCGGCCGCGCAAACCGCGCTCACAACGCCGATCCTGTCCTCGCTTGATAATTTCCGCGATATTGCGGGGGTTGCGGTGGCCGATGGCGGCAGCGGACAAGCTTATAAAACGGCCAAGAATGGCGTGATGCGGACGGGCATATTCTATCGTTCCAACGCGCTGACCACGGTCAGCCCCGCCGACCAAGCAACATTGGACACATTGGGTATTCGCCAGTTGATTGATCTGCGCACACCTTATGAAGACGATGTTACGCCGGAATCGCAGAACACGCCGGTGGGTGCCAGCTATATCGATATTAATGTGTTTGGCACGCCGTCATATCCGCCGCTGCCGGCCTTGAAAACCGTTTCGGATGCCGAGACTTATCTGACGGCCATCGATAAAGGCTTTGTTACGAATCCAACGGAGCGGGCCAATTTGGGGCTGGTTTTTGCGTCCCTTGCCGCGGCACCCGGCCCGGTCATCTTCAACTGCTCATCGGGCAAGGACCGCACCGGCTGGGTTGCCGCCATGCTGCAAAGCATCGCGGGCGTGTCCTCTTCTGATATCATGGCCAATTATCTTGCCAGCAACACTTACCAGGCAGCCTATATAAGCGCCACGGAACAAAAAATTTATAACGCCTATGTCGGTACGTATGGTGCCGCCGTCGCGCAAAACCTCGCCCAGGCCTATGGCGCCATCTTGGGCGTGCAACAGGCGGATTTGCAGGCCGGCCTTAATCAGGCAATCAGCGATTATGGCTCGATTGATCGTTATTTGACGCAAGGGCTGGGCCTAACCCAGGCCGAGATTTATGTTCTGCGCGCGAAAATGGTTGATTATACCCTGCTGCCTGGCCAGGCGGACATGACGGGCAATGCGGCGGCCGGCGCGGCCTTGCTGAACGCGTTGCAGGCTTCGCCGCTCTCGGGTCATTACACGGCCTATAATTATTATCTGCAATCGGCCATTGATTCGGGAAGTTTGGGTGGCGTGCAAACGCAGATTGGCGGCCAGCTTGTCGCTGACACGGGGTCCTATCTTGTCCGCCTGCCGCAACGTATCGACGCGGCCATTGCGCCTCATATAAACGGCATGGGCATGGCGGCTGGCCAGACAAAATTCTGGGAGACACCGCTGGCGGGCATATTGTCCACCGCGGGGGATCGTAATGTGGCCGCTTCAACCAGCCGCACGGTTGGCGTGATGGTTGGCCTTACGCATCGTCTGGGCGCGCGCACCAGCTTGGATGCCGGCCTTGGGTATGATTGGGGCGGGATAAGAAGCGCGGGCGCGGATGCGCGGGTCGATGTTTTCCTCATGACGATGGGCGCGCGTTATGCGCTGTCCTCGCTGGCGGCTGGGCCGTTTGTCGCGGGCGGGGGAAGCGTTGACGTGGTGTCCGTTCATGATAACAGGCCGTTAGGAGACGGCCTGGGAACGGCCATCGGCAATAGCCATGGCATGATATACGCCTTGTATGCCCAAGCCGGGGATGTTCTGCCCATGGGCGATGTTATTTTAACGCCGCAACTTGGGTTCGACCTCTCAAACACGGCGCTGGAGGGCTTTAAGGAACAAGGCAGTAGTTTAGCGCTGCAATTTGCCGGGCTGGATAAGACCCTGCCAAGCCTGACAGCCAGTCTGCGGGCAGCCTTGCCCGCGTACCAATGGGGACATTGGCGGCTTCGTCCCGCGGCCAGCATAAGCTTCACGCGCTTGTTGAGCAGCCCCGTCATCGCCACCCATGCCACGCTTCAGGGATACGGCATCAGCCAGCTTTCCGCTTTTAATAGCCGCGATTTGGGCAGCTTGGCCCTGACCCTTAAGGCCGCGCGCGGGCCGCTGCGTGTTGATGCGGGTTTGGCTGGCATGGTGGGCGATGCCAATACCAGTGCGGGGCTGACCGGCCAACTGAGCGTGAGTTACAGGTTTTAAGTGTTCGGCCGCGCGGCGCGCGGGCTGCCATTGGGCACGGTTAGGCCGATCCTGGTGGTGGTGCGCGCCAGCGCGCCAGCGCGCGGTTTATCGCCGCGGCGAGATCGCGTTTTTGGGCGGCACCCAGCTGACGCCCGATTTCCAGATTTTTCCCCTCGGCCCGGAGCCATAAAACCGGCACGCGGCCTGGGGGCTCGTGCAATTCCACCCGCGCCCAGCCCGGTGCCAGGTGGAACATCTCCACCCGTCCGCCGGGGCTGGTGCGGATGACATCCAGCGCATGCTCATACAAGCGGATGGTCTCGCGCGCCCGCGCCGCCCGGGCATTGAGCCAGAACAGCAGCACGGCGAGGGCAATATCCACACCGTTAAAGCCGATGACCGGCCACGCCCCCAGTAGCGCCATGAACGTGGTGATATAAAGCGAGCCAGCCGCCATGGCCGCCAGCACGCCGAGCAGCGCCTTGCGCGACAGGCTGCGGTGCGGGCGCAGCTCCGCCTCGAAAAACAGCCTCTCGCCAGTGGCGGCGGATGGGTCCATGCGGCATAGATCATGCCGGAACCGGTTTTAGCCAAGGATAAAATGCCCAAACTCATGAAACGGGCGGAAATTCCCGCTTTTCTTGCCGCTATCAGCAATGGCGACCCCGCCCCGCGCACCGAGCTGGATTACGAAACGCCGTTTCAGCTGCTTGTCGCCGTAGTGCTTTCAGCGCAAACCACCGATATCGCGGTGAATAAGGTCACGAAAGGCCTGTTCGCCGCGGCACCCGATCCGGCCGCCATGGCGGCATTGGAGGCCGATGGTATTGGGCCGTTCATCCGCTCCATTGGGCTGTGGCAGACGAAGGCCAAGAACGTGGCGGCTCTGGCCCGCCAGTTGCTGGATCACCATGGCGGCGCGGTGCCGGGCACGCGCGCGGATTTGGAGGCGCTGCCGGGTGTCGGCCGCAAAACCGCGAATGTGGTGCTGAACGAGATTTTTGGCCAGCCGACCATGGCGGTGGATACGCATATTTTCCGCCTGGGCAACCGCACGGGCCTGGCGCCTGGGCCCACGCCGCGCGCGGTGGAGGAGCAGCTGCTCAAGCGCATCCCTAAGGATATGCTCAAGCCAGCGCATCTCTGGCTCATTTTGCACGGGCGTTATGTGTGTAAGGCGCGCACGCCCGAATGCTGGCGCTGCTCCGGCAGCGCCTATTGCACCTATGGCGAGAAGCTGGCCGCCCCGCCTATTCGTGCCCGGAGCTAAGCCGGTCGGAGACGGCGAGCAGCAGCGAGAGCAGCGCGAATACTACGACAATGATGATCTGCCAGAACAGGTCGCGGTTGGGCTCGTTCCCGATTTCGAGGAAGCTGCGCAGCAAATGCACGGCGCCGATAACAGTGATGGAGCCGAGCAGCTTGAGCTTGAGGCCGGAGAAATCAATATCGCCCATCCATTTGGGCCGGGTGTCATTCTCTGTGAAATGCACCTGGCTCACGAAATTCTCATAGCCCGAGAGGATGACGAGAATGACGAGATTGGCCGAGAGCGACAAATCAATAAGCGAGAGGGTGAGAACGATGAGATCATTCTCGGTCATCGCGGCCAGGGATGGCAGGGTATGGACCAGCTCGCTGATGAAATAGGCCACGAGCATGCCCAGCAGGCCCAGCATGGCGAGATAAATGGGCGCCAGCAGCCAGCGCCCGCCAAATAAAATGGCCTCGATGATGCGGGCCGGAAGGTTCATCTCATTCCCTTACACGTTGAAGCGGAACAAAAGCACGTCGCCATCTTTTACCACATAGTCCCGGCCTTCGATACGCAGCTTGCCGGCCTCGCGCGCGCCCGCCTCGCCCTTGCAGGCCACATAATCATCATAGGCGATGGTTTCCGCCGCGATAAAGCCGCGCTCGAAATCGCCGTGGATCACACCTGCCGCCCCCGGCGCCTTGGTGCCTTTAATAATCGTCCAGGCCCGGGTCTCTTTTGGTCCCACGGTGAAGTAAGTGATCAGCCCGAGCAGCTGGTAGCCAGCGCGGATGATGCGGTCGAGCCCGGAATCCTCAAGCCCCAGGTCGGCAAGGAATCCCGCCCGGTCCTCGGGCGGCAACTGGCTGACCTCGGCCTCGATGGCGGCGGAGATGATGACATAAGCCGCCCCTTGCGCCTGGGCCATTTCGGCCACCCGGGCCGATTGCGTATTGCCCGTGGCGGCAGCGGATTCCTCCACATTGCACACATAGAGCACAGGCTTGGAGGTCAGCAGATTCAGCCGCTGCGCGGCTTCGGCCTCGGCTGGGGCAATGGCCATGCGCGCCGGCTTGCCGGATTCCAGAGCGGCGATGATCGGCTCGATCAGCGCCAGATCGGCGGCAGCGGATTTATCGCCGCTCTTGGCTTTTTTCTGCAAGGCGGGCTGGCGCTTGGTCAGGCTCTCCAGATCGGCCAGCATCAGCTCGGTCTCGACCGTCTCGGCATCGCGCAGCGGATCGACCGAGCCCTCCACATGGGTCACGTCCTCATCCTCGAAGCAGCGCAGCACATGCACGATGGCATCGACCTCGCGGATATTGGCGAGGAACTGGTTGCCAAGCCCCTCGCCCTTGCTGGCGCCGCGCACCAGCCCGGCAATATCGACAAATTCCAGGCTGGTGGGGACGATCTTCACGGATTTGCCAATCTCGGCCAGCTTATCCATGCGTGTATCGGGCACCGCCACCCGGCCGACATTCGGCTCAATGGTGCAGAACGGATAATTCGCCGCCTGGGCCGCCACCGTGGCGGTGAGCGCGTTGAACAGGGTCGATTTGCCGACATTCGGCAGACCGACAATACCGCAATTAAACCCCATTCTTAACTCCCTATGGTCTGCGCCAGGCGCGTCATGAAATCTTCAGCCCGGCCCGCGGCCAGCAGGTCGGCATTTTCGGCCAGCGCATCCAGCAGCGGGATCAGCCAGTCTTTGTCTGTCTTGGAAAAATCGCTCAGCACATAGCCGCTCACGCGGGCTTTGTCGCCCGGATGGCCAATACCCAGCCGCACGCGCCAATAATCGGGACTGGGCAGGTGCTTATCCAGGCTGCGCAGGCCGTTATGCCCGGCATGGCCACCACCTTGCTTCACGCGTAGCTTGCCTGGCGGCAGGTCCAGCTCATCATGGAACACGGTGATGTCGCCAGGGGCGAGCTTATAAAAAGCGGCCGCCTCCTGCACGGATTCACCGGAGAGATTCATATAGGTCATGGGCTTGAGCAGCATGATTTTATGCGGCCCAATGCGCCCTTCTGCGCACAGCCCCCGAAAGCGGACCCGCCAGGGGGAAAAACCGTAATGCAGCGCCAGTACATCAACGGTCATGAAGCCGATATTATGGCGGTGCCGCGCCATGCCCGGTTCCGGGTTTCCAAGGCCAACCCAAAGCAGCATGGCGCGGCGTCAGTCCGTGTTACTTCTTCTTGCCGCCCTTGGCGCTCTTCGCCTCGGCAGCTGCGGCGGCTGCTGCGGCCTCGGCGGCCAGTTGCTCGGCCGAGACGGTCGGCGGTGCCAGGGTCGCGATCACGAAATCGCGGTCCATGATCACCGGGCGGCAATGCTCGGTGCCGGCCAGATTGTGCCAGCGGATATTGTCGTTAATGTCGAGCGTGCCGAGATCGGCCTCGAACTTCTCCGGGATCTGGTCGGGATCGACATCGACATCCACCTTGTGGCGCACGACGTTGAGTACGCCGCCGCGCTTGATGCCGGGGCTGGTGGCTTCGTTCAGGAAGTTCACAACCACGGCCACGCGCACGCGCTCACCCGGTGCCAGGCGCTGGAAATCCACATGCTCGGGCATATCGGTCACCGGGTGGAATTGCACGTCGCGCATCAGGGCGCGGGTTTTTTGCCCGTCATGCTCGATCTCGTACAGGCGCGAGCGCCAGCCACCGCGCTTGAGCTCACGCATGATGATGCGCGGGTCCAGCGCGATCAGGGAGGGTTCCTGCTTCGCACCATAAATAACGGCGGGCACCTTGCCCTCACGCCTCGTCGCCCGCGCCACCCCCTTGCCGGCACGCGAACGCGCAGAGGCCTCGATCGCTTCGAAATTGGCCATGTTACGCTCCTTGATACAAACAATAAAAGCCGGCCTCCAGGGGTGCCGGCGCGCGGGGTTTAGCCGCTTTGCCGCGCATTTTCAACAAGCGCGGCCGTGGCGGCTACGAGGAACAACCTTGGCGCGAAAATCAGAGGTGATGAAAATATAATTTGCGTGTGGCGCGCCGGTCTTTCATACTGAGAAAAATATGAAAAAAGGGAACAGCGTGCCATGTTGTTAAATAATATCCTGCGTCAGAAGCCGCCCGGTTTTGTGTCCGTGCCGCCCGATATGCGGATTAGCGGTGTGGTGGCTGTGCTGGCGGAAAAGAGTATCGGCGCCGTGCTGGTGGTTGAGGGCGGCCGGCTGACCGGCATTTTGAGCGAGCGTGATATTGTGCGCGCCCTGGCGCGGGCGGCTGGCCGCGCCCTGGATATGAGCGCGGCCGACCTGATGACCCGCAACCCCACCACCGCCACGCCGGGCACCAGCGTGGAAGAGGCGATGGAAATGATGACGGATGGGCATTTCCGGCATCTGCCCATTATGGAAAACGGGATATTGACGGGGCTGGTCAGCATTGGCGACGTTGTGAAGGCGCGGATCGACCAGAGCGAGCATGAGGTGGAGACGCTGCGCACTTATGTTGCGGGCAGCGTCTAACGGCGAGGCCTTATACAGCCAAGCTCTATAAGGGTTTTTCGGTTTGATCGGGTAGAGGGTAGGGACGGCTGCGTGGCAGGCCAGCCCCCTTGGCCCGCAATTCCTGGCTGATTTCAGCATATTTACCCAAAGACCAGGCCAAGGCCATGGACATGGCGACGATCAGACCCGGCAAAATGGTAATACGTGGCATGGGACCCTCCGTTGAAAATGCGGCACACGCCTTGGTTGTAAGGCTGGCCTGGTTAACAACGCCTTCGGAAATTCCCCTGTTTCGTGAGGTTTGCCTTATATGTCGGTAATATTTCCCGGCGTGCCATGCGTAGCGCGCCAGGGTGTGTCGTTGACGTAAATCATTGACTTCGCGCGTCCTGAGGCGTTTTGCTGAGGCAAAATCGCCGTACATGGTCAGTCATGCATAAATTCATCGCCAAATGTGAAGACGCTCTCGCTGAGATTTCCGCCCAGGGACGCTACCGGCGCTTCGTCGCGCTGGAAAAACTGGCCGATCGTTTTCCTTATTATTCCGTCACCATGGAAGGCCGCACGCGCGACATCCTGGTCTGGTCGACCAATGATTATCTGGCCATGGGCACCGACCCGGTGGTGATCGAGGCGGCGGTGGATGCCGCCCGGCGTTTTGGCGCGGGGGCGGGGGGCACGCGCAATATCGCCGGCTCCAGCCCGCTGCATGTGGCGCTGGAGGAAGAGCTGGCCGACCTGCACGGTAAGGATGCCGCCTTGCTCTTCACCTCGGGCTATGTCTCCAATCAGGCTTCGCTCACCGCCATTCTCAATTCCCTGCCCGATTGGCACGTGTTTTCCGACGCGCAGAACCATAATTCCATGATTGTCGGCATTAAGGGCGCGCGCCAGGCCAACGTGCATGTGTTCAAGCATAACGATATGGCCGATCTGGAACGGCTGTTGGCCGCGGCCCCGGCCGATGCGCCGAAACTCATCGCCTTTGAGAGCGTCTATTCCATGGATGGCGATATCGCGCCCCTGGCCGCGATCTGCGATTTGGCCGATAAATATAACGCCCTCACCTATCTGGACGAGGTGCATGCCGTGGGCATGTATGGCGCGCAGGGCGGCGGCGTTTCGGAACGTGACGGTGTCGCCCATCGTATCACCATCATCGAGGGCACGCTGGCCAAGGCCATTGGTTGCCATGGCGGCTATATTACCGGTGATTTCAAAGTTCTGGATTACATACGCTCGGTCGCGGCGGGTTTTATTTTCACCACCGCCCTGCCCCCGCCCACCGTGGCGGCCGCACTGGCCTCCATCCGCACGCTCAGGGCGGACAATGCCCGCCGCGCTTTGTTGTTCGACCGCGCGCAGACGCTGAAAGCCAAGTTCCAGGCCGCCGGCCTACCGGTGATGCCAAGCTCCAGCCATATCGTGCCGTTAATGATCGGCGACGCGGCAAAGGCCACGGCCGTGTCCATGCAGCTGATCCGCGAGTTCGGCATGTATGCCACGCCAATTAACTACCCCACCGTGCCGCGCGGCACGGAGCGTTTGCGCTTTACCCCCGGTCCGCGCCACACCGATGAGATGATGGACGAGCTGGTCGCCGCCTTGCGGCAGATCTTGCTGGGGACGCGCGTGGTGTCTGCCTGATGGGACGTCCAAACGTATGACGGCTGGCAGCTAAGCCAACACCCGTGCGGTGCCGCGCCGCGGCGGGTAATCCGGTATTGTGCGTACCGAAACGGTACAAGATGGCATCAAGATTTACGAGCGTACCGGAATATGGAATAAAACATTCGCGGTGCGCATGTAAAAATGCCGCCCATCTAACAAAACGATAAGTGACCTACACGTCATCTGGAGGAACCACAATGAAACTTGCCAACCCAGCACCCCTCGGGCTCTTTGGTTTTGCCCTTACAACCTGGTTACTCAGCATGGTTAATGCCGGGCTTTTGGCCGGCACCACCGTGCCGCTGGTGGTGGCCATGGCTTTTGCCTATGGCGGCACGGCGCAATTTGCCGCGGGGCTCATGGAAATGGCCAAGGGCAACAGCTTCGGTTTTGCCGCGTTCTGCTCCTATGGCGCGTTCTGGTGGAGCTTTGGTCTGTTCGCGGCCTTTTTCTCCAAGGATGTGCCCGCTGACGCGGTGGGCTGGTATCTGCTGGTGTGGGGGATTTTCACTTTCGCCATGTGGATTGGCACCTTCGCGCTCAACCGCGCTTTGTTCCTGATCTTTCTGGCATTGTGGATCACGTTCGTGCTGCTTGGGCTGAAAGATCTGTTCGGCGTTGCGGTGCTGGGCGTGCTGGGCGGCTATGCCGGGATGATTACCGCAGCGCTGGCCTTCTATCTGGCCGCGGCTGAGATCATCAATGAAGCGCATGGCACGACCGTGCTGCCCGTAGGGGCGCGCTCCTGACACCATGATCATGGCCCCGTTCTCGCCAAGAGCGGGGCCAGACACCATCACCAAAACCCCATCCTGGCAGAGCCGGGAGGGGGTTTTTTATGCCCGCTCGCCATGGGCCTTCATGCCCGTGACGCTCGTGCGGCTTGTGGCGGACGTTTGGCCGATGAGGGACGAAGCATTGGTGCCGGCGCGCGGGCCAAGCGTATGATATGCCCAATCAGCAAATCCAGGTTGGAATCCGACATTTTACGCCGCAGAATGCTGGCATTAATCACGATAGGGGCGGTCAGCATCATCAGCAACGTCTTCGCATCGAGTGCGGGGCTGATCTCACCGCGCTTTTGCGGTAACTCGAACAGATCGAGATGATGCTCATTCGCTTGCCGCCAGGTGCGCTCATTCAGTTCGGCGAACTCCTTTTGCGCGGAGATGGCGGCCAGCCCATTGAGCGCGATCTCGATGGGATCATCGCAGAATTCGCGGAAATGATAGGCGAAACTGCGTAGATCTTCGGCAAAATCACCGGTTTTTGGAAAGTCTAAAGACCGGTAGCGCGTCTCGATCATCTCCATGATGAGCGCCATCCGGCTGTCCCAGCGCCGATGCAATGTACGCCGCGCAACGCCAGATTTAAGGGCGACATCCTCGAACGTGAAATCAAGACCCTTTTCGAGAATGAGGTCATGAACAGCACCGTGAATGGCCGCGGTGTTCCGTGCCGTGCGGCCGCCGCGGCGGGCTATAATGGCCATTTATCCCTCATCTCTCGCACAAAGCTTAAATATTAAAAAAATAATTTAGCAAATGCTTGTTGACACGCCAATCAACCCAATACTAACGTCACGCTATGTGACTATAAGAAGAATTTTAACAAATTCAATCGGGAGAAGATGAATGCGCGTGCTGTTTGTTGGGTTGGGCGCCGTGGGCGCGGAAATTGCACGCCGTTTGGCCAAGCGCCGTCCCGCGCTCTCGCTTTTGGTGGCGGATTTGAACAAAGCCACGGCCCAACACTTGGCCGCCGAAATTGGAGATAACGCAACCGCGCTCCAGCTTGATGTTCATGACCGGGAAGAGTTGGACAAGGCGCTTTGCGGCGTTGACGTGATTATGAATGCCGCGGGGCCGTTTTACCGCAATGCCGCCGCGATCATGGAAGCCGCGATTGCCTATAAAATCGATTATATCGACATCAACGATGATCACGACGTTGCGCTACATGTCACGCAGGATCAGGATTTTCGCACGCGCGTCGAGGCGTCTGGCATTCGCATGATTTTGGGCTGCGGCATGACCCCGGGCTTGTCGAACATATTGGTCCGGCATGGGATTGACAGCATCGATACCGTCGAGACGGTCCGCATGGCCATGGTTGTGCCCTTTACCCTGGGCTACAGCCCCGCGGTTCTGGACCATATGTTCCATATCACTTCAAAGCAGGTCACGCAGTTCATCGATGGGCACTATACGCAGGTGCAAGGTTATGGCGGCGAATGGATGGTTGACTGTATCGCGCCGTTCAACACGTACCCGTCTTATTATGCCGGGCATGGCGAGGCCATCATGCTGCCCGCGTCATTTCCTCAGCTCAAGCATGTTACCTGCCATCTTGCCTATTATCCAAGGCGTGGTGCCGATATTTGGAGAATGCTGATTGATGCGGGTTTTGCAAGCAAGGATAAAATCCCCGGCGCAGATATAAGCCCGCTCCATTATTTAATCCGTCATGTCGAAGCGCATGTTGGTGATAAATATTTCAATGTCGATATGGGAGACGAGCCCGCGGGATTTTGTATTCATCTTGAGATGACCGGGTCCCACAACAACTGCCAGACCATGATCAAGACCGAGATCCAAGGGGTGATGAACCCGGCCCTGGCGGCGGGGGAGGATCCCGCCCTTGGCGATCCAACGCCGATTTGCGCGTTAATCGGTCTGGAAGCCTTGCTCGATGGCAATGTCTATGGAACAGGCGTTCTGATGCCGGAACTATGCTTTGACGCAGGCACCTTCATCAAGCGATTCAAGCAGATAAGCGGTCTGCGAATCGTCCAAGAAATCAAGACGGTGGGTGAAATGGCGCTGGCCTGAAAACCGGCGCTGAATCTCTGGCGCTGATGTCGCGCGCCAATAACATGAAGTCTCTCGCAACAGGTGGTTTTGCATGAAGCCGGCCTATAACCCGTGGCTTATAATTTTTGGGCTTGCCGTCATACTTTTCATTGGCTTTGGCACAACCATAAATTCAATGGGTGTATTTGCGCCGGAATATATGAAGAGTTTCGCGGTATCGGCTGAGAAGGCGGGGAATGTCTCCACCGCGTTTCTCCTGACCATGACCATTGCGATGCCGTTTAGCGGATGGCTCATGGATTATTTTCCAGCCAAACGCATCATGGCGCTTGGCGTGCTGCTGAGTGCGGCGGGTTTTATTCTGGCCCACCGCGCCATGAGCATCGATTCATTAATGATCGACATGGCATTGAGCGGCGCTGGCATTGGCCTTTCAACCTATGTCCCGGCATTCACGGTTG
Source organism: Pseudomonadota bacterium (assembly GCA_021808545.1). Classification (GTDB taxonomy): domain Bacteria; phylum Pseudomonadota; class Alphaproteobacteria; order Acetobacterales; family Acetobacteraceae; genus Acidocella. The sequence goes on along the minus strand of JAKBBM010000002.1, from coordinate 39,427 downwards.
TTTCTTATTGTCTGCCTGAAAAGCACCACGGCATGGGTTTTGGTGTTTTAATGGCGGCCGCCTCGGCGGGCGGTATTTTCATGCCCTACCTTCTAGCCAAGAGTATTTCTGAAATAGGTTGGAAGTCAAGCGAGCTGGTTATTGGTGGATCTTACCTGTTTTTGTCTTTGCCCGCGGCATTGCTGTTGGTACCGGGGCGGAAAGCCGCGCCAGATCATGGTGCCCAAGATCTGGCGCGGGAGGGAGCAACGCAAACCAGCCTGCTTAAATCCATATGCTCACCAAAATATTGGATCTGGGTTTTGGTTATGTCTCTCATCAACCTGAGCGCCCTTGGGATCGTTGTATTTACAATTCCGATCCTTGTTGCAAGCGGGTATCAGCAACAAACAGCAGCACTCATTGTTGGCGCCATTGGCATTGCAACATTCCTAGGCAGTCTCCTGGCAGGTATATTAACAAGCCGCTTTCATCCCGTATGGATCATGCTGGCCGCCATCACGTTAAGTGCGGTTGGCCTTGGCGCATTGCTAAAATCGGGCGTTTCTGCATCGGGGCTCTTTTTTACTCTGATATTCGTGCTTGTGTGGGGCAGCACATTTAACCTCATAAATGTTGTTTCGCCGCTGCTGCTCGAAAGTGTTTGCGGGCGCAACCGTTTTGGCAGTCTTCTTGGCATTGGAAATTTCATATCGGGAATCATATCGTCCCTTGGTCCGGCCTTGGTTGGTTTCATGCTCGATCGGACGCATACATACGATACCGCTATATTCATATGCGCCGCCATAATCTTATTGTCTTTATTTCCAACAATTTTTCTTAAAACACGTGCTGTGGCGGGGGGCATTTCTTGATGCGTTCAACGGATATAAACGCCCGCGAAACTTTTGAAAATGGCACGGTATCGATCTCATCGAGTAGCTGGTGGCAGGCCCAGGCGGCTCCAGATTATGCGCCTTTGGATGCGGATATCGAGGCCGACATCGCGGTTGTGGGGGCTGGTCTGGCCGGTGCATCGGTTGCGCTGCATTTGGCGGAGCGTGGAATCAAAACGGTTCTTCTGGAAGCACTTCAGCCGGCGAATGGTGCGTCAGGGCGCAATGCGGGCCATGTTCAGGCTTATCTCGATGATATCAGGCCGCTTCAATCATGGCCCGACCGGGGTGAAAAATTACTCGACTACTTCATCAATCACCGCAATATTGTTTTTGATATGTGCCGAAAACATAATATTTTCGCCGATCAATGCCATGCCGGCGCGATCGAGCTGGCGGGCAAAGGTCATAAAAGCCTTTATGAAAAACAGGAATTTTGGCGCCGTAAAGGATATGATGTATCGGTTGTGACTGGAGATGAGCTTAAAGAACGCGTGCGTGGCCATGGCTATACGCATGGCCTTTATTGGCGTGATGGCGGACGCGTAAATCCATATTTATTTACAACCGGGATGGTTAGGGTCGCAGCCGGGCTTGGTGCCAGAGTTTTTGGAAATTCCCCGGTTTTGTCGTGTGAAAAACAGACAGGATCCTGGCGCTTGCAGTGTCCACGGGGCACCGTTAACGCACGTAAAGTCGTTTTGTGTACGAATGGGCATTGGGGAAACAGGTTTTTCCCGATATTGGCGCGCACGCAATATCCCTTGGTGGCATGCGCCTTGGCAACAAATTCTGTTCCCTCGGCCTTGCTGGATGAAATCAACCCAACCCGCGCTGCCCTTACCCAATATCCATTGGGTCTTTATCCCCTCATCATGGATGGGCGCGATAAGATGATAACGGCGACAATTCCCTTTAAGGGCGATGCGGCAAATCCAGAGCGTTACTTCAATTATTTCCTGAAATATCTGGGCAAGGCATTTCCGGTTACACGTGATTTTGACATCAGGCTTGAGAATTATTGGACGGGCGTCACGGCAAGTTCGTCTCATGTTTATCATCAAGATTATGCAAAACTGTATCGGCCGGATGAAGACATATTCGCGCTGATGAATATCGGCACCTGGGGAAATGTGATGGGGCCGCTGCTGGGCATGAATCTGGCGCATGCCTTGGCTGAGGAACGTTATCAGGATCTCGTTCTGCCTGTGGAAAAGCCGCGTCAGGTGTATTTTCAAGGCCTTCTCGATCTCAAGATTAAGCGCCTGCTCGTGCCGCTCTCCAGAGCGGCCGAACGGCTGGGAGTGGCATGATCTTTGGGGCGTGTTGCGCGGCCATGCCAAGGAACACGGCAATATTATGGGAGACTTTAAAAGTAAAAAAACAAGAATATTTCAAATAAATCCGAAAATAATGTGCAAAATAACAGGCTCTGGATTCGTATCAATTAGTTATTTTTAATGAATGAATCCTCAGCCTCATCAACCGGAGGGGTACGTTATGAAACGACGTGAATTTGGATTTCTCACAGGTTCCAGCGCCATGGGTTGGGTCATGGGCGGGCAGGGCGCGCGGGCCAATGGAACGCCCGGCCTGGGGCCTGGTCTGACGGCATTTGGCTCAGAGATCGCGGGCAATAAGGCGGGCACCATTCCGGCCTATACGGGCGGTCTTACCGGAATTCCAGACGGGATGACATGGGACCCCACCAAGACATTGCCGCCGGACTTTTTCGCCCAGGATAAAATGCTTTACCAGGTTGATGCCGACAATATGGCGCAATACGCGCATCTTCTCTCCGATGGCTTACAGGAGCTGATCAAGAAAACCGGTTTTGAGGTGCGGGTATATCCAACCCGGCGCACGGCGGCTTATCCGCAGTTCGTACTCGATAACATCGCTAAGAACATAACCCGTGCGAAGCTTGACCCGCAGGGTGGCCGGCTGGGCTTTTCTGGTGGATTTTGCGGCATTCCCTTTCCCATTCCAGACATATCAGATCCCTATAATGCGGGTGTTCAGCTGGTCTATAATCATGAGACGCGCTGGGCGGGAACTTATGTGCACAACAATACCGGATCTTTCGTTGTACAAGGGGGGCGCGCGCCTGCCTTGGCCTCGGCCGGCCCTTCGAATTTTTATTTTCCCTATTACGATCCAAACATGGATCCACAGAATTATGATGGTCTTTTGTACAAGGTACAAAATGTTTCAACCGGTCCGGCGACCACGATTGGTGATGAATTTGTTCAATGGTACTACATCAATTCTTTGCAGACGCCAGTAAAGACATGGCAAGTCCTGGCTGGGCAGGGCCGTGTTCGCCGCGCCCCCGATGTGCAATATGACACCCCCTCATCCTACGTGGATGGTGTTGCCAATTACGATGAATATAATGGGTTTAATGGTGCCGCCAACGAGTATGACTGGAAGCTTCTTGGCAAGCGGGGAATGCTGATCCCCTATAACAACAACAAGATTTATAGCGCCAGGGTCGAGCAGATTTTCACGCCAAAATTCCCCAATCCCGATTATATTAGGTGGGAGCTGCATCGGTGCTGGGTGGTCGAGGCCACGTTACATCCTGGCGAGCGCAATGTCATGGCCCGGCGCCGGCTGTATATAGATGAGGATATTTGGCAAATTGGCATTATCGATACGTGGGATGCCAACGGGGTTCCGTATCATCATAATTTTTCAGTCAACGCCAATTTTCCAAACCTACCAGGCACGCTCTATCAAGATAATTACGTGTTCAATCTGCAGACGGGCGATTATTGTAACATGCAGGGTAATTTCGCGGATGCGGCTTATGCCAGACCCTGGATCTTTAAACCTGTTTCGCAATCGGTCTTCGACCCGCAGACCATCGCGGCCACGGCGGCTTATTAGCCGCGCACAGCATGGCGGGCCCGCGTGGCCGGGGCCGTCAGCGCAAGATCGCGGCCAGCGCGCCGGGCGGCAGGTCGATCTGCCCATATCCGGCTGGCAGTGTGAACAGGCTGGCGGGTTGGGGGGGATGGCTGACGCGGATTGCGGTCAGGGTTGCGCTGCCATGGGTATCATGTCCGCTAAAATGCAGAACGACCCCGTCGGGCGTCAGGCAAGCCGTGCCGCTCCCGTGGGGGTCGTTAATCCGGTATGTCTCGCAGTTCAAACCCGCATAATGCCCGCGCCCGAGCGGGGTAAAGCGCGCCTGGTCGGCATCGCGCAGGGCGGTGGCGAGGGTGGAGAATTCCGGTGCCCGCACGGCGGCATGCAGGGCGGGCACCAGAATTTGCGCGCGCCCGGCAGGCAGGTTGGCGAGCACGGCAAGCCCGGCCTCGCCGTCTATACGCGCGCGCTGGCTGGCCGCGCTATAATGCAGCGTCACGGTTTGCGCCGCGTGTCCGGGCAGCGTGAGCACATAGGTGGCGGCGGTATCGTGCAGGGGCAAAAAGCGTGGCGCCGCCGCCATGGCCAAACCGGGCAGCAGGGCCAGCGCCGCCGAGAGTCTGTATTTCATGAGGGGCGCTCCTGTCGCATGTTCTCGAATTCGCGCATCAATAAGGCGGAATCAAGGCTTTCGGGAAACAGGCCGCCCCGCTCCATGGCCATGGCCAGCTGTTCGTGGTAGGCGGCGCGCGGAATTTCCACGGCGCCAAAGCGGGCCAGATGTGCCGTGATGAATTGCGTATCCAGCAGCACGAAGCCGCCCAGCCGCAGCCGCGCCACCAGATGGGCCAGAGCCACTTTCGAGGCGTCGGTGGTGGTGGAGAACATGCTTTCGCCAAAAAACGCTCCCCCCAGCGCCACGCCATACAGCCCGCCCACAAGCGCGCCCTCATGCCAGCTTTCCACGCTATGCGCGAAACCAAGCTGGTGTAGTTCCACGAACAGATGTTCGATTTCCGCGTTAATCCAGGTTTCGGGCCGGTTTTCCCGTGTGGCGGCGCAGGCGGCGATGGTAGCGGCAAAGGCGGTATTAACGGTGACGGTAAATACCCGCGCGCGCAGGGTTTTCATCAGGCTGCGGGGAATGTGGAACTGGTTGAGCGGCAGCACGCCGCGCTGTTCCGGGTCGAGCCAGTGCAAGGTGTGGCTGTGGCGCGATTCCGCCATGGGAAACAAGCCCAGCCGGTAGGCGCGCAACAGCAGGTCTGGTGTCAGGATAAAAGGCCGAGCCGACATGACGCAAGAATTCGCACGCGGCCGGTGTTTTTGCCAAGCCGTAACAGCAAGGCGGCGGATGCCATGGCGGCGCTCATGACGAAGGCGGTGGGCCCATGACGCGGCGATGCGTAAATTTATTTACAACACAATGAGAATCATCGCAAAGAACGGAATGAATCCATGAAAGAAGACCGTGACTTCACTGTAAAATTTTTCTATTTGTAAAACATGTCAAAACCCGCGATTGGAAAGACCATCCGCCGGCTGCGCATGGAGCAGGGGTACACCCAGCAGGGCTTCGCCCAGAAGCTCGGCATCTCGACATCCTATCTGAACCTTGTCGAGCATGATCAGCGCAACGTCACGGCCTCGCTTTTGTTCAAGCTGACCGACCTGCTCAAAGTCGATCTCGCCTCTTTGTCGGGCACGCAGGAGCGCGAGTTCGAGCTTTTGCTGCGCGAGGCGTTTTCCGATCCCGCGCTCGCCTTGGAGCCTGTGCCCGAAGCCGAGCTGCGGTCGCTGGCGGCGTCGCCCAACGCGGCGCGTGCGGTGCTGGCGCTGCGCCGGGCTTTGGCTGGCGCGCGCGAGGAGAGTTCGGGCATCACCCTGCCCTCGGGCCGCAAGATTCTGCTGCCCAATGAGGAGGTACGCGATTTTTTCCACGATCATGAGAATCATTTTCCGGGGCTGGAGGAAACGGCCGAGACGATCGGCGAGACCCTGGATGCGGCGGCACTGGGCACTAACCATGCCCTGGCCGAGCGGCTGCGGCGCCAGCACGGGCTGGTCGTGAATGTCCGCCCCCTGCCCGGGGCCTTGCGCGTGTACGACGCGGCCAGCCGCATGCTCACCTTGTCCGAGGATCTCCCGCGCGAGAGCCGGGGATTCCAAATGGCGTTTCAGCTTGCCCTGCTCGAGGCGCGCGCCCCGGTTGAGAAAATCGTGGCCCGCGCCGCGCCCACCACGCGCGACGCGGCGGAGCTGCTGCGCATCGGCCTGCTCAATTATATCGCGGGCGCGCTGCTCATGCCCTATGAGCCGTTTCTGAGCGCGGCCCGGGAGCGGCGCTACGATGTCGATGCCCTGGCCGCGCGCTTTGGCGTGTCGTTCGAGCAGGCTTGCCATCGCCTCTCCACCCTGCAGAGGGCTGGCGCGCGCGGGGTGCCGTTTTTCTTTTTGCGGGTGGACCCGGCGGGCAATGTCAGCAAGCGTTTTTCCGCCGCCGGATTTCCCTTCATGCGCTTTGGCGGCACCTGTCCGCGCTGGATCGTGCATGCCGCCTTCGCCACGCCGGGGAGTATCCGGGTGCAGGTGGCGCAGCTTTCCGCAACCGAGACCTTTTTGTGTTTTGCCCGCGCCATTACCGGCCGTCCGGCGCGCTGGGGCGAGCCGCCGCCGGTGCGCGTGGTGGCCATGGGCTGTGATATCGCCCATGCCGGCAAGATCGTGTATGGCGACGGGCTGGATTTGGAGAATGCGGCGGTGGGGATTGGCCTGTCCTGCCGGATGTGCGAGCGCCAGGATTGCCGCTCGCGCGCGTTTCCGCCGCTCGCGCACCGCCTGAGCATCGACCCCGGCACGACCAGTGCCAGCCCCTACCGGTTCGAGGTGCAGCCTGGCGGATGAGACCGATGACAAGCTCATGCAAGGAGGCGGGGTGGCGCACGTCTTGAAAGACCAGATTATGACGCGGGCCCAGGCGTTGGGGTTTGATGCGGTGGGCTTTGCCCGTGCTGAAATTCCCCCCGCCCGTGCCGCAGCCTTGCGCGATTTTCTGGCCGCCGGCCAGCATGGCGCCATGGGCTGGATGGCGGCGCGCGCCGATGAACGGGCCGACCCCAAGCGGCTCTGGCCAGAGGCGCTCAGCGTGATTTCGCTTGGCCTGTCCTACGCACCCAAAGGCGATGCGCTGGAAAATCTGGCCCGCCCCACCATTGGCAATATCTCGGTCTATGCCCGCAACCGCGATTATCATGACATTGTGAAAGGCAAGCTCAAACATCTCGCCCAGTTCATCGCGGCCCGGGGAGAGGGCGTAAAGGTATTCGTGGACACCGCCCCGGTGATGGAAAAACCGCTGGCGGCCGAGGCGGGGTTGGGCTGGCAGGGCAAGCATACCAACCTGGTCTCGCGCGCGCATGGCTCCTGGCTGTTTCTGGGCGAGATTTTCACAACCCTTCCCCTGCCGCCCGACCCGCCGCACGCGGATCGCTGCGGCAGCTGCACCGCCTGCCAAGCCGCCTGCCCGACCAACGCCTTCCCCGCCCCGTATAAGCTCGATGCGCGGCGCTGTATTTCCTACCTCACCATCGAGCATGCCGGGCCGATCCCCGAGGAATTCCGCGCCCCCATGGGCAACCGGATTTACGGGTGCGATGATTGTCTGGCTGTCTGCCCCTGGAACAAATTCGCCAAGGCCGGGCGGGAGGCGAAACTCACCGCGCGCGCGGATCTGGCCGCCCCGCCTTTGGCCGCGCTGGCGGCGTTGGACGATGCCGGATTCCGGCAAAAATTCTCAGGCTCGCCCATCAAGCGCATCGGGCGCAACCGGTTTGTCCGCAATGTCGCCATCGCCATTGGCAACAGCGCCGATGCGGGTTTGCTGCCCGCGGCCCAGGCCTTGGCCGGGGATGCGGACCCGGTGGTGGCCGAGGCCGGTGGCTGGGCCGTGGCGCGCTTGCTTCCCATTTCCGTGCAGAAAGGCTAATTCCCGCCTATGAGCTGGCTTACCGAATTCGTCCGCCCCAAGATCCGCACCCTGCTTGGCCGCAAGGAGGCGCCGGATAATCTCTGGCATCAATGCCCGTCCTGTCAGCAGATGATCTTTCATCGCGAGCTGGAGGCCGCGCGCAAGGTCTGCCCGCATTGCGGCCACCATATGCGTGCCACCGCGGCTGAGCGTCTGGCCTGGACCTTCGATGAGGGGGTTTATACTCGCATTGATCTACCCAAGCCCGTGCATGATCCGCTGAAATTCCGCGACCAGAAGCGCTATGCCGACCGGCTGCGCGATGCGCGCGAGACCACCCACCAGGATGACGCGTTGCTGGTGGCGCATGGGCTGGTGGGCGGTAATAAAGCCGTGGTCGCGGCGATGTCGTTCGAGTTCATGGGCGGCTCCATGGGCTCGGGCGTGGGCGAGGGGCTGGTGGCCGCGGCCCGGCTTGCCGTGCTGCAGAACGCGCCGCTGATTGTTTATACCGCCTCGGGCGGGGCGCGCATGCAGGAAGGCGCGATCAGCCTGATGCAGATGCCGCGTTCGACCATCGCCGCGCAAATGGTGAAGGAAGCCGGCCTGCCCTACATTGTGGTGCTGACCGACCCCACCACCGGCGGTGTCACCGCCTCCTTCGCCATGCTGGGGGATATCCAGATCGCCGAGCCCAACACGCTGATCGGCTTCGCGGGGGCGCGCGTTATCGAGCAGACGGTGCGCGAGAAACTGCCGCCGGGCTTCCAGAGGGCCGAGTATCTGCATGAGCACGGCATTATCGACATGGTGGTCAAGCGCGGCGAGCTGACCGCGACATTGGCGCGGATCATAGCGCTCGCCACCGCCAACAAGCGCGCCGCGGCTTGAACCACGATAAGGCGCGCGGGGCTGGAGGGGCGGCCGCGCGCCAAAACATAAGTTCCGCTCTGGCGCGCCTGCATGAGCTCTACCCCAAGCTGATCGATCTCAGCCTGGAGCGTCTCATCCGCCTGTTGGCGGCATTGGACAATCCGCATCATCGCCTGCCGCCGGTCCTGCATGTGGCGGGTACCAACGGCAAGGGCTCGGTCTGCGCTTTTGCCAGGGCCGCGGCTGAGGCGGCGGGCCTGCGCGCGCATGTTTATACCTCGCCGCATCTGGTGCGGTTTAATGAGCGCATTTGTCTGGCGGGGGAATTGGTCAGCGACGCGCAGCTCGCCGAGGCCCTGGATGCGGTGGAGGCGGTGAATGCCGGCAACCAGATCACCGTGTTCGAGGCGATCACTGCCGCCGCCTTCTGGCTGTTCGCGCGCGTGCCGGCGGATCTGGCGATTATCGAGGTCGGTCTGGGCGGGCGGCTGGATGCCACCAACCTGGTCCGCCCGGCGGCCTGCGCCATCACCGCCATTTCGCTCGACCATCAGGAGTTTCTGGGCGGTGCATTGGACATCATCGCCCGCGAGAAAGCCGGGATCATCAAACCCGGCATTCCGGTGGTGGTGGGGCGCCAGCCGCCCGACGTGCTGGCGGTGATTGCGGCCGAGGCCGCCGCCCAGCACGCCCCGCTTTTGCGCCGCGACCATGAATGGAAGGTTGAACCCGCCTTGGGCGGCATGGTGCTGGATGGTGTGGCCCTGCCCCCGCCCGCCTTGGCGGGCGCGCATCAGATGGAGAATGCCGGTATCGCGCTCACCGTCCTGCGCGCGGCGGGGTTCGCGCTGCCGCATGCGGCCATGGCGCAGGGGCTTACACAGGCGAAATGGCCGGCCCGGCTCCAGCGTTTGAGCGGCGCGCTGGCAGCCCGCCTGCCCCAAGGTGCGGAGCTCTGGCTGGATGGCGCGCATAATCCGGGCGGGGCCGAGGTTCTGGCCGCGCAATTGCGCGCCTGGGACGGGCCGACAATCCTGATCATAGGCATGAAGCAGAGCAAGGATGTGGGTGAGGTGCTGCGCATCCTCACCCCGCGTGCGGCCATGGTTTACGCGGTGGCGGAGCCCGGGCAGCATCTGGCCTTGCCGGTGGTGGATATTGTCGCGGCGTCGGGCGGTATTGCCGTGCCTGGGCCAGATATACGCGGCGCGCTGGCCCAGATCACCACGCCCGCGCGCGTGCTGATTTGCGGCAGCCTGTACCTGGCGGGCGAGGTTTTAAAGCTGGACGAGGCTGGCTGATCAGCCGCGCGGCGCGGCGGCACGGCTCAAACGGTCATTCATCGCAAGGCCAAGCCCCGTGGCGGGGACGGGAGCCACCGCAATCGCCTTCAGCCCTTGTGCGTGGGCTTGCGCGTCCAGCCAATGCAGCCCTTCGAACAGGCGCGCGGCAGCCTCGGCCAGATCCTGCCGCTCGGAGAGCTGAAAGACGAGCCCTGCCCCAGCCGGCACGGGGCCGAAGGCGAGCAGCGCTTCATCCGTGCCCACAGCCCGCGCATTCAAGCGCACGGGTAAGGCGGGCGCGTAATGCGAGGCCAGCATGCCCGGTGCCGCGGGCGCCGTGCCCGGTGTTGGCGCCTGAGCCAACCTGCCGGTGATGGTTTCCAGCGCCTCCACACTCACCCCGCCCGGGCGTAGCAAGATTGGGATGGGGCAGGACAGGTCCAGAACCGTGGATTCCACCCCCACCGCGCAGGGGCCTGAATCAAGCACCGCGTCGATCCGCCCTTCCAGATCGGCCAGCACATGCGCCGCACTGGTGGGCGAGATGCGCCCCGACCGGTTGGCCGAAGGGGCGGCAACCGGCCCGCCAAATGCCGCCAGAAGCTGGTGCGCCACAGCATGGGCTGGCACCCGCACGGCCAGCGTGGGCAGCCCCGCCCCGGCCAGTTGCGATACCGGGCAATTAGGCGCGCGCGGCAGCACCAGGGTCAGCGGCCCGGGCCAGAAGGCCTCGGCCAGGCGCTTTGCCAGCGCGGTGGGCACAACATAGCGAAACGCGGTTTGCGCATCGGCGAAATGGCAGATCAGCGGGTTGAAACTGGGCCGCCCCTTGGCCGCGTAAAGCCTCGCCACGGCATCGCCATTGCAGGCATCGGCGCCCAGCCCGTAAACGGTTTCCGTGCCAAAGGCGACAAGCCCGCCCGCGCGCAGCATAGAAGCCGCCCGCGCGATTTGCGCCGGGGTGAGCTGTTCAGTCCTGCTCGGTCTCATCGGGCCCGCCGGGAAGGTCGCGGGCCACATCCGGCGAATGCAGGATCTCGTTGATGCGCGAGGCCTGGTCGAGCGCCGCATCGGCCACGAATTTCAGGTCCGGCACCACGCGCAGGCCAAGCTTGGGCGCGATTTGCGACCGCAGGAAGGGGGCGGCGCGCTTTAAGGCCGGCAAAAGCGGGCGGATATCCTTATGGCCCAGCACTGAGGCGAACACCAGCGCATGCTTCAGGTCGGGCGACATGCGCACTTCCGAAATGGTGAGATGCGCGCCGGCCAGCTCCGGATCGCGGAATTCGGTACGCAGCAGCACATCGGCCAGGGCGTGGCGGATTTCCTCCGCCACGCGCAGCTGGCGCTGGCTCGGGGTGCCGTGCGCGCCCTCAGGGCGCGACGATCTCGGTTTCATAGCACTCTACCACATCGCCTTCGCGCAGATCCTGGAAGCCCGCGAAGGACAGGCCGCATTCATAGCCGCGCGCCACTTCGCGGACATCGTCCTTGAAGCGCTTGAGCTGCGAGAGCTCGCCCTGATGGATGACGACATTGTCGCGCAGCAGGCGCACGCCGCAGCCGCGCTTGACCACGCCCTCGGTGACATAACAGCCCCCGACCTTGCCGGTCTTGGTGATGTTGAACACTTGGCGGATTTCCGCATAGCCCAGGAATTTCTCGCGATGCACGGGGGCGAGCTTGCCCTTGACCAGCGTCTCGATATCGTCCGCCACCTCGTAGATGATCGAGTAATAGCGGATATCCACGCCTTCGCGGTTGGCCAGCTCGCGCGCCTGCGCGTTGGCGCGGACATTGAAGGCGACGATAATGCCATCGGACGCCTTGGCGAGCTGGATGTCGCTTTCGGTGATCTGGCCGACGCCGGAATAGATCACGCGCACGCGCACTTCCTCGTTGCCGAGCTTGCCCAGAACCACCTGGATGGCCTCGGCCGAGCCTTGCACATCGGCCTTGATCAGCACGGCGACTTCCTTCTGCGCCCCGGCCTGGATGCGCGCCAGCATCTCCTCCATGGTGCCGCGCAGGGCGGTTTGCGCCGCCACCTGCCGCTCGCGCAGCTTCTGCTGGCGGTATTCGGTGATTTCGCGGGCGCGCTGCTCGTTTTCCACCACCACGAAGGGCTCACCCGCCGTGGGCGCACCCGAAAGGCCGAGAATTTCCACCGGCAGGGAGGGGTTGGCCTCCTTCACCGGCTGGGCCTTATCGTTCAGCATGGCGCGCACGCGGCCCCATTGGGCGCCCGCCACCACAATATCGCCCTGGTGTAGCGTGCCTTTCTGGACCAGCACGGTAGCCACCGGTCCACGGCCCTTATCGAGCCGGCTTTCGATGATGGCACCTTCGGCCGTACGGTCGGGGTTGGCCCGCAGTTCCAGCACCTCGGCCTGGAGCAAAATGGCCTCTTCCAGCTTGTCGAGATTGAGCTTCTTCAGCGCCGAAACCTCGACATCCATGGTGTCGCCGCTCATGCTCTCGACCACGATCTCATGCTGCAGCAGCTCGTTGCGCACACGGTTTGGGTCGGCGCCCGGCCGGTCGATCTTATTGATCGCGACGATGATGGGCACTTGCGCAGCCTTGGCGTGTTTGATCGCCTCGATCGTCTGCGGCATCACGCCGTCATCGGCGGCGACGACCAGCACCACGATATCGGTGGCGGCGGCGCCGCGCGCGCGCATGGCGGTGAAGGCCTCATGGCCTGGCGTGTCGAGGAAGGTGATGGCCTGGCCCGAGGGTAGGGTGACCTGATAGGCGCCGATATGCTGGGTAATCCCGCCCGCCTCGCCGGCGGCCACATCGGTGTGGCGCAGCGCGTCCAAAAGCGAGGTCTTGCCGTGATCGACATGGCCCATGATGGTGACAACCGGCGGGCGCGGTTTGAGCTCGGCCTCATCGTCGGCCTTGCCTTCCAGTCCCAGCTCCACGTCGGAATCAGAAACACGGCGGACCTTATGGCCGAATTCGCTGATGACGAGTTCGGCGGTGTCGGCATCGATGGTCTGGGTGATGGTCGCCATCACGCCCATTTTCATCAGCGCGCGGACCACGTCGCGCCCTTGCGCGGCCATGCGGTTGGCCAGCTCCTGCACGGTAATGGTCTCGGGCAGGATAACCTCGCGGACCACTTTCACGCCGTCGGCGCGCAGCAGCTCCAGCTCGGCCTGGCGGCGTTCGCGCTCGCGCTGGCGGCGTACGGAGGCGAGCGAGCGGACTTTCTCATCAGCCCCTTCGAGGGCGGCCTGCACGTCGATGCGTCCGCCGCGGCGGTTGCCATCGCCCAGCTTCTTGGCCGGGGCCGCGGGCGCGCCGCGCCGGGGGGGCGTGGCGGTAGGACGGCGCGCGGGACCGCGCGGAGCTTCGTCCTCGTCATCGCCGGCGGGGCGGCTTGCGCCGGGGCGCAGCTGCAAGGTGGCGCGCGCGGCGGGAGAGGCGGCTGCGCCGGGACGTGCTGGCGGACGTGGCGCCGCGGGCCGGGCCGGGGCCGCTGGTTGCGGCGCGGCCTTGGTATCGGTTTCCTGCGCGGTCTTGGTGTTGGCTTCCTGCGCGGCCTTGGCGGCCGCGGCGGCCTCTTGCTCGGCCTTGAGATGCGCGGCCTCCTCGGCCTCGGCTTTCAGCCGGGCTTCTTCCTCGGCCTGGGCGCGCGCGGCCTCTTCTTCGCGCCGTCTGGCTTCTTCGGCGGCGGAGAGAATGGAAATCTTCTCCTGCTCACGGCGCTCGGCCTCGCGCAGGGCGGCCTCGGCCAGAACGCGCTGGCGGGTGGCGAGCTCGGCCGCGGTCAGGGCGCGCTGGGCCCCTCCTGGGCTGGGGCGCTGCCGTTGCCCGGCGGAGGTGGCGCCCTGGCGCGCGGCGGGCTTTGGCGTCAGGGGTGCTGGGGCGGCGGGTTCGCCGCCGGCCGCGGGGGCGTGTCCGCCCGCACCGCGTTTCTTGCGCACCTCCACCTGCACGACCTTGGAGCGGCCGTGCGAGAAGCTCTGCCGCACCGATCCGGCATCGACAGTATGCCCCGCATCCCCGCGCGCCGCCGGACGCAGCGAGAGCCTGCCCTTGGTTTCATTCTGGTCGTTGCCGTCAGTCATGTCTTAATCCGGTCCATTCACGTCTTTGCCGGGACGGATCCCGGACTTGTTGGGCACTACTGCCCGCTTCATCCCTTATCCGCAACACCTTGCAGGCGCCGCGCCTCGATTTCGATCATCCGGGCCAGCCGTCCGGGGCCCAGGATGACATGCACCGTATGCGTCCGGCCGAAAATTTTGCCCAGCGTGGCGGCGGATAAAACCGCCACCACCGGGACACTCCCCGCCCGGGCCAGAAACCGCGCCCGCTCTTCGGGACTGCCATCGGCGGCTTGCACCACCAGCCCGGCGCGGTTGGCCCGCAGCCAGTCTTGCGCCTTCTCGAAGCCGGAAACCGCTGCCCCGCTGCGCCGCGCAAGACCGAGCAGATCGGTCAGGCGCCGGTTTAGCGCCGCCTGCACATGGTCTGCCAGATCCGGCGGCACGGTCAGCGGCATGCGCGCGGCACGGGAGAAGACACCGCGCCGGATTGCCTGCTCTAGCACATCGGCGCGCGGGCTCAACCACATTCCGCGTCCGGGCAGGGTTGCGGCGGCGTCGAACACCACTTGCCGCTCCGGTCCCGCGACAAAACGCAGCATCTCCTCGCGCCGCCCCTCGGCCCGGCTGACAAGGCAGCGCCGGTGCGGCCCGGTCTCGGATGGCGGCTCTATCGGATCTATGGCCGGTTCAGGAAGCGTGGCTGTCATCTCCCTCGAACCAGTGTGCGCGCGCGGCCATGATGATTTCGTTGGCCTGCTCCTCGCTCATCGTTTCGGCGCCGAGGATTTCCACCAGCTCGTCGCCCGCGAGATCGGCGAGGTCGTCGAGCGTCTTCACGCCCTTCTCGCCCAGCGCGATCAGATCCTTGGCCGAGAACGCCTCGAACGCGGCGATATCGTCGGTCACACCAAGTGCGATGCGCTTTTCCTCCTGCTCGTTCGCCTGGCGGGCAAGGAATGTTTCGGCGCGGCGGCGCAGCTCGGTGGCGACACCTTCATCAAAGCCCTCAATCTCGGCGACTTCCTCCTGCGGGGTGACGACGAGATCATCCACGGTCTCGAACCCTTCCTGCACCAGCAGCCCGGCGATCATGTCATCCACATCCAGCGCCTCGACGAACAGGCCGGTCTTGCGGCGGAATTCCTCCTGCCGGCGCTCCGATTCCTCGGCTTCGGTCAGGATGTCGATATCCCAGCGCGTGAGTTGCGAGGCGAGGCGCACATTCTGCCCTCTGCGGCCGATGGCGAGCGAGAGCTGGCTGTCGGGCACCACCACTTCCACGCGCCCGGCTTCCTCATCCATCACCACCTTGGACACCTCGGCCGGGGCCAGAGCGTTGACCACGAAGGTCGCGACATTGGGCGACCAGGGGATGATGTCGATCTTCTCGCCCTGCAGCTCGGCCACCACGGCCTGCACGCGTGAGCCGCGCATGCCCACGCACGCCCCCACCGGGTCGATCGAGGCATCGCGCGAGATCACGGCCATTTTGGCGCGTGAGCCAGGGTCGCGCGCCACGGCCTTGATCTCGATGATGCCGTCGTAAATCTCGGGCACTTCCTGGGCGAACAGCTTGGCGAGGAAGCCGGGATGGGTGCGCGAGAGGAAGATTTGCGGGCCTCTGGGCTCCTCGCGCACATCGTAGATAAAGGCGCGCACGCGGTCGCCATTTTTCAGATTCTCGCGCGGGATGCACTCATCGCGGCGCAACAGCGCCTCGGCCCGGCCCAAATCCACCATGAGGTTGCCGTACTCGGTACGCTTGACCACGCCATTGATGATCTCGCCCACCCGGTCCTTGAACTCGTTATATTGTTTTGAGCGCTCATATTCGCGCACGCGCTGCACGATGACCTGCTTGGCGGTCTGTGCCGCGATGCGCCCAAAATCAATGGGCGGCAGCGGATCGACGATGAAATCCCCCACCTCCTTCTCGGGCGCGAATTTCTTGGAGATGGATACCGGGATCTGGGTTTCCTCATTCTCCACGATCTCGACGATCTCGGTCCAGCGCGAGAGCCGGACATCGCCGGTCTTGCGGTCGATGACGGCGCGAATATCCTTCTCATGCCCGTATTTGGCGCGGCCGGCCTTTTGGATGGCCTGTTCCATCGCTTCCAGCACTTCCTCGCGCTCGATCTGTTTCTCGCGCGCGACGGCATCGGCGACGAGCAGCAATTCCGGGCGATTGACGGCGGTGTCCATGGGCGTCCTCTAATTGGTCACGGTGGATTGGGTGGTAAAGGCGATCAGTTCGTCGGTGAGCACGAGCTTGGCTTTGCGGATATCGGTGCGGCGCAGTTCCACGATTTCGCCATCGTCCAGGCGCAGCCGGGCGGTTTCGCTGTCAGCGCCGATCAGCGTGCCGGTGAAGCGCTTGCGGTTGTCGGGGCCGGGGAAGGCCAGCTCGATTTTCGCGGTAAAGCCGGCATATTTATTGAAATCCTTGGTGCGGGTCAGCGGCCGGTCAATCCCGGCGGAGGAGACTTCCAGCGTCCAGGCGTTCTCGATCGGGTCTTCCACATCCAGCACGGCCGAGAGCAGATGGCTCACGGTTTCGCAATCCTCGAGCGTGAAGGGCGCGCCATCAGCCCGGTCGGCCATGATCTGCACGGTTGGGGTTTCGCGCCCCATCACCTGCACGCGCACGAGCTCATAGCCCTGGGCTTCCAGTGGCGCGGCGATAATCCCGGCGATACGGCCCTCAAGGCCGGTATGGGTTGGGCGGTTGTCGGACAAGCGGCAAAAATCCAATAAAAAAGGCGGCCCGTTTACGAGGCCACCCTGCGGAAAAGCGGGTTTTGTTGAGCCTCTATTTAGGCGCTTGCGCCCCACACGGCAAGGGGTTTGTGGGGGGATGGCGCGCCATCACAAAAAACGGCACCCGAAGGTGCCGTTTTTCCATGCAATTCCAGTCTGATCAGACGGAATAATACATTTCGAACTCGACCGGGTGCGGCGTGTGCTCGAACCGGTACACTTCCTTCCATTTCAGCTCGATATAGCTCTCGATCTGCTCTTTCGAGAACACATCGCCGGCGAGCAGGAACTCGTGATCGGCCTCGAGCGAGAGCAGCGCCTCGCGCAGAGAGCCGCACACGGTGGGGATGCCCTTCAGCTCTTCGGGCGGCAGCTCGTACAGATCCTTGTCCATCGGGTCGCCGGGGTGGATCTTGTTCTTGATGCCGTCGATCGCGGCCATCAGCAGGGCCGAGAAAGAGAGGTAGGGGTTGCAGGTCGGGTCGGGGAAGCGGACCTCGACGCGCTTGGCCTTCGGGCTGGTCGTATACGGAATCCGGCAGGAGGCGGAGCGGTTGCGGGCGGAATAGGCCAGCAGCACCGGCGCCTCGAAGCCCGGGATCAGGCGCTTATACGAGTTGGTGGACGGGTTGGAGAACGCGTTGATGGCCTTGGCGTGCTTGATGATGCCGCCAATGGCGTACAGGCAGGTCTCCGACAGGTCGGCATAGCCATTGCCGGCGAAGAGCGGCTTGCCATTCTTCCAGATGGAGAGATGGGTGTGCATGCCCGAGCCGTTATCGCCATAAATCGGCTTGGGCATGAAGGTCGCCGTCTTGCCGTAGGAATGGGCGACATTATGGACGCAGTATTTATAGATCTGCATCTGGTCGGCCATGGTGGTGAGGCTGTTGAAGCGGGTGCCCAGCTCGTGCTGGCTCTGCGCGACCTCATGATGGTGCTTCTCGATCGGCAGGCCCATTTCGCCCATGGCGGAGAGCATCTCGGCGCGCAGGTCGGCATCGCCATCCACCGGCGGCACGGGGAAATAGCCGCCCTTCACGGCCGGGCGGTGGCCCATATTGCCTTCCGGGTAATCCTTCAGCGAGGAGCCGGGGCCCTCGACGCTATCCAGCTGATAGGTGCCGAAATTGCCGCCGGTGCCGAACTTCACGCTATCGAAGATGAAGAACTCAGCTTCCGCGCCCACAAAGGCGGTGTCGCCGATGCCGGTGGATTTCAGAAAGGCTTCAGCCTTCTTGGCGGTTGAGCGCGGGTCGCGCAGATAGCCCTGGCCGGTGGAGGGCTCCAGAATATCGCAGAACAGGATCAGGCTCGGCTTGGCCGCGAACGGGTCCATCACCGCGGAAGCCAGGTCCGGCTGCAGGATCATGTCGGATTCGTTAATCGCCTTCCAGCCAGCAATGGACGAGCCGTCGAACATAAAGCCGTCCTTCAGCGTGTCCTCATCCACGGTCGAGACATGCTGCGCCGTGTGCTGCCATTTGCCCTTGGGATCGGTAAAACGCAGATCGACATACTCGACCCCGTTTTCCTTGATCATCTCCAAAACCTTCGCGACCGCGTCGCCGCTCTCGGCTTTCTTCGCCATGTTGTTCCCCGTTACAATGAGAATAGTGTCATCCGCCCAGTCCGCGGGGGAACACCATGCGCCCCCGCCCGATACGTGCAGCGGCTGTCATGTTAAACATGCCTGACCGCCGCGACAATGGCCGGGTCAGATCGCGGCTTCGCCTTTCTCGCCGGTCCGGATGCGGATCACCTCCTCCACGGTGGAGATGAAGATCTTGCCATCGCCGATGCGCCCGGTGCGCGCCGCATTCATGATCGCCTCGACCGCGCGTTCCACCACGGCATCCTCGCAGATCACCTCGATCTTCACTTTGGGCAGGAAATCAACAACATATTCGGCGCCACGGTAGAGCTCGGTATGGCCTTTCTGGCGGCCAAAGCCCTTGGCTTCAACCACGGTGATGCCTTGCAGGCCAACCTCGTGCAAGGCTTCCTTCACTTCGTCGAGCTTGAACGGTTTGATGATCGCTTCGATCTTCTTCATCTGGTCCACGCCCGGCGACAGCCCAGGCGTCCTCCTCTGTTTCGTGCGGACAGCGCGTGGCCGGCCCAGCCCCTAGGGCCGGATGCCGCGCGCGCCAGCCAACGGGCTGACGGGTTTAGTCTAGCATGAGCCGTGCCAGAGGCTAAGTCCAGGGCTGCGGGCGGCCCTGGAGGGGGAAAAAGCACATGAATTCCGGACATCTGCCCAAGCTATGGCGGTTTTATGCCTGTTTTTTCGGCAATTCATTCATCCCGTCGCGTGGCTCTTGCACGGGCCGGGCCAGCTCCTAAAACCAGCGCATGAAACCCGTCAACAGCCTGCTGGCGCAGACCGGCACCACCATTTTCACCACCATGTCGGCGCTCGCGGCCCAGTATGGGGCTGTTAATCTTGGCCAAGGCTTTCCCGATGGGGATGGGCCGGTGGATGTGGTGCGCGCCGCGGCCGAGGCGCTTTTGGACCGGCGCAACCAATACCCGCCCCTGAGCGGCCTGCCGGAGTTGAAAATGGCGGTGGCCGCGGCCAATGCGCGTTTTTACGGGCTGAAGATAGACCCGCAAGCTGGTGTGTGCGTGACATCGGGCGCGACCGAGGCGCTGACCGCCTGCCTGATGGCGCTGATCAATCCCGGCGACGAGGTGGTGCTGATCGAGCCGCTCTACGACACATACCTGCCCGTGGTGCGGCTTTTGGGCGGCGTGCCCCGGCTGGTGCGCTTGAGCCCGCCCGATTGGGCGCTGCCGCGCGCTGAATTCGCCGCCGCCTTTGGGCCCAAGACCAAGCTGCTTTTGCTCAATTCGCCCATGAACCCGACGGGCAAGCTGTTCACGCCGGACGATCTGGATTTCATCGCTGATCAGCTTTGCGCGCATGATGTCTATGCGGTGTGCGACGAGGTGTATGAGCATCTGGTGTTTGGCGGCATGGCGCATGTGCCGCTGATGACCCGCCCGGGCATGGCCGAACGCTGTTTGCGCATTGGCAGTGCGGGCAAGACCTTCTCGCTCACCGGCTGGAAGGTTGGCTATGTCTCCGGCCCGCCCGCGCTGATCGGGCCGGTGGCTAAGGCGCACCAGAATCTTACCTTTACCACCCCACCCAACTTGCAGCGCGCGGTGGCGCTGGGCCTGGCCAAGAGTGATGCGTATTTCACCGGCCTGGCCGATGAAATGCGGGCCAAGCGCGACCGGCTGGAGGCGGGGCTGCGCCGTTTGGGCTTTGCCACGTTGCCCGCGGGCGGCAGCTATTTCATCACGGCGGATTTTTCCGCCCTGGGCTTTACCGGGGACGATGTGGCCTTTTGCCAACGGATGGTCACGCAGGCCAAGGTGGCGGCGATTCCGGTTTCGGCTTTTTATGCCGCCGATCCGCCCCGCCATTACGTGCGGTTTGCGTTTTGCAAGCAAGATGAGGTGCTGGATGAAGCCCTGCGCCGGCTGGGGGCCTGGCTGGCCACAAAGCCATTGACGGGCGGGCCTTGAGCGCGTTACGACGCGCCACCCTGGATGGCGGACGTAGCTCAGTTGGTAGAGCGCCGGTTTGTGGTACCGGTTGTCGCGGGTTCGATCCCCGTCGTTCGCCCCAGGAGGTTTTCTCATGAACATCGCGGCGTTAATTTTGGCGGGCGGCCAGGGCACGCGCCTGGGCGGCGTGGATAAGGCGTTCCTGTCCCTGGCGGGCCAGCCGCTGATTACGCATGTGCTGGCGCGGCTGGGGCCGCATGTGCCCGGCATCGCCATCAGCGCCAATGGCGATCCCGCGCGTTTTGCCGCCTTTGGCCGACCGGTTTTGCCCGATCCGCCGGCATTCTTGGGCCAAGGGCCGTTGGCCGGTGTGGCGGCCGGGCTGATCTGGGCGCGCAGCATGGGCGCGCAAGCCCTGCTCACCCTGCCGGTGGATACGCCGTTTTTCCCGTCCGATCTGGCCGCGCGCTTGCACCCCGCCCCTGCGGTGGCGGCCTATGCCGGGCGCCAGCACCATCTGGTGGCCTTGTGGGAGGTGGCTTTTGCCCCGGCGTTGGCGGATTTTTTGCGCGGGCCCGGCCCGTACCGTGTGCGCGTGGCCCTCGATTTGGCCGGGGCGCGGCACGTTGAGATGAGTGATCCAGCCGATCCGTTTCTCAACATCAACAGTCTGGCGGATCTAGACAAGGCCGATATCCGCGCGTCTGATTCAGCATAACCGGAAAAGGAGTCCCGAGCATGAATTACGAAACCCTTCTCGTTGAAACGCACGGTGCGGTCACGCTGGTCCGTCTCAACCGGCCGCAGGCGCTCAACGCGTTGAATGCCCAGGTGCTGGCCGATCTGATCGCGGCCTTCGCGGTCTACGAGGCCGACCCGGCGCAGCGCTGTCTTGTGCTCACCGGCAGTGAGAAGGCCTTCGCCGCCGGGGCGGACATCAAGGATATGCAGCCCACCGGGTTTTCGGCCATGTTCGCGACCGATATGTTCGCCGGATATGATCGCGTGACCGGCACGCGCAAGCCCTGGATCGCGGCGGTGGCGGGGTTTGCGCTGGGCGGCGGATGCGAGCTGTCGATGATGGCCGATTTTATCATCGCCGCCGACACGGCCAAGTTCGGCCAGCCCGAGATCAAGCTGGGCATCGCGCCTGGCATGGGCGGCAGCCAGCGCCTAACGCGCGCCGTGGGCAAGGCCAAGGCGATGCAAATGTGCCTGACCGGGCGGATGATGGGGGCCGAGGAGGCCGAGCGCGCCGGGTTGGTGGCGCAGGTGGTGCCGGCCGATAAGCTGCTGGATGAGGCGCTGGCCCAAGCCCAAGCCATTGCCGCCATGCCGCCGCTCTCGGCCCTGGCGGTGAAGGAGATGGTCAATAGCGCATTTGAAACCGGCCTGGCTCAGGGGCTTTTGTTCGAGCGGCGCCTGTTCAACGGGCTGTGCGCCACGGCGGATAAGGAGGAAGGCATGACCGCCTTTATCGAAAAGCGCCCTGGTGTGTGGACGGGGACCTAACCCCCAAGGCCCGCATGGCATGAGGCGGGTCCGCCTTTTGGCGGACCCGCGTGAGGCCGTTATTGCAGCGTGGCGTGGATGCCCAGCAGCAGCGAGGCCCCTGGCATTTGCAGCCCGTTTTGCGGTTCGAAACGCGAATTCAGGATATTGCGCCCATCGGCGAACAGGGTGAAGCGCGCATTGAGCCGGTAGCGCGCGGTGAGGTTGAAGATGGTACCCGGATCGGAACTGCCAATGCCGGTATAATAGCCGCTATCGTTATAAATCGTGTCGTAAAATCGGCCGACATAGCGCAATTGCGGTGTCAGGCTCAGGGCGGGCACGGGCCGCAAGGTTGCGGACAGGCTGGCCACATTGCGCGGGCGGCGCAGCAACGGCGTGGTGCTGGTGCGCGAGCGCGCCCGGGTATAGGTGTAAGTCAGTGTCGCCGAGAGCCAATCCGCCGGGCGCAGGGTCAGGTTCGTCTCCACCCCGTTGATCTGCGCGCGGGCGACATTCTCTTCCGTTGAGGTGAAGCTGCCGGGCAGGGTCACCGATTGGATGAGATCGCGGATGGAATTGGCGAAATAGCTGACCGAGCCCGAGATAAAATCGGCCTGGCCAAAGCCGGGCTGCGAAAAATCAACTCCCGCTTCCCAGCCAGTGCTGTATTCGGGGCGCAGGTTTGGGTTTCCGGTGCCGTAATTACTGACATAATGCAGGTCGAACAGCGAGGGGGCGAGAAAACCGGTGCCGACCGCGGCT
Source organism: Pseudomonadota bacterium (assembly GCA_021808545.1). Classification (GTDB taxonomy): domain Bacteria; phylum Pseudomonadota; class Alphaproteobacteria; order Acetobacterales; family Acetobacteraceae; genus Acidocella. Next base: position 16,956 of record JAKBBM010000002.1, on the reverse strand, counting down.
TTGAGGTTGGCATGCCAGGCGGGCAGGGCGAACACGCCGCCCAGCCGCCAGGTGATGGCGTTGCCAAAGCTGGAGACGGAATCATCGCGCAGGGCGGCAGTCAGGGTCAGGCGCTGGGCCAGCGTGGTTTGCAGCCCCGCATGCCCGGCCCACAGATGCTGGCTGGCGCGCAAATGGCTGGTATAGGGGAAGCCGTAATTGGTTTCGTTCACGGCCTCGCGCGCGGAATCGTTGCTATATTCCACGCCGAACAGCGCCGAGGACAGGTTGAACGGCCCGGCATCGGGCAGGCGGAGCGTGTTGTTCCATTGCACGTCGGTGCGCGCTCCATCGTAATGGTCGTTGGCGCTGGCTTGGTTGGGATCGGCCGTATCCAAAAGATTCTTGTTATGCAGCCTGGTTTGCAGCCGGGCCACGAACAGCTCGGTATGCCAGCGCCCATCCAGCAGTGAAGAGGAAAGCCCCAGCTTGCCAAACAGGTTGGTGTTGTAATCAAACTCGGTGGGGTCGTCATAAATTGGGTAGCCCAGGTCGGGGAAGGCGGCATCCGTCTGCTGTGCCCGCAAGATGAGATAGAGCCGCGTTTGGGGCGAGAGCGCATAGCCAACCTGGGCCGCGGCGAGCTTGGCGCGGTAGGGGGCGCGATGTCCGGCATAGACGCTCATGCGCTTGGGCGTTGCATCGAAGCCTGCCTGCTCGTTCAGGGCGGCACTCAGCGCGTAATCGAACCGGCCCGAAACGCCCGAGACCGTGGCGCTGCCCTGCCCTTGCGCCGGCCAGCCGCCGCCGAGTGTTATATCGGCCCGCGGCTTGCCCGCGCCGCGCCGGGTGATGATGTTGATGACCCCGCCAATGGCGTTGCCACCATAAAGGCCCGACATCGGCCCGCGCACGATCTCGATACGTTCCACATCGGCCAGCGTATAGACGCCGAAATTAAACGCGCCATTGGGCTCGGCCGGATCGTTCACCGGCACGCCATCCAGCAGCACCAGCACATCTTCGGAGCCGGTGCCGCGCATGAACAGGCTGGTGGCATTGCCCGGCCCGCCTGCTTGCACGATGTTCACACCCGGCACGGCGCTGAGCGCCTGGGCCAAGGTGGTATCGCCCTGGGCCGCGAAATCCGCCCGGGTGAGGATGGTGACGCCGGCCGGCACAGCATCGGCCGGTGTGGGAATACGCGTGGCGGTCACGGTAATGGGCTGCTCGCTGGCCCGGGCGGCCAAAGGCAGCGCCAGAGTGAGCGCTGTGCAGAGCAGGAGGGTGGGTTTGGTCATGATGGCAGACAACCTTCATCGCGGACACCGGGCGGTTGCGCCCGGTGCGAAAACAGCAACAGCGACAGAGGCTCGGGGGCTTTACCCCTTCGTTACCGGTGCACCCCGCCCGGAAAACGCGCGAATGTCTCGATGCGGGCCGGTCTCCTGGCTCGCGGTATCCAGCCCCCGCCGCCTTCTCGCCCAGCAGTGGGCAATGGCTTATGACGGGTGCAAACCGCTTACAGTTGCGGGGGCAGCTGTGGCTTTGTCTCCACATTCCCGTTTCAGCCCCGGTGCGTAAACGCTTAAGGCCACCTGCATCTACCTGGCTGATAAAAGGCAAACCCGCCGCCGGCAAGGGGGAAGGTTACGGTTCTGAACAGGCGGCTTGTGGTTAATCCTGAAGGGTGCGGCGCTGACGCTTGATTTCGCCGCGGCGGGATTTTTCCGCCAGCCGACGGGTTTGTGAGCCTTTGGTTGGCTTGGTCGGGCGGCGGGTTTTGGGGGCAATGGCGGCCTCGCGGATCAGTGCGAAGAGCCGCGCGCGGGCATCATCGCGGTTCGCGGCCTGGGTGCGGAATTGCTCCGCCTGGATGATGAGGATCCCCGCCTCGCTCAAGCGCCGGCCGGCCAGCCGGGCCAGACGTGCCTTAAGGGGCTGCGGCAAGGTGGTGTTGCCAGCAAGGTTGAAGCGCAATTGCACCGCACTCGCCACCTTGTTCACATTCTGCCCGCCCGGGCCGGAGGCAGAGACAAATAATTCCTCCAGATCGCGCGTGTCGATCTGGAGGGTCCTGGTAATGCGTATGAGCATGGGAGCCTTTACATACCGGCTCCGGCGGGATTAGGCGGCCTTGGCTTCCTTTTTGGCCTGGGCGCGCTCCAGCCGGCGCTTCAGGGTCAGACCCTCGGCGGTCAGCTTCGCGTCGGTCTGGCTCAGCAGATAAGCATCCAGCCCGCCATTATGTTCGATCGTGCGGATCGCGCGGGTGGACAGGCGCAGGCGTACCTTGCCCAGCGCCTCCGACAGCAAAGTGGTGACCTGCAGGTTCGGCAGGAACCGGCGGCGGGTCTTGTTGTTCGCATGGCTGACATTATTGCCAGCTTGCACGGTCTTTCCGGTCAGGTCGCAACGGCGGGCCATCTCATCAATCCTCAAAACAATGCGGGCTGGCTGGGGGCCAGCCCGGAAAACAGGCTGCGGCTTATGGCAAAAAGGTTGGCGGCGTCAAGCCTCGCCGGCGGTATCTGGTCCGGTATTGCCGCGCATCTCGCCATTTTCCACGCTTTCTATGGCATTTTGCAGGATCTGCACCACCACCTCGTCGGGCAGGACGCGGGTCAGCAGCCCCATTGCGCCGCCCAAAAGGGCCGAGGCAATGGCCAGTTCGCTAATATCCTGGCCGACCATGAATTCGATCGCCTTGTCCACCACGGACCCGGCATGGCTGAGTTCGCGCTCTGGCGGGGCTTGTCTGTCGCTCATATCATATTCCGTTTCTGTTCAGTCTGTGGCCCGGCGGGCCGGGTTGATTTGCGTTACTCGGCGGCGCTGACGCGCGGGACGGCGGTGGTTTCGCGCTCCATCTCCACCTGGGCTGTCCACATGCCGGCATAAACACCGCCCAGGGCTAAAAGTTCGGCATGGCCGCCGCGTTCCACCACGGCCCCCTGGCGCAGGACCAGGATTTCGTCCGCATCGGTGATGGTGGAGAGCCGATGCGCGATCACCAATGTCGTGCGGTCATAGGCGATGGAGCGCAGCGCCGTGCCGATTTCCTGCTCGGTATGGGTGTCGAGCGCGCTGGTCGCCTCGTCAAGGATCAGGATGCGCGGATTTTTTAAAATTGTGCGGGCAATGGCCACGCGCTGCTTTTCGCCGCCGGAGAGTTTAAGCCCCCGCTCGCCCACCTTGGTTTTATAGCCTTGCGGCAGCGAGGTGATGAATTCGTGAATCTGGGCCAGACGCGCGGCCTGCTCCACATCCGCCGGCGTGGCGCCTGGGCGGCCATAGGCGATGTTGTAGAAAATCGTGTCGTTGAACAGCACGGTGTCTTGCGGCACCACGCCGATGGCGGCGCGCAGAGAGGCTTGGGTGACATCGCGCACATCATGCCCATCCACATAAACGGCGCCGGAGGTGGTGTCGTAAAAACGGAACAGCAGGCGCGAGATGGTGGATTTGCCCGAGCCCGTGGGCCCGACCAGCGCGATCTTGCGGCCAGGGGCGGCGGTGAAGCTGATGCCTTTGAGGATCTCGCGGTCCGGGTTGTAGCCAAAATGCACGTTCTCGAACCGTACTTCGGCCGGGGCGCCGTGGCTCTTTAGCGTGATCGCATCCGGCTTGTCGTGGATCTCCTGGTTGACTGAAAGCAGCGCGAACATCTGCTCCATGTCGATGAGCGACTGGTTGAGCTGCAGATAGACAAAGCCCAGCAGGTTGAGCGGGATGTAGAGCTGGATGAGATAGGTGTTGACGAGCACGAAGCTGCCCACCTTGAGATGCTGGAACACCACGCCGTCGGCGGCCATCATCATCATCACGCCCAAGGCCGTGGCGATGATCAGCGCCTGCCCGATATTGAGCATGTTGAGCGAGACCTGGGATTTGACCGAGGCGCGCTCAAACCGGGCGAGGCTTTCATCGAAACGGTGGCTCTCATGCACCTCGTTGCCGAAATATTTGACCGTCTCGAAATTCAGCAGGCTGTCGACCGCCTTGGTCTGGGCCTCGGTGTCGGTCTCGTTCATGGTGCGGCGGAATTTGGTGCGCCAGGTCGCGAAGGCGAGGGTAAAGCCGATATACACGGTCAGCGCCAGCAGTGTGACCAGCGCATACCAGATATTGAACATCCGCCATAAGATGCCGATGGTCAGCACCAGCTCGATAATGGTGGGCAGCAGGTTGAAGGTGGCCAGGCGCAGCGCGGTTTGGATGCCAAGCGTGCCGCGCGTGATGATGTTGGAGAGCCCGCCTGTCTGCCGGTCCAGATGAAAGCGCATGGACAGCGCATGCAGATGCTCGAACGTCTTGCGCGCCACCACGCGCGAGGCGCGCATTTGCACCGCCGCGAACAGCGCGTCGCGCAATTCGCCAAAGCCCGAGGATGAAACACGCACCAGCGCATAACCCACGATCAGCGCCGCCGGTACGGTGAGCGGCCCGGCCTTGACCGAGAGCCGGTCCACCGCCTGGGCATAGAGCACGGGCACATAAACCGTGGCGACCTTGGCCAGAACCATGGCGATGCTGGCCAGCACCAGGCGTGTCCGCAGGGCGGGCTCGCCCTTGGGCCAGAGATAGGGCAGCAGCGAAAGAATCGTCGCCAGCGCGCCGCGCTGACGCGTGGCAGTGGGGTTGGGGGCCAAATGGGGGTTGGCACGGGCGGCATTACGGGTCATTGGCTCCGACATGGCATCTGATGCGCAAATTGCAAAGCTTCTATCACACATAGCGGCCTGCCAGACGGCGGTGCTGCCCGGGCGGCGCCTGCCCCTTTACGCGGGCGCGCACCATATTGGCTATGTTGAGCCGGATTTTGCCCGCAAGCTCGCGGGGCACGGGCCTGGGGTAAAGATCGAGCCTGCCCGGGTAACGCTGGATGAAGCCGCCCTGCCCCGCCTCAACGCATTGGCCGCGGCGGCGGGCCTGTCGCTCAGGGCCGAGGATTTTGATGTGCGCGCCACACCTGACGGGCCGTGCCTTGCCGTGCTGGACCGTGGCGCCCTGCCCAGCTTTGGCGTGATCGGGGTGGGCGTGCATTTAAACGGCCTCGTGCGCCGGGCCGATGGCACGCATTTATGGGTTGGCCGCCGCGCGGCGGATAAAAAGCTCGATCCGGGCAAGCTCGACCATCTGGTGGCGGGCGGCGTGCCGGCCGGGTACACGCCCAAGGCGGCCTTGCTGAAGGAAGCCGGCGAAGAAGCCGGGCTGGCGCCGGATTTGGCCGGGCAGGCGCGGCATGTCGCCAGCTTCCGCTACGATATGGAACGGTGTGAGGGGCTGCGCCGCGACCTGGTCTATGCCTACGACCTGGAATTGCCGGAAGATTTCATGCCGCATCCGGTGGATGGCGAGGTGGAGGGGTTTGAGCTGTGGCCCTTACCGCGCGTGTTTGAGACCCTGGTCAGCACGGATATGTTCAAATTTAATGTGGCACTGGTGCTGGTCGACCTGCTGCTGCGCGAGGGGCTGATAGAGGGCAAGGCTGCGGCACGCCTGCGCGCCGCCTTGCCGGTGGTATAGGTTCAGCGCACGCCCGCGCAGAAGGCCGCGATGCGCGCGCAGGCTGTTGTCAGCGCTGTCTCATGGGCGGCGGTGGAGATGCGGATATGCGGGCTCATGGCGAAAGCGGCACCCTGCACCACGCCGATATGGGCTTCCTCAAGCAGCGCCATGGCGAAATCCGCGTCCGTTTCCAGCCGCCGTCCGCCTTGGCTGGTGCGCCCCAGACAGGCCGAAATGTCAGGAAACACGTAGAACGCGCCATCGGGGCGGTGGCAGGAGAGGTTGGGCACATCATTGAGCGCGGTCACCACCAGATCCCGCCTGGCCTGATAAACCGCCGCCCGCTCGGCCAGAAGATCCTGCGGGCCGGTGAGGGCCGCCAAGGCCGCCGCCTGCCCGACCGAGGAAATGCCCGAGGTGGTCGTGGCCTGCACCACGGTGCAAGCCTGGATCAGTTCTGCCGGCCCATGGCACCAGCCCACGCGCCAGCCGGTCATGGCGTAGCTTTTGGAAACACCCGACAAGGTGACGATGCGCCCCGCCAGATCTGGCGCCACGGCGCGCAAGGTGGCGTGCGAACGGCCATCGAACAGCAGGTGCTCGTAAATATCGTCGGACAGCACCCAGACATGCGGATATTGGCGCAGCACAGCGGCCAGGGCGCGCAGGGCGGCGGCATCCAGTGCGGCGCCGGAGGGGTTGTTGGGGTAATTCAGGATCAGCAGCTTGGTGCGCGAGGTAATGGCGCGCGCCAGCGCCTCGGGCTGCAGCGCAAACCCTTGCGCCTGCGGGCAGGGGATGAAAACTGGCGCGCCGCCGGCGAATTTCACCGTCTGCTCGTAGCCCGCCCAGGCCGGGGCGGGGATGATCACCTCATCCCCCGTCTCGACCAGGGACATCACGACATTGAAGATCGCCTGCTTGCCGCCATTGGTGATCAGCACATCCTGCGGGCGGATGGTTTGGCCATGCGCCTGGGCAAAGTGCGCGGCCACGGCGTGGCGCAGTGCCTCGGTCCCCGCCAGGGGCGGGTATTTGGTCTCGCCCCGGCGCGCGGCCTCGTGTGCCGCCTCGACCACATGTGCCGGGGTGGGAAAATCCGGCTCGCCCAGCGAAAGCGAGATCACATCCAAACCTTGCGCGCGCAAGGCCCGGGCGCGCGCCGCCATGGCAAAGGTGGCCGCAAGCTCAGTCCGCCCGATCCGGGCTGTTAATCCTGTCATGCCCGGGCTTTAAGCGGCGGCGGGTATCCATGGCAAGAATAAGCGCCGTTTTGCCCGGATTCGAGGGCTGGCATGAATTGCTTGGCGGCGGCGGCGGCGTTAAGAGGCATGCACGCCAAATTTTATCCACAGGGGAGCGCAGCATGGCTGAGAATTTCGACGTGATCGTGATTGGAGCGGGACCGGGCGGCTATGTATGCGCCATTCGCGCGGCACAGCTCGGCTTCAAGGTCGCGTGCGTCGAAAAACGGGCGACGCTGGGCGGCACCTGCCTCAATGTCGGCTGCATCCCCTCCAAGGCGCTGCTGCAATCCTCCGAAACCTTCCATGAGGCCGCGCATGGCCTGGCCGATCATGGGATCGATGTTTCCGGCGTGAAGCTCGACCTTGCCCGGATGCAGGCGCGCAAGACCAAAGTGGTGGGCGAGAACACCAAGGGCATCGAATTCCTGTTCAAGAAGAACAAGGTGACCTGGATCAAGGGGGAAGCCGCCTTTACCGGTCCGGATGCCATCGAGGTCGCGGGCAAGGCCTATAGCGCCAAGCATATCGTCATCGCCACCGGGTCGGGCTCGGTGCCGCTGAAAGGGGTCGAGGTCGATGAAAAACGCATCGTCACCTCCACCGGCGCGCTGGAGCTGGAGAAAGTGCCGGAGCATCTGGTCGTGATTGGCGGCGGCGTGATCGGGCTGGAGCTGGGCTCCGTCTGGCGCCGGCTGGGGGCTGAGGTGACCGTGGTTGAGTTCCTCGACCGGATCACCCCTGGCCTTGATAACGAAGTCTCCAAGGCTTTCCAGCAGAGCCTGACCAAGCAGGGCTTCACCTTCAAGCTCGGCCATAAGGTGACCAGTGCCAAGCCCGAGGGCAAGGGTGTGACGCTGACCGTGGAGCCGGCCAAGGGCGGTGACGCCGAGACGCTGAAGGCCGATGTGGTGCTGCTGGCGATTGGCCGCTACGCCTATACCGAGGGGCTGAAGCTGGATGCGGCCGGTGTTGCGGTGGATGAGCGCGGCCGGGTGAAGATCGATGCGCATTACGCCACCAACGTGCCGGGCATTTACGCCATTGGCGATGTGGTCGCGGGGCCGATGCTGGCGCACAAGGCCGAGGAGGAGGGTGTCGCCCTGGCCGAGTTGCTGGCCGGGCAGGCGGGCCATGTGAATTACGGCGCGATCCCGAGCGTGGTTTACACGTGGCCGGAAGTGGCCGCCGTGGGCCAGACCGAGGAAGAGCTGAAGGCGGCGGATATTGCCTATGTCGTCGGCAAGTTCCCGTTCATGGCCAATGGCCGTGCGCGCGCCATGGGGGCGACCGAGGGGTTTGTGAAAATCCTGTCCGAAAAAGGCACCGACAAGCTGCTGGGCGCGCATATTATCGGGCCGGATGCCGGAACGCTGATCGCGGAGCTGACCATGGCGCTGGAATTCGGCGCCTCGGCCGAGGATGTGGCGCGCGTCTGCCATGCGCACCCCACCTTGAGCGAAGTGGTGAAGGAAGCCGCCCTGGCGGCCAATGGGCGGGCGCTGCATATCTAGCGCCATGCCCGCATCCCTACGCCTTGGCGTCAATATCGACCACGTGGCGACGCTGCGCAACGCGCGCGGCGGCGCCCACCCGGACCCGCTGACCATCGCCAAGCTTTGCGCGGAAACGGGGGCCGATGGCATTACCCTGCATCTGCGTGAGGACCGGCGCCATATCCGCGATGCCGATGCCGAGGCGATTTGCGCCTGGGCCGGGCGGCCGGTGAATTTCGAGATGGCGGCAACGGCGGAGATGACCGGCATTGCCTGCCGGCTGCGCCCGCATGGCGCCTGTATTGTGCCCGAGCGCCGCGCCGAGATCACCACCGAGGGCGGGCTGGATGTGGTGAATAACCGCGCCGCCCTGCGGCCGGTGATCTCGCGGCTACGGGATGCGGGGGTGGTGGTGTCGCTGTTCGTGGACCCCGTGCCCGCGCAGATTTATGCCGCGGCTGAGGTCGGCGCGCAGGTGGTGGAACTGCATACCGGCGCTTATGCCAACGATAAGCCCGGCGAATTACAGCGCTTGCGCATGGCCGCAGCACTCACCACCCAGGTGGGGTTGGAATGCCATGCCGGACACGGGCTGACCTTCGCCAATGTGGAGCCCATTGCCGCCTTGCCCGAGGTGCGCGAGCTTAATATCGGGCATTTCCTGATGGGCGAGGCGCTGGCCATGGGCTTGCCCGCGGCCATTGCCGAAATGAAGCGGCTGATGCTGGCCGCGCGGGCCACCGCGCTATAAGGCTTACAGTCCGGCGCGCGGGTCGAATCCAGGCTGCGCCCAGCCTTTCAGGAACTCTTCCAGGGCTGCATCCGCCGGGCCGACCACCACGCGCAGCGTGACCAGCAGATCCCCCGCATGATGATGCCCGTGTGCTGGAACACCCCGCCCGCGCAGCCGCAGCACTGTTCCGCTCTCAGTATGGGGTTTGACCGACATCATCACCGTGCCGCCCGGGGTGGGGGCTGGGATTTTGGCGCCCAGCACCGCCTCTTTCAGCGAGATTGGCAGGTCGATATGGATGTTGCGGCCCTCGCGCCGGAACAGCTTGTGCGGGGTGACATGAACTTCGATCAGCGCATCGCCGGCCGGGCCGTTATGGCGCCCCGGGCGGCCGCGTCCGCGCAGGCGCAGCACATCGCCCTCGGCCGTGCCGGGCGGGATTTTCACATCCAGGCTTTGCCCGTCCGGCAGGGTGATGCGCTTGGTGCCGCCATTGACCGCCTCCAAAAACCCGGCCTTGATCGAATAACGCTCATCCTGGCCACGGGCGGGGCCAGCCCCGCGCTGCTCGAAAATATTGGAGAACAGATCCTCGAACCCGCCAAACCCGCCAGCACCGCCCATGCCACCCATACCGCCGGGGCCGGGACCGGCATTGCCGTAATGCTGCCAGCCGCCCTGGGGCGCGCGCTCGGCGCCGGTGGCGTCGATCTCGCCACGGTCGAAGCGGGCGCGTTTTTCGGGATCGGAGAGCAGATCATTGGCCAGGGAGACGGCCTTGAACGAGTCTTCCGCCGCCTTGTTGCCGGGATTGAGGTCGGGATGGTGTTTTTTCGCCAGCTTACGGTAGGCGGCGCGGATTTGCTCTTGGGTCGCGGTCTTTGGCACGCCCAGGACTTTATAGGGATCATCAGCCATTGCGGTTGGTCTTTATCTCGGGTTGGAGGGCCTTCAGGTCTGGCATGGTCCCGCGCGGCGGCGCCATGCCGGGCCTGAACTGGCCCTGATCAAGGGGTTAAGAATGGATTCACGCGTGTATGGGGAAATCAAGTGTGGTGAAAGCCGGCCGTGTCAATAGACGGGGCGGCGGGTGCTGGGCCGGCCATGCGGTTTTGCGATGCGCGCGCCGGGCATGGCCGGAGCTGGCGCCTTAGCCGCCCGTGGGCTGGGCCGGGCGCACCAGGCGCAGAATGGCCTGAATGACCTGATCCAGCCGGTAGGGTTTCTGGATGAAGGGGATTTGCGCGCTCAGCGTCATCGCGCCGGGATTGCCCGAAGCGAGCAAGGTTTTGATGTGCGGAAAATCCCGGTGGATACGCCGTGCCAGCTCCATACCGTTGAAGGGGCCTGGCATGGTGACATCGGAAAAAACGAGGTCGGCGGCGCCGCCATTTTCCAGATAGCGCCATGCCTCATCCGCGCTGGCGGATTCGACGACACGCAAACCGGTATCGCGCAGCTCATCGGCAAGCATCGAGCGGATCAGGCTTTCATCCTCCACTAACAGAACACAGGCCGAAGCCGGGTTATCGTCCGGTTCTGTTTCAGGCATCATAGTTAAGCCATCTTTAATAATATTACGCGAATGCGGCGATCATTCGCCGGATCGGGCTGGAAATTCAATATCAATTGAATATCTGGGCCGGTCATGTTGGTAAGTGGCGGCGGCAAAAAGCCTGAATTCCGCCGATTATGCGCCGGTAAACATCTCGTGAGGGCGGCGAGGGGCTATTTTTCGCGGTGCGGTGAAAATCGGCTTGGCAAAGCCCGTGCCCTTGGGGCAAAGTGGGCTTGTCCTTATTCGGACGCAGGAGAGAGCGGGGCATTCCCGCCGCCGAAGGCGCAACCGGCCCCCGGAACCGCTCAGGCAAAAGGGCTGCGGCTTGTAAAAGGGACACTCTGGAAAGCCGGCGGGTTGCCCGCCGCACCGACGGGGTCAAGGCGTTGCGCCGCAAGGTACGCGCCGAATCTCTCAGGTTCTCAGGACAGAGGGGGGTCAGGCATGCCGGCGCTTGCAATGCCGGGGACTGATCTTGGGGGTTGGCTTGGCCAGAACACCGTTGGATGGGCTGCACCGGCGCCTTGGCGCGCGCATGGTGGATTTTGCCGGGTATGAGATGCCGCTGCAATATCAGGGCATTATCGCCGAGCATAAGGCATGCCGCACGAAGGCCGCCTTGTTCGATGTCTCGCATATGGGGCAGGTGGAAATCGCCGATCCGCACGCCTTCGCGGCGTTGGTGCCGGGCGATATCGCGGGGCTGAAGCCCGGGCGGCAACGCTACACGCTGCTGCTGAACCAGGCGGGCGGAATCATTGATGATCTGATGGTGGCGAATGTGGGCGCGCATTTGCTGGCGGTGCTCAATGCCGGGCGCAAGGCGGTGGATGTGGCGCATCTGCGCGGCCATGGGCTGGATATCACCACCTGTTTCGATCGCGCATTGCTGGCCCTGCAAGGGCCGCAAGCCGCGCAGATGCTGCCCGAGGCCGCGCATTTGCGCTTTATGGATGCCGCGATGCTCAGCATTGAGGGAATTCCGTGTATCGTCACCCGCTCGGGCTATACGGGCGAGGACGGGTTTGAGATTGGCTGTGCTGGCGCGGCGGGTGAGGCGCTGGCCGAGCTGCTGCTGGCGCGCGGTGCCGTGCCGGCCGGGCTGGGGGCGCGGGATTCGCTGCGGCTGGAAGCCGGCTTGTGCCTGTATGGCAACGATATTGACGAGGCAACAAACCCCATTGCCGCCGGGCTTGGCTTTGCTTTGTCAAAAAAACGCCTCGCCGCCGGAGATTTTCTGGGCGCGGATGCGCTGCGCGCGGCTTTGGCCGAAGGGATGGCGCAAAAGCTGGTTGGCATCCGCCTGGAAGGGCGTGCGCCCGCCCGCGCGGGGGCCGGGATCCAGCATGCGGGCGAGACTGTGGGGCGCGTGACCTCGGGCGTGTTTTCGCCCAGCCTGAACGCGCCCATTGCCCTTGGCTATGTGCGCGCCGATCTGGCCGAACCCGGCACCGCGCTGGACTTGATCGTGCGCGATAAACCCTTGGCCGGGGTAGTCAGCCCCCTGCCCTTCCTTCCCCATCATTATGCCCGCTGAAAGGACCGCCCCCATGACCGAGATTTTTTACAGCCAGGACCATGAATGGATCGCGCTGGGCGCGGACGGTTTGGCCGTGATCGGCATTACCGGCCATGCGCAGGAAGCGCTGGGCGATATTGTGTTCGTGGAGCTGCCCGAGCTTGGCCGGGCCGTGGCCAAGGGCGAGGCCTGCGCGGTGGTGGAGAGCGTGAAGGCGGCCTCTGACATTTATGCGCCGCTGGCTGGCACGGTGGCCGAGACGAACCAGGCGATTGTGGATGACCCCGCCCTTGTGAACCGCGCGCCGGAGGGTGAGGGCTGGTTCTTTAAAATGCGCCTGGCCGATCCGGCCGGGGTGACGGGGTTGATGGACCGCGCCGCCTATGATGCGTTTTTGGGCACGCTGTCTTGAGCGCGCTGGTGGAGCTGGATGGGCTGGCCGCACACGATGCGTTTGCGGCGCGCCATATTGGCCCGGATGCGGCCGAGACCGCGCGGATGCTCGTGCGCGTGCGTGCGGTGAGCCTCGACCAACTTATTGCCGAGACGGTGCCCGAGGCGATCCGCGCCAATCAGCGCCTTGATCTGCCCGACGCCCTGAGCGAGGCGGCGGTGCTGACCGCGCTGCGCGGCTTTGCCGGCCGCAACGAGGTGAAGAAATCCCTGATCGGGATGGGCTATCATGGCACGCTCACCCCCGCCGTGATCCAGCGCAACGTGCTGGAAAACCCGGGCTGGTACACCGCCTACACCCCCTATCAGGCTGAGATTAGCCAGGGGCGGCTGGAAGCGATTTTGAATTTCCAGACCATGGTCAGCGGGCTGACCGGCATGGACATCGCCAATGCCTCGCTCCTGGACGAGGCGACGGCCGCGGCCGAAGCGGTGGCGATGGCGCGGGCTGTCTCCAAGGTAGCGGGCCAGGTTGTGGCCGTGGCGGCGGATGTGCATCCGCAAACCCGCGCCGTGATCGCCACCCGCGCCTGGCCGCTGGGCTGGCAGATTGTGGATTTTGCGCCGGGCGATACGCAGGCGATCGCGGCGGCGGCCCCGTTTGCCGTGGTGCTGAATTATCCTGGCGGCACGGGCGGGGTGCGCGACCTTGCACCTGAATTGGCGGCGGCGCACGCGACCGGGGCGCTGGGCATTGTCTGCGCCGATTTGCTGGCCCTGGCGCTGCTGACCCCGCCTGGCGAGATGGGGGCCGATATTGTGGTGGGCGCGGCCCAGCGTTTTGGCGTGCCCATGGGGTTTGGCGGCCCGCATGCCGGCTATTTCGCCACGCGCGATGCGTTCAAACGGTCCATGCCCGGGCGGCTGGTGGGGGTTTCGCGCGATGCGGCGGGCGCACCCGCCATGCGTCTGGCCCTGCAAACGCGCGAGCAGCATATCCGCCGCGAGAAGGCGACCAGCAATATCTGCACCGCCCAGGTTCTGCTGGCGGTGATGGCGGGATTTTATGCCGTCTGGCACGGGCCGGAGGGTTTGCGTGCCATCGCGCGGCGGGTGAATGTCCAGGCGCGGCTGCTGGCCGGCGCCGCCCAGCGCGCGGGCCTGACCCTGCGCCATGATGCCTTCTTCGACACGCTGGCGCTCGAGGCAGGGACGCGGGCCGATGGGTTGATGCGTGATGCGCTGGCGGCCGGGTTTAACCTGCGCCGGATCGATGCAACCGGCATTGGCATCGCGCTGGATGAGACCGTAACGCGCGATGAGCTGGAGCGGCTGGCGGCCGTGCTGGGCGATAGGCTTGGGCCAGCGCCTGCAAGCTCTCTGCCCCCTGCCCTGGTCCGCCGCACCGGCTTTATGAATGAGGCGGTGTTCAACACGCATCATTCGGAACATGCGATGATGCGCTATCTCAAGCGCCTGGAGGATAAGGATATCGCGCTTAACCGCTCGATGATTCCGCTGGGCTCCTGCACCATGAAGCTGAATGCCGCGGTGGAGATGGCGGCCATCTCCTGGCCGGAATTCGCAACCCTGCACCCGTTTGCGCCGGCCGAGCAGACGCGGGGCTTCAAGGCGCTGATCGACGAGCTGGCCGCCCTGCTGGCCGAGGTGACAGGGTTTGCCGCTGTCTCGCTCCAGCCCAATTCCGGCGCGCAGGGCGAATATGCGGGGCTGCTCGCCATCCGCGCCTATCATGAGGCGCGCGGACAGGGGCAGCGCGATATCTGCCTGATCCCGGCCTCGGCGCATGGCACCAACCCGGCCTCGGCCACCATGGCGGGCTATAAGGTGGTGGTGGTGGCCTGCGACCGCCAGGGCAATGTGGACGAAGCCGATCTGCGCGCGAAAATCGCCGCGCATGAGGGGCGGATCGCGGCGCTGATGATCACCTACCCCAGCACGCATGGCGTGTTTGAAACCGCGATCCGCGATATTGTGCAGGATGTGCATGTGGCAGGTGGGCAGGTGTACATGGATGGCGCCAATATGAACGCGCAGGTGGGGCTGACTAGCCCCGCCCGCATTGGCGCGGATGTGTGCCATTTGAACCTGCACAAGACCTTCTGCATCCCCCATGGCGGCGGCGGGCCGGGTGTGGGGCCGATTGGGGTTGCAGCACATCTGGCGCCGTATTTGCCGAACCACCCGCTGTGCGCCGATGCGGGGCCGGCCAGCGGCTATGGCCCTGTTGCCGCGGCGCCATTCGGCTCGGCGCTGATCCTGCCCATTCCTTACGCCTATATCCGGCTGATGGGGGCCGATGGCATTACCCAGGCCACCAAGATCGCGATTCTGAACGCCAATTATATCGCGGCACGGCTGGAGGGGGCATATCCCATCCTTTATCGCGGGGCCGATGGGCGCGTGGCGCATGAATGTATTATCGATTGCAGGGGCTTTGCCGCGCGCGCCGGCGTGCAGGTGGAGGATATCGCCAAGCGCCTCGCCGATTACGGGTTTCATGCGCCGACCATGTCCTGGCCGGTGTCGGGCACGTTGATGATTGAGCCGACGGAAAGCGAGGATCTGGCCGAGCTGGACCGGTTTTGCGATGCGATGCTGAAGATTGCCGGTGAGATTGAGGCGATTGCGGACGGCACCTGGCCGCGTGAGGACAACCCGCTGAAAAACGCGCCGCATACCGCCGCCGAGGTGATGGCTGAGCAATGGACACACCCCTACACGCGCGCCGAGGCGGCTTTCCCGCTCGATTTTGTGGCGGTATCGAAATATTGGCCGCCAGTCAAACGCGTGGATAATGTGTATGGCGACCGTAACCTTGTCTGCTCCTGCGCGCCGCTGGAAGCCTATGTGGAGGCAGCAGCGTAGAAATTTCATGGTTAAAAACCAAATTAGGTCTTGCGTTAAGGGGGGCTAAGGCTTCATAAGCCCCCCCCATTGGCCCAGGGGGGCGTGGCATGGTGCCGCGTTCTACAGGCTGTCTGCTAGTTGAGGGGGTTCGAAATGAACGCACTTGCCCGACTGGGGATGGTCTCGGAGACTCCGAGAGAAAACCAGACGAATAGCTCGGTCTCTGTGGAGCCGCAGAAAGATTATTACGTGGAGAAGGACGGCGTGAAATACGCCGGCATGCACCTGATCATCGATCTGTGGGGGGCGTCCAATCTCGACAGCCCTGAGCTGATCGACCAGACGCTGTGCGACGGCGCGTTGGCCGCGGGTGCCACCATCCTGCACCATCATTTCCACCATTTCACGCCCAATGGCGGCGTGTCTGGCGTGGTGGTGCTGGCGGAAAGCCATATCTCC
Source organism: Pseudomonadota bacterium (assembly GCA_021808545.1). Taxonomy (GTDB): domain Bacteria; phylum Pseudomonadota; class Alphaproteobacteria; order Acetobacterales; family Acetobacteraceae; genus Acidocella. Next base: position 1,193 of record JAKBBM010000002.1, on the reverse strand, counting down.
ATCCATACATGGCCCGAGCGTGATTTCGCCGCCCTCGACGTGTTCATGTGCGGCTGCTGCGATCCGTACAAGATCATCCCGTTTCTGAAGGAGGCTTTCAGCCCGAGCCATATTCAGATCAACGAGCAAAAGCGCGGGTTGATCGCCTGAAGCTGGCGCCGGGGCGGTTTAAAGCCCCGGCTCTTTCAAAAAATCGCAAGGGTGGGTTATGACCGAAACCTGGCTGAATGAGACGCTGTACCCCGATTGGGGCCAGCGTTTTAAGTTTGAGCGCCAATTGGCGAGGGTGAAAAGCCCGTTTCAGGATATTGCCGTGTTCGAGACGGCCAGCCATGGCCGCGTGCTGACGCTGGATGGCGTGGTGCAGATTACCGAGCGCGATGAGTTCGTGTACCAGGAAATGCTCACCCATGTGCCGCTGCTGGCCCACGGCAATGCGCGCAATGTGCTGATCATAGGGGCGGGCGATGGCGGCGTGCTGCGCCATGTGCTGATGCATAAAACCGTGGAACGCGCGGTGATGGCTGAGATTGACGGCGAGGTGATCCGCCTGTCCAAGGAGTTTTTGCCCGGTATTGGCGGAGATGCGTGGCACGACCCGCGCGCCGAAGTGATTGTGGGCGATGGCATAGATTACGTGAAGAAGGCGCCGGATGCATCCTTCGATGTCATCATCGTCGATTCCACCGACCCGATTGGTGTGGGCGAGGTGCTGTTCACCGATGAATTCTACAAGAACGCGGCGCGGATTCTCTCAGCCCAAGGGCTGATCGTGAATCAGTGCGGTGTGCCCTTCATGCAGGCCGATGAGCTGCGTGAGACGAGCGCGCGGCGCAGGCGGTTTTTCCCGCATGTCACCGCCTATGTGGCGGCGGTCCCGACCTATGTGGGCGGCTATATGACACTGGGCTGGGCCGGCAAGGATGAGACGCTGACGCGCCAGCCGGTGGAGCTGATTGAGGCGCGGGCCATTGAGGCTGGTATTCGCGGTGAATATTGGACACCGCACGTGCATGTGGCGAGCTTCTGGCTGCCGCCTTATATCGAGAAACACTTGCCCAAATAAGCGGCCGTATCGAGAATCTGCCGCTCCAGACTGGCGGGTTCGAGGGCGAGGCTGGCCATGTGGGCGTTATAGGCAATGGCGTCGCCGAGATAATGATCGGCGGTGCCATTTTGCCATGTGGGGCGGA
>JAKBBM010000056.1 GCA_021808545.1 Pseudomonadota bacterium | reverse complement strand
GGGGTCGAGGATTCACCCGCCCTGCTCTTTAAGGATCTGCGCGAGGTTGGACAGTTCGAGAATGACGAGGCGCTGGTGCAAGCCTATGTGGACGAGCAACTGGCCACGTATCACTGGCTGCGCGAAAATGGCGTGGTGTTCAGCCCGATGCTGGAGGCCGCATCCGGGCAATCTGTGCCGCGCGCGCACACGGTGGATCCGGCGGATACCGTGCGCCAGCTCGCCGCCCGCGCCAAGGCCACGGGCAAGGTGCAGGTACGGCTTTGCACCCGCGTAACCGCGCTGCTACGCGATCCGTTGAGCCGCCGTGTCTACGGCGTCACCGCCACAGGACCAGAGGGAGACATCACCGTCAACGCCACGCAGGGCGTGTTACTGGCAAGCGGCGGCTTCTGCCGCAACAAGGCGCTGGTGCACCGCTTTGTACCACAATATGACGAAGCGATCTTTATTGGCGGCGATGGCAATGAAGGCGATGGGCTGCGCATGGCCTGGGCGCTGGGCGCTGATTTCCGTGATGTCGCGTACATCAAGGGCACTTACGGCAAACACCCGACGGATGAAACCAACCATCATAGCTGCATGGCGGTGTACAAGGGCGCCATTGCTGTAAACCAGAACGGCAAACGGTATGTGAACGAGTCCATCTCGTACAAGCTGCTGGGTGATGCCTGCATGACGCAGCCCTACAGCACCACCTACCAGATCCTCGACCAGGATATTATGGAGAGCGGCGATAATCGCGTGCGGATCATGGATTTCGAACGCAGGTTGGATGAAGGGCTGTTCATCCAGGCCGATACGCTCGAAGCGCTGGCCGCGCAACTCGAGATCGACCCGGCGGTGCTGGTGGAGACGGTGGCGCGGTATAACAGCTTTGTTGATGGCGGGCACGACGAGGATTTCGGGCGCACGCATCTGGTGCATCGCCATGGGGCGCTACGGCGGATCGAACGCGCGCCCTTCTACGCCTACCCCTCAACCGCCGTGGTGTTCGGCACCTATTGCGGCGTGTGTGTGAATCCGCAAATGCAGGTCCTGGACGTGTTCGGAAATACCATAGAAGGGCTGTTGGCCGCCGGCGAAATGGTTGGCGGCCTGCACGGAGCCGCCTATATGACGGGCTCGGCGCTGGGCAAAGCCGCGATCTTTGGCCGCATCGCGGCCCGCACGGCAGCGGCGGGGGCAAGGTAAGGCGATGAACATCGTCGTCCTTCTCGCCGGCATCGCCGACCCGAAATGGCCGTTGCCGCCGCCCACCTTGGACCCGCAGGCCATGCGCGCGGCCGCGCATCTGACCTTGAGCCCATTCGACGAGGCGGCGCTGGAAACCAGCCTGCAAATCCGCGACATATTTCCCGCCAGCACGCTCACCATCGCCATGACCGGCGGCGCCGAGAGCGAGGCGCTGCTGCGCAAGGCCGCCGCGTTTAAGCCAACGCGCGCGGTACGAATTGATGCGGCGCCACTCCACCCGTGGGATCCACGCACCCAAGCAGCGCAACTCGCCGCCACCGTGCGCGCGCTAGACGATGCGGCGGCCCTCGTCGTCATCGGGCGCGAATTCGGCGATTATGATTGGGGCGCCTTAGCCCCAAGTCTAGCCACTTCGCTCGGCTGGGAGTTCTTTGGCTTAGCCCAGCATGCGAAGCGCGAAGGAACCGCGCTGACATTGCTGCGCGAACAGGGCAGCCTGGAGGAGACACTGACAGTCTCAGCACCGCTCGTGGTGAGCATGACCAATGATCGCCGCAATCGGCTACGGCACCCGTTGATGAAGAATGTGATGGAAGCCAAACGCCTGACATTTGACGTGGTGACACCGCCGGCCGTCCCCGTCGCGCTGCGCTTGGCGGATATCACCCCCGCCCCACCGCCCATGCGGGCCGGACAAGGGAAACTGCTCTCGGGCCCGCTGGAGGACCAGATCAACGAATTGGCGGCTTATCTTGAAAGCTGGAGGATGCCGGCATGAGCGCGATGATTCTAGCCCTCGCACCCGTGAATTTTGGCGATGCGGCGGATTGGCGGGCTTGCGTGGCCGCGGCGCGAGCGGTCGCCGGTACGAATAACGCCCGCGTTGGCGCCGTGCTGGCGGGCGGCTCGGCGACGGATGCCCAAGGCGCGCTCAGCGCGGGGGCGGACCAGGTATGGCTGCTCAGCAGCGCCCCGCTCGCCGAACAGGCCGATGCCGCGCAGCTCGCCGCCCTGTTCGGCGACGCCCTGGCCCACCCAGAGCTCTCCGGTTTCCGCCTGGCATTGCTGCCCGTGGGGAGCCTTGGCGACGCCATTGCCGCACCGCTGGCCGCCAAGCAGAATGCCGCCCTGCTTGGGTTCTGCGCCGGGGTTACCCTGACCGAAACTGGTGTAACCGCCGAACGCCCCGCCTATGGCGGGCGAGCACTCGTGCAGGTAACGGCGAACGGCCCGTGCCTCGCCAGCATGCGCCCAACCGGGGGGGAGCCAGAGGGGACGTCCGGTACGGTGAACACGCTGATCATGCACACGGCATTGCCGCCAGCCCTGCCCATCGCCCGCCGGGATAGCGGTGTGCAAAACACCAGCCTGGAAGGCGCGCAAATCGTAGTCTCCGGCGGACGCGGCATTGGCGGGCCAGAAGGCTTTGAACAGTTGGCCGATCTGGCCACCGTGCTGGGCGGCGCGCTCGGCGGCAGCCTGCCAAGCGTGGATGCCGGTTGGGTACCGGTTGCACGCCAAGTGGGCCAGTCGGGCAAATTCGTCACGCCGCGTGTGTATGTCGCGGTTGGCATATCAGGCACGCCTCAGCATATGGCGGGGATCGGCCTGCACACGCGTATTGTTGCTATCAACAAGGACCAGGAGGCAGATATTTTCCACTTCGCTGAAATTGGCGTGGTGGGTGAATGGCAACGGGTGGTGCCCGCCCTAATCGAACGACTAAAGGCAACAGCCTGATCCATTAAAAAAGCCGGCCCCACGGGAGCCGGCTTTTTTTGTTGTGCCGTGCGGGCGTTAGCTCTTCAGGAAATCGATAACGAGCCGATTGAACTTGTCGGCATGTTCCCACTGGGCCCAATGTCCGCATTTGCTGAACACATGCAGATCCGCATTCTGCAGCCCCCAAAGCAGGCGCAAGCCGGAATCCAGCGGCACAAAACGATCATCGCGTCCCCAGGTAATCAACGTCCGCGCCGAGATTTCCGAAAGGCGGGGGCTATGATCTGGGAACTGACGCGGATTTTTGTCTAGGCTCTCGACAAAATTCTTCAGATGATGCTCGTACTGCATCATGTTGTTGAAGCGCCCTTCGATCAGATCCGGCGTCAGGCTGCTTGGATCGTAGACAAAAATATCAAGCATCCGCTTGAGGTTTTCCATTGTCGGCGTACGGTATACGCCAAACAGCGCCTTGATCCCTTCTGGTGGCATGGGCACGAACAGGCTAGCACCGGTGCCGCCGCCACCCATGATCACCATTTTATCGAGCCGCTCCTTATACTTCAACGCGAAAGCAATGGCATTAACGCCCCCCATGGAGTTGCCGATAAGGTGCGCCTTCTCGATGCCCAGAGCGTCCATGAGTCCTTTGATCGCCTCGGCGTTGATATCAGCACGTGAACCAGACGGAACAACAATCGGATCGCTTTTGTTCCAGCCCGGGCTGTCGAGCAGAATGACCCGATATCCCGCGGCCACCAACGGTTCCATATTCCGGTGAAAATTGCTCCAGCCAGATGCACCCGGACCGGAGCCGTGCAGCATGAACACAACTTCTCCTGAACCCGCCTCGTTGTAATGAACCTGAAGATTAAGATCTCCTTCCTTGATCCGCGCAAATTTGCTTGTTGCCGCTTCAGTGATGGCACTCATACTATTACTGTCCTCCGCTAAAAAATTGCTTGAATTCATTTGTCGCGCCGAGCGGCATTGCTGCCCGCGATGCGCCCAAAAACCGCGCCCGACATCAGCCCGGCGCCGCCCGCATAGCCTCCATAATACAGCCCGCCGACCAACTCGCCCGTGGCGTAAAGCCCGGGAATCGGTGCCTGTTCCTCATCGAGCACCTGCGCATCCGTGTTGATGCGCAGACCGCCATAGGTAAAGGTAATGCCGCAGGTAACGGCAAAAGCCAGATAAGGCGGCTTGCTAAGCGGGTTGGCCCAGTTGGTTTTGGGCACCGGCAAGCCAATTGTACCACGTCCATCCTTGATATTCGGATTGAAGGGGATCTCTACCCGCACGGATTCGTTATAACGCCGGATATATTCAAGAAATCCCCGCCGGTTGACATCGCCCATCTTCTCCACAAGGGCTTCCAACGTATCGGCCTGCACTTTCGTGATCTGCTTCACCCGGTACTCATCCGAGAGCAGGCCCGCAGTATGTTGGTCGAAAATTTGCCATGCAATACCCTCGGGCTGGGCCAGGATGGCGCGGCCGAGATTGGCGTAGATATAATTGCGAAAATCTGCGCCTTCGTCGAAAAAGCGTTCGCCGCGCGCGTTGACCATGATTCCCATGGGAAAGCTGTTCTTCTGCAATCCCAAAATGCCAGGCTCGCCATATTCCGGTGCGTTACGCTCATACGCAACCGAATGACAACCAGACCAATGGCCATAAGGCATCGCGCCTATATCAAGCGCCATGCGAATGCCATCGCCGGTATTGAAGCGCGAGGCACGCGGCTTGGCTAAATCCCAATTCGGCCCGAGATAGCGGGCGCGCCATTCCGCATTGGCATGGAACCCCCCGCTGGCCAGAATAACCGCGGCGGCATAAATCGGCTGGCTACGCTGATTATATATAACTTCAACACCGCAGACCTCTAGATCTTTCCGGAGCAGACGCACAGCGCGGGCGCCGTACATGATCTCCACCCCCATTTTCGTGGCGGCGTGAAACAGCGAGTCCACCAACCCCTGGCCGCCACCGACCGCCTCCACCGTCAGACCACCCCAGAATTTGAAGCGGCCATCCACCTTGTAGGCTTGACGGCCGTAAATTGGCACAAATCGTACCCCATGCTCGCGCATCCACAGCATGGTCTCCCGGCTACGCTCAACGAACGTGCTCACCAGATCCTGGTTCATGCGATAGTGCGAGAGCGTCGCCAGATCATCGAAGAACTGATCTTCATCATAAGTGCCAAAATCAGTCGTGGCGATCTCATCCTCGGAAAGATCGGGCATAATCGCCCGCAGATCATCAATACCGCGATACGCGACACGGATGGCACCACCGGAATAGGCGCTGTTGCCCCCACGCTCACTCATCGGCGCACGCTCCAACACCAGAACGCGTGCGCCCTGCTCAGCAGCGGATACCGCGGCACATAATGCCGCGTTGCCGGCCCCCACGACAACAACATCATATTGTGTCGTGTCTTTTTCTTTGCTCTTGCTCATTACACTCATTAATCCGGCCACAATCCGCCATTCACATCGAGAATCTCTCCGGTGATAAATCCGCTTTCTTCCGCGGCGAGAAATGCGATTGCCGCGGCAACCTCATCGGCCTGACCAAGCCTGCCGACAGGAAGTTGCTTGACAAGCGCCTCCGGAAAGGAGGCCGTCATCTGGCTCGCGATGGGCCCAGGTGCCACCGCATTTACCGTAATGCCATGCACAGCCAGCTCTTTCGCAAGATAAAGAGTCAGTGCATGCACACCGGCCTTGGCGGTGCCATATGCCGCGTTACCGGCGCCCGCCTGCTCTGATGCATCCAGCCAAGGCCGCGGGTTACCTCCATTTTTAGCCAGCACGGAACCAACATTGATGATCCGTCCGTAGCCATTTTTCTGCATCGCGGGAATGATTGCCTGATTGCAGTAGAAAACGCCGCGAAGATTAACGCTATGTACCTTCTCCCACATCTGCGGCGTAATCGACGAAAACGAACCAAGCGAAGTGATCCCGGCAACCGTGACAAGAACATCCACCGCCCCAAATTCGGCGACAGCCCTATCAACCACGGCTTGCACCTGCGCCTGAACAGTAACATCGACTTCCTGCGTCAGCGATCTGACGCCATACGATTCCACCGCCTGCAGCGTCGCGCCAAGATCGCCTATACCGGCAAGCACAAGATTGGCCCCGCCAGCGGCAAAGCGGCGCGCCGCCGCTGTGCCGATCATCCCTTCAGCGCCACTGATCAGCACGGTGCGTCCGGTGAAATCAACCGCGATACGCCCCCTCCCCTGCCCCGCGACAACACTCATCAACGCCCTGCCGCGTGCTGAGCCGCGCGTCGGCCAAACACCGCGCCACGCAGAACCGAAGTCGCACCGGTATAAGTACGGTAATAGATTCCCGCCGTCTCACCTGCCGCATACAGGCCCGCGATCGGCTCGCCGTCATTATTCACAACCCGGGCATCGCGATCGGTCTTCAACCCACCAAAAGTGAACACATTTGCCGAGATTATGGGATAACACCTATACGAAGGCACATCGATCGGACGCGCCCAGTTCGATTTCTTCGGCTCTAAACCTTGCGTCGCGAGATTATCGATTTTTAACGGATCAAACTTTCCGGCCACGCATGCGGTATTATACGCCGCAACAGTCTGCGCTAAAACACCCTTGTCCACATCAATTTTTGCCGCCAGATCCGGCAACGTCTCCGCGGTAATCGCCGGTTTTGTACTGCGCAAACTCTTGCGCCAATTCGGCACATTGTCGATCTTCGCGTCAAGAATCAGATAGGCGATACCATCACGCTGTTCAAAAATACGGCGCGTGACATTCTCATAATGGGCATCCACGGTGCCTGGCGCCTCATCGGTAAAGCGGCGGCCTTCCTTATTGACCAAAATACCGTACGGGAATGTAAAAACCGCCGGCTTCGCGACATCGACGCGTGGATCGATGGGTTCGGCATGATAGCTCCCAAACTCTCCATTCGGCGCGGCGCCAATAGCCAGCGCCATACGAATGCCTTCACCCTTGTTATAATAGCCGCCACGGGCGACAGGACGCAGGTTAATGGAACGCGGGCCAATATATTGCGCCAGCATTTCCGCATTACCCTCGAATCCACCACAAGCAAGAATGACAGCACTGCCCTTAAACAATACGGTCTGTCCTTGCCGACGCGCGAACAGACCGATGACTGAGCCGGCATCATTTGTTTGCAGTGATTGCGCGGCAGTTTCAAAATGGAATGCAACACCAAGTGCCTTGGCCTTGGCCGTGAGTGCTTCAACCATGGCAAGGCCACCGCCGACGGGCAATAGCCTCGTTGTCGTCGTCGTGATAAACGCGGTAGGCAGGAAATCAAACTTGATCCCGGCCTCTTGGAGCCAACGCAGGGTCGGGCCGGCGGATTCTGCAAAAGTCCCAATCATTTCCGGATCAAAAAAGCTCTGCGTACGTGTTAGCGGCGACCATTCTTCATACGGGCGGATCGATTCTGTAAGAAAAGCGGGGTCGATATATCCGCCGCTATTCTCGGCAAAATGCTCCTCAAAATCATCCGCAACCATATCCACGCTCTTCATGCGCAGATAAGCCTCCGTATAACGGGTGTTACCGCCATGTTCGCCTTCTGACGCCCTCTCAATAACGGCGACGCTGGATCCCAACTCTGCCGCGCTGACCGCCGCCGACAACCCCGCGATACCACTGCCGACGACAATGATATCGTAAGCCGCCGCGATGTTCATTTTTGTCATCTCCCCCCCTACCTCATCATATTTCACTGCACGCCATAACGGGCTGGCGCTTACGCGGAGAACGCCTCGGTTTTAGAGATTTCGGCAAAAAGTGGTAAAATATTCTGCATCGAAAAATCGTGCCACACCTGATTCGGCGCCGCACAGGCATCTTCAAGCACCGTTACGGCAAATCCAGCATCATCGGCGGCACGCGCAGTTGCTTCAACAACAAGGTTTGTAACAACACCGCACAGAACCAGATGCTTGACACCTTTGTGCGACAACCAGTTCATCAAACCGGTATTGAAGAACGGATTAACACATTGCTTGGTAACAAGAAGCTCGCCATCAGCGGGCGTAAGCGCAGCCGGAAACTCCGTGCCCCAGCTGCCCAGAATTGCGGCCTTGTGCTCCTTCAGCTTGGCGATACGTGGCGCCACGCTCAATGCATCCGCATAATCAGCCCGGAAGCCCAGGCGAACATGCACAACCGCATTACCGCGCGCCCGCGCCGCCGCAAGAGCTTTAGCGGCCTTATCGACAACACCGCGCTGCTCGACAACAGCCGCAAGACCATTGGCGCCAATTTTCCCCGCAGGATCCACCATTTCGTTCTGCAGATCAAGCAGCAACAGAGCGGTTTCGTGGGCAAGTGGCATAGATTGATTTGGCATTAAAAATCCTTGTCTTTATTCAAGATATTTTGAAAATTCATAGATTTCATAGATTGTAGAAAGACAGCACTTCCCGCACTCGTTCTGGATCTGGCAATGCGGAGAAATAGCCGCGCCGACAAGGCTTCACGCCACTCGCGCGACGCAGATCAACTAATGTTTCTGCCTGCTTGATCCAGCAACCAAGAGAATCGAGAACGGGAACACCATCGATTTCATTAATTCCAGACCGTGCCAGCAAAACATTCAACGGTGCTTCACCAGGAATGATCACGTCGGCTCCTTCTGAAATTAACGCGCGCGCAGATTTTCTAAAGCGCTCAATAAGGTCGTCAGGAGAATCAAAAGCCTTTAATATGTCATTAAAGCCAAATGGCAGGGCATGAACGCCCGCGAAGCGCCGTTCGAGACCATGGCGGCTTACATTCGCAGCGATCAAATCTTTCATATCGCTAATAAACACAAGAACACCAAATTTTTCTCCGAACGTACAGGCCTGCAGCATCACGGATTCGCCATATCCGACCACCGGTATATCGATGAGCGCACGCACCTCGCGCAAGGCGGGTTCGGGTAAGGTACTAATCGCATAAGCGTCAAACCCTTGCCGTTCCGCCTCAACGCCGGCCGAGATAAATTGCAATCCGTGCAAATACTGCATGCCCGCATGCTTAATATCCTCGCCGGGATAATTGCTGCGATAGGTACCAGGCCGCATGCCATGCAGGATAATTTCCGTATCTGGCCGCGCGACACGAGAAAAATGGGCCCTCAACGCCTCACCATATGCCGAAAGATCACTCAGAACCGTGAAACTTTGATGCCAGATACGGATTGACATTGACTATACAACCTCCGGGAGGGAGTACATAAGCGGAGGCGGTTCATGACCCAGCAGAATGCCGCCAAGAAGGCCTGCATTGTTATCGGCATCCTGCGTGATATGATTGGCCGCAACCAGAACATCTCGCAGAATACGCTGAATTGGATTGCTAAGATAACAACCGCGTGCGGAAGTACACTTGAACAACAGAAGCATGGCCTCTTCACATTCGCGTCCGATACGCGCGCCATCAAGCATATATGCCATACGCTCTGCTGTCGTAAGCAGCTCGCCGCGCTCAATTTTTGCCTCGACCTCAGCCATCATTTGCTCAAGCCGCGCCCGCGCTGAACGAACTTTCGCCACCGCATTACCCAGGCGATCCTTCACATAGGGGCTCAGCGCAGTCAGCTGGCCAGTCCCATTGTCACGCCGGACGGACATTTGCTCGATGAACACATCGACACCCGCCTGCGCGAATCCCAAGATAACCGATGACACCGACGTGTAGAAAACCATGTTGAACGGGTACAAATAGGGCTTTGACCGCTCCGTTAATTTATACTCGACCATGCTATGGGCACGATGCTTCGGTACAAACACGTCTTTCTTCAATTGCAGGCTCTTGCTGCCCGTGCCTGCAAGACCAAACACGAACCAGTCGTCAATCACCTCATACTCAGTACTGGGCACCAGCAGCGCGATACGATCAACCGGCTTGCCGTTGGCGTCTTTCTTCAACGCACCCAGGAAGGCCCACGTTCCATGATCGGTACCGCTGGAGGTTGGCCACCGGCCATTTAGGATGTAACCGCCTTCAACTTCCTGCAGCGTTCCTGTGGGCGGGTATGACGAAGCAATAACCGCCTGATCGTCTTCGCCCCAGACGTCGACCGCGGCTTGAGGGTCCATCAGGCCGAATTCCCAGTTATGCACACCAAGAATCATCATGACCCAGGCGCTGCTACTGCAGCCGCGTCCCAGCTCGGACAATAGACGCATGAAGACGATGGGTTTCATCTCGTATCCGCCCCAGCGCTTGGGCTGCAAAATACGGAAAAAGCCAGCGTCCTTGAAGGACTGCACAATATCCGCTGGCACACGGCGGGCTTTTTCAACCTCCGCCGCGCGCGCGCGCAATGCCGGAACCATCGCCCGTGCACGCGCCAAAAGCTCAGCTTCAGTGGGTATTACATTGGCCCCCACATTGGAATTGATCATGTTCACAATAGTCTCCTGGTTTGATCGTCGTGCCTGTAAAAAATTAACCCAAAAACGTACCATTGAAGTAAATGAGCGGATCTACGACATTATCTTGCGCATGAACCTCAAGAACATCGGCCAGAAAAATATCATGTGTGCTGGCCGCTATCGTTTCTGTGACAGCGCAGTCGAATGAGACGAGCGCCTCACCGAGAAGAGGTGCACCGGTGACACCCGTCCTCCAGTTGCCGACATGAAATTTTTCCTCTGGCGCGCAAATACCCGCACCGGAAAATCGGCCAAGAATAGATTCCTGTGCCTTCCCAAGCACATTTACCGCCAAAACGCCTGACGCCGTTATGGCCTTGTGCGCCCACACGTTACGATTCACGCAAACCAGCAAGCGTGGAGGATCGGCCGTAACGGAACTTAGCGCGGTAGCCGCCAAGCCAACCCATCCTTCAGAAGCACCAGAGCCGTTCGCCGATGTGATAATTGTGCATGCGCCAGCCAGGCGACGCATGCCATGGCGGAAAGCTTCCGGCGTTGTCGCCTCATACGCTGCCAAATTCGACACAACACCCGCTTTCATCATGATTAAATCTCACCCGAGCGCAGATACCGGACAACTACGTCGTTAAACTCCACATCGTCTTCATATTGTGGCCAGTGGGCCGCTTCTGTCTTCATCACGTAAAGCTTGCCGTGCTTCAGCCTGGGCAATGCCGCCTGCGCCGCATCAACGTCATGGATTGGATTATGCTTCGTCCATAGCAACAATGTTTCGCATTCAATTTTTTCCAGATCAATCATGTCTGGAATCGTATCGCCGGCCGCGGCTTTATTGAGACGGGCGAAGACGAGCGGCGCGGTCTTTTGAAAATCAGCTTGCTCATATATACGCAGGCGGGATTCCACCAACTCCTCTGTCAAGAGCCTATCCCAATTCCCTTCATAAATCAGCCATTGCATCCGCCCTCGCACGCTCTCGTAAGTGGGCGGCTTACCAAAATTTTTTGCACTCAGCGTCGCAAGATCGATAAGGTCTTGCTGTCCTTTCTTGCTGACCACCGGAATACCACCCGTGGTATTGAGCACGCACCGCAGCACACGGTCTGGATAGGAGATGGCGAATTGTCCAGCCACCATGCCGCCTAGAGACTCTCCGGAGATATGGGCTTTTTTAATTCCCATTACATCCATAAGCTCCCTCAGCTGCTCGCGATACGTGAGCGCATCATAAACGATATTATCCGGCTTGGCGGAAAGACCATGCCCAACAAAATCGAAAGCAACAACATGAAAGTAACGCGCCAAAGGAACCACGTTCTTGGCATAAGCCTCAACATGCCCACCTATACCGTGCATCAGAAACAGGGTTTCGGCATTCTGCTTCCCGGCTTCGACAATCCGGGTTCGACCAAAACTTGGCGTATCAACATATCGGACTTCCGACCCCAAAAAGTCTAACCAGATCGACATGTTTATTCTCCGAACTAATAGTTTCTTGGCATGACGCGCTTATGCCCCCAGTCACTGAGCTGGGAGTAGGTCACTACTTTCCAAGCGTCATCATCAATAACAATTCCACCACTACCAACCTCCATCGCAAATCCGGACGGCGTTTGAACATAGAAGGAGAACATCTTGTCATTCGGATGATGGCCTAGCTCCAGCACCAATGGAATGTTAGCGTTTTTTACCCTATCGTAAGCCAGCCCCACATCATTCATATCCGCATATTGCACCATGATATGATTCAAGATCTTTGACGCCGGGAATTGCCCCGTGGCCAACGAATGGTGCCGCCCCGTGGCCGAATGGAAAAAAGTCGCATTCACCGTCATGCCAGGCGCCAGCTCGGCTCGAATATAATCACTGACACGAAGACCCAGCACACTTTGATAGAAAGGAACGGATATATTGATATCCTTGCTCACCGGCAGAATATGCCCAAGCCCAAGCGCCCCCGTAATGAAGCCCGAACCTGAGAGCACATTTGAAACGAAAGGCTTGCTGATTGGCCGCAGCGTTGGACCAAAAAACACCTCATGCACAAAACCGTTAGGATCTGGGCACGTATAGAGCCGCTCGACGCCGCGCGCCCGCGCAAGCTCCGGATCTTCCGCGACCACACCGCCCGCGGCGCGCGCCTTGGCAACAAACGCCTCTAACGCCTGCTCGGTGCAAACCTCCCAGCCGGCGACCAGAATATCATCACGCTCGCCAGGCTGAATCAGAATGCGGTAAGCATATTCATCCATCCGCAGGGCCAAGCCGCCATCATCAAGCTGCGGATCGACATGAAAACCTATAATGTCTCGCGCAAATACATTCCAGCCGTCCAGGTCACGGGCTTCGATGACGACATAGGCGAGATTTGAGATTTCCGCCATATTCATTCCTTTTGCAACACGATATGCTGAGCCATTTTGAGAGAACTAGAGCAACAACCCGTTGCAATAGCGGATTAGAAACAATATTATTTAGGCCTAAAACAATCGAGAAAAGAACGGCAAGAAAACTCGTCCTTTCTCATTGCAATCACCTTCAATTTTCAATCCCGATGAACTAAACTTAACACTCCCCAAAACCACACGATTATCCATGGTTGCGTTTCTGGGTTAGGTATACCGAAAGGCTATTATTGTATAAAACGATATTTCTTGATATCCACTATCAAGAAATTCGCTATATGATGAGCTGAACCTCAAAGGGCTGAAAGTAGATCCGCTTTTAAAATTAACCAGCCCCCGCCTTACAATATCCAGCGGACGAGCGCGGCCACGTGATCCAGTGGTGCGGCGAAATTTACGGCCTGCCTGTCGTATCGTCTGGCGAGGCACGGCCCGTCCCTGAGGCTTACGAATATGGTCTCGACTTTATGGCGCGGCTTGTCATGGCCCCGGTCAGCCAGCCATGTTATTTATTGCGGCGCGGCGCCTGAATATTTACCACCCCCGTAAGCTGAATCGGCTTAACAGGAATCCATTGCCCTCGCGGCGCGCGCCATCACATCTTGCCACAGCCCTTGGCGCCCGCCGCGAAACAGCCTGGCCGTGGGATACCAAGGGCTGGCCTCATCATCTTTTAGCCAGCGCCAGTCCGCGCGTTCAGGTAACAGAACCCACACCGGCTTGGCCATGGCCCCCGCGAGGTGCGCAAGCGACGTGTCAACCGAGATAATCTGGTCACATGTCTCCAATACCGCCGCGCTATCGGTAAAATCCGTGAGCATATGGCCGATATGCGTTACACCATTGTCGTCCAGCAGGGCGCGCTCGGTATCGGTGGCGTTTTTTTGCAGACTGACGAAATCCGCATTCGTACCAAAAAGGCTCTTCAGCAGTTCGAGGGGGATCGAGCGAGCGCTATCACCCTCATGCCGCGGATTGCCCTTCCAGACAAAGCCAACGCGGGCGCGTTGAGCCAAGCCAAGCCGCTCCTTCCATACGGCCACCCGCGCGGGCGGCGCACTCAAATAGGCGCCTGGCCAGGGAATTGTCTCCCGCGTGATGCCCAATGCCCGCGGCAAGCTCATCAGCGGGCAATAAAGATCGAATTTTGGAAGATCATCGCCCACACTCACGACAAGATCAGCACCCGCGACACTTTCGAACAATGCTGTCAGCGGCGTGAAACTTTCCAGCACCACGCGTGCGCCCAACGCTTTCACGAGCGGGATGAAGCGGGCGAACTGGATCATGTCCCCCAGCCCTTGTTCCGCGTGCAGCAGAATGGTCTTGCCATGCAGCGGCGTGCCCCCCAGCCATGGACGTTTGCCGGGAAACGTTCGACGCGGCCCAATCTTGCCGGCACTCCAGCGCCATTCATAAAAGCGCCAGCCTTCTTCGTAATCGCCATTACGCAGCAAAAGCAGCGCCTTATTCCAATAAGGCGAAGGATTATTGGGGTCAGACGCAATCGCCTCATTATAGGCGCCAAGGGCAGCCTCTGTATCCCCCATGGCTTCCAGCGCCACGCCTAAATTGGAACGCGCCAACACAAAATTGGGCTGGCTGGCAAGCGCGGCTTGGTAACGGTCCACCGCTTCGCGCAATTGTCCCTGATGATACAGAATCACGCCGCAATTATATTGCGCTTCGGCAAACCCCGGATCCAACGCGGCGGCGCGGGCAAATGCTTCAAGCGCTTGGTTGGCTTGCCCGGCGGCGTTCAACGTCAAGCCTAATTGCAACCAATGCAGCGGATGCCCCGGTTGCCGGCGCGTGGCGGCCTCGGCCTCGGCCAGACGGCCCGCAAGCGTGGCCGCGCTCATGCGAGGCTCAATGCCGGAAAGGAAAGACCCAGCGAAGCCCATAGGCGCTCCATCGCCGCCACAGTCTCCTCGGCGCGCGCCACCCAATGCGGATGCGCATTGGCTTTCTCATGGATCAATACCGGTTCGGGCGTATCGCGCCTCAGATGCAGGGCGTTATATTCACGAATAACCCCTTCAAGAGCCTCGGCCCCATAGGGGAGCAACCGCACCTCGTCACGCAAACCCAAAAACAAACCAGAAACGGCCATCCGGGCATAGAAGGCGCTCCAGCTTTTTTGCACCGCCTCGAAATAATCCATCGCCGCGACCTCCTCCAGGCTGTGCCCCAGCCGCACCAGATCGGCGATGATCCACCGTTCTATGGCGCTGCGCGCGGCCTGCACCGGGAACAGCCCGTCCGCGGGTAAGCCGCCGCTCTTCTCATAAATGGAGATGGCGGTGGGCAGCGGATTACGGACCGTCACGATATAATCGGCCTGGCCCGGCCCCAGCAGCATTTTAAAGCTTCCACCCCAATTAACAATTTTATGAAATTTCTTGGGCGCCAGCCAATAGCCATGCGGATGGCGGATGGTCTTTTTCTGGTAATAGAGATTGGCGATGACCAGGAACTCCGCCGCCTGGAACAATGACTCCTGCAAATAGAAAAGCGGTTGCCCGTTATTGCCTGGGCCGTACCAGCACTCATGCAATTCAGGAAAACCATCATGTGCCAACGCCTCGGAGACGCGGGTATGGTCAAGTCCCGCCACGCGCAGCAATTCCTTGGTAAGATAACTGCCGCCGCTCCTTGGGTAGCCAATGACAAAAGCAAAGCGCAGCACCTCGGTATAGCGGCGGACCAATTCGTAATCCCCGCCGATCATGGCAATGGCCAAATGCAGCAGATCATTCACCGCCCGGCGGCTCAGCGGTGTTTCAAAAATACTGTCATCAAACGCAGGCAACGGGGAAGGGGTATGCAGAAAATCGGTGGTTTGCGCCGCCCAGTCATAAGATCCGTCGGTCCAATCGGAATACAGCTCATTCAACTCCGCCAGCACGCCGATGAACCAGGGCGATGGCTGCAGCTTGAGATTGATCGAAAAATCCATCGGGTAATTCTACCCCCCTCAGAAGGCGTAGGATAGGTTGAACCAGCCCTGATTGCGGCGCGTGGAGGTGAGCCGGGACGCGTTTGCCCCAATTTGAGTCGCAAAAGCAGCTGTCAGCGTCCAGTTCGCCACGTTATAATCCAGTTCCACCCCGGCGCCGTTCTCATTCAGGATATTCTTATCCCCTGCCCCGGTATAGGGTGAATGGTCGATCCATACCGTTCCTGATTGCGCGAGCAGGGCAGCGCTTAACTGCCCGGGAAGATACGGCACGAAAATTGGGTGTGCCAGCTTGGCGGTAAGCAGATAACCTTCATCCCCCCCGCCAGTTCCCACAGGATAGCTCATCACCCCATAAGGGCCGCCAATATAGAATTTTTGTGAGCTATCGAGGTTTTTCGAGGAGAGCTGCCCGCTGAAGCTGGCCAGCAGGGAGAAGCCCATGGGCAGCGCCTGCTGGCGCTGGAGCTGGAGCTGTGAAATCCAGAAACCGCCCGCGGCTTTCGGCCCGGCGGCATCCACCGCCTTGGCCGCGCCCGGGGAAAGCTCCAGCCGGCCATAGGCCACAGAGAGCGCGGCCGAGGTAATGCCCCCAAAATGATCGGCATAGGCGCCCGAGAGGCCAAGCCTTTCCATGGGTATGTCCGTCTGCGACGAGATTTGCAGGCTACGGGTGGAGGTTGCCAGCCAATTATTCAGCACATCAAACCGCAAAGTCAGCACGTGGCCCGGGGCAAGCAGCAAGGGCGCGGTTAGATCAGCGCCTAATTGGCTGGCGCGGCCAAATTGGTCCAGCGCCTCAAAATCACCACCCAATTTATAATTTGTCGCGGCACCATAGAGGCCAAGCCGAACACCATTCCAGATATTGGGCGAGGTCGCTGTAAAGCCCCCGGCCCTGAAAACGCCCGTATCAGAGAGCAGCCCGTTGATCGACAGCGCGCTGCCATATCCAAACGGGTTATTCGCGCTCAGCACCGCGCTTGTAAGGTAACTGCCCGTGTCGTGACTGCCATAATCGCTCTGCGTGATGCTGCCCGAGAGCAGCGGCTCGTCGGTGGACATAAGGCGCAGAGAGCTCGTACCGGGCGCGGCACCAGGAACCAGCACACCGGCGACACGCACGCCGGGGGTCTGGTTGAGCAGCAGCATGCCCCGATCAAGCTGGGCTGCGGCCACTGGCGCGCCTTGGGTAATGCCAACGGTATGGCGGACCATCGCCGGGTTAAGACGTGAATGCCCGGCAATGATAATCTGGTCATAGCGCGGCTCGACCACAACCACATGAACCACGCCATCGGTGATTCGCTGCGGGGGCAAATACGCATAAGCCAGCGGATAACCCGCCTTCTGGTAAACCGAGGCAATCTGCGCCACCGCGGCATCGAGCGTGGAGAGCGGTACGGTACGGCCGATTACAGGCCGTAACAGCGCCTCAAGTTTCTCCGTCGCGATCAGGCGATTGCCGGTAATCGTTATCTTTACAACATGTAGCGAAACATTGGCCGGCAAATGCTGTTGCGGCTGCGGGGCAATGGTGATTGCATGGCCGGGAACATTTGGCAAACGCGGCGGCGCTGCTTTCTGTTGCAAGATCGCGCCCTGGCTAGGCGGCGGAGATGCCAAAGCAGATGCCGGCGCCAGAAACGAGGCGAGTGCAAGAGCCGCCTTCAGGTAAGGCGTGGTACGGGCGGAGGTCATGACTCTTTTCTCCTCAGTCCAGGATCTGCTTCGGTGTGATGTCGGCTTGTTGTGGACCAAAGAACGCCTCTGGCACGGATGAATCTGGCCAGGATAGCGATGCGGCAATATCTGGTGTGGTGCCCCTAATATTTACGCCGCCATCCTGCACCCTGAGGTTCACGCAACCTGAAGCGCCCGTTGCGCACGGCCCTGTGGCCAGCGGCACCATGAATACTGGTGACGTAAACTCCGCGTTAATCGGCTCAATCTGCGTTACGTAACCAGTTGATAAACCAGCCCCAACCGTGCCCGGGCTGGTTATCGTTACAACAGGCGATACCGTTACCGCGCCCAGATCAGGCTGTGCCGCCAGCGTGTAGTTGCTCGCCAGACCGTTGCTGCCATTGGCCAGTGTGATGTGCGCCGCAACACTCTCCAGACCCGCATTGGCGCTGGCCAGCGTGCCA
>JAKBBM010000112.1 GCA_021808545.1 Pseudomonadota bacterium | reverse complement strand
GATCACGAATAGGTCAAAATCCACGTGCTACTCCTTGGTTGGTGTCAGGCGCCGCGCCGGGCGGATTGTTTGGCGCCCCTGGCCGCCGCCGCCTTGGCGGGGCGGGCCAGAATGGAGGCAGCGCGTTGCAGGGCTTTCTCTGTTGGGAAAAACTGGCTGGGCGTGGCGCCGGGGGCGAAGGGGGCGATGCGGCCGGTGGCGATGCCCTCGATAAGGTCCAGCACTTCCTGCGCGCTGGCGGGGAAGGGAAAGACCACGCCGAATTTGGCCTCGCGCACGCGCTCGGCCGGGGCGCCGATGTTGGGCAGCAGCGGGATGAAGCCGTGTTTAACGGTCTCGGACAATGTGTAGGAGTAGGTCTCGGGCCAGGAGGAGAGGAACAGCGCCAGGCGGCCGCGTGCTTCGGCAAGCAGGATGGGCAGCTCAGCTGGGGTATATTTGCCGGTGATGGTGACGTTGCCGATGGCTTTGAGCTGTTTGTCGATATCGGTGTAGCCGATGACGCGGAAATGCAGATGCGAAGCCGTCAGCCGTGCGCGCTGGACGATTTCCAGGAGTTTGCCGGAGCCTTTGTGCGGCCCGATGGCGCCGAGCAGAATGATCTCGTCATCGCTGCCCGCGCGCGGCTGCGCGGCCACGCCCTCGGCGCTCTCGGGGTGGGGAAGTATCTCGAATGTCACGCCAGGGAAAGCGCGGCCCAGATAGGCGGCGGCGTTGGCTGACGGCGTGATGACATGGCGCATGCCGCCCAGCAGCTCCGCGAACAAGGCGCGGTGCGCGGCGGGCGCGAGGCCGTCGAGGCGCGAGGCCTCATGTGCGCCCTCCATGGCAATGCAGCGGGTGCAGGTATCCGTATCGGCGACATCGCAGAAGCGGCCGATTGCGTCGATCATGGTGACGCGGGGGCACAGCGCATAGAAATCATGCGCGTAGAATACGCTGTGGCGCCCGGCGGCCCAGGCGTGCAGCTGGGAGAGGAAGGCGGCCGGGAAGCCGAGCAGCTGATGCAACAGGATACGCGAGGGGTCGGCGGCGCAGAGCAGCTTGAAGAGATCCGCGCTCTCCTGCGGGGCGAAGTTCGCCAGCAGCAGCGGCGCGTCGCAGCTAAGCTCCAGCAGCCCCTCGGCATTGGCGCGCAGGCTGAGTTTGCGGGCGGCGCCGTAGCCGATGTTCTCCTCAATATTGGCGATGGCCTTGGGGGTGCCGCCTTCCAGCATGTTGCTGATCACCAGGACGAAGGTTTGCCCGGCGGCGGCGGCGCGCTCCAGGCGGACGCGGTCAAGCGCCCAGCGG
The DNA here is from genome assembly GCA_021808545.1 of Pseudomonadota bacterium. Lineage (GTDB taxonomy): Bacteria > Pseudomonadota > Alphaproteobacteria > Acetobacterales > Acetobacteraceae > Acidocella. The sequence continues at coordinate 2,197 of JAKBBM010000112.1, read as the reverse complement.
GCGCGGCGCATGCCGTCCTGCCGCTCGAATTGCATGATGACAGAGGTGTATTCCGGGTAGAGCTCGTTCAGCCGCGGCATGTTTTGTGCCAGCAGGCTCTCCTTTTCGCTGGTGAAGGAGATGCTCTCCTTATGCTCGACCAGCACGCCCGCGGCGGCGGCGTTACGGTAGCCCAAACCGGCGGCGCGGGCGCAGAAATCATTCTCCTCGCCGTAGCCGCGCCCGAAGGTTTCATCAAGCAGGCCGATCCGGCGGGTGACCTCGCCCTTGATGAGCATGCAAAAACCGTGGCCGGTGGGCACATCCACGATCAGCCCAGCGTTTTCAGCCAGGGCGAGGGCGGCCAGCTCCGGCCAGGTGATATCCGCCAGCGCCGCCTCACGCAGGGTGGCGTGCGGGTAGGAGAAGATCGTGGCGTTGCTCGACATTGCCGTGACCGTGCCGATTTCGTGGTGCGAATAGGCGGTGCGCAGCAACTCGTCGAAGGCGCCGGGGAAGACCACCGTGTCGGCGTTGAGCAGCAGAACATCGGCCCCGTTGGCGAAGCGGAGCCCGCGGTTGACGCTCTGCACGAAGCCAAGGTTGCTGGGGTTGGTGAGCACGAAGGTGTTGGGAGCGCTGGCGCAAGCCGCGAGCAGGCTGGCCATTTCGGGCTCGGGCGAGGCATCGTTGATGAGAACCAGCTGGTCCGATACCGGGTTGCGGTGCGCCAGCACCGACTCGATGCAGGCGCCCGTGACCTGCACGCCGCGGTATATGGGGATGATGATGACAAGCCGCGGCCCCGGCGGGGCGGGCGGGCTGGCGCTGGCCTGGCGCCGGGCGGTGAAACCGTTTTCCTTGCGGGATCTGGCGATGAAATCGCTAAGAGCCAGCTGCATGGCGGCGCGTTCGCCGGGGCCGATTCCAGGCAGGTTCATATTGGCCAGGCGGGCGGCGCGATAGGCGGCGCTGATGGCGGCGGTGCGGCTGCCCACCAGATAGGGGCCCTCGAACAGCTCGGTCTGTGAGTTGGCAAACCGCAGGGAGATCGTGGTGGCTTCGGTGACGGCGTGCTCTGGCGGCCGCAGCGTGACGCCAAAGCCGGGTGTTGCGTAGTCCGGGTAGATCGCGCGGACATCCTCGCGGATGTTTTCGCACACCGCCGTGCCGGCCGGTTTACCGTCGCGCAATACCTCTATGGTAAAGGCGCGGGAGGGGGCGTCCGGCGAGGCCAGCCAGCCGGCGCAATGTTCCGCCGAGACGGTTTCCAGATTGCCGTCCAGCCGCAGATTACAGGTGAACATGCCGATGCTGGTGCCGTTGATGGCAATGGTCATGGCCATTTCACCGGCGCCGAAGCATCTGTCGTCAAGCGCGATGCTCAGCTGGGCCGGGTTGAACAGCGGGTCTTGCGGGGTGGCGCCGGGCAGGGGGTGGCCGCGCCCGGCCTCTACGCCGTGATGGCTGGTAATGGTGACGAGAGGCGCGGAGAAAACCGGGGCGCGCTCGGTGACCCAGCCGGTGACGGTTGCGTGCTCAAAGGTGAAATGGGCGTCGAACTGGCCTGCGCCGGCCATGAGCGGGGAACCGGGCAGCTCCACCCCGTCTGCCCAGATGCGCAGCAGGCGGTTTTCAGCTGTCAGCGCGATGGGGATGCGGAAGGCCAGGGTGGCGCGGCCAAACCCGAGCCCCGCCAAGTCGGTGCGGTGATTCGCGGCGTGCCCCTTGGCGATGACATTGCCCAGCGTATCGGTGATGGTAATCGCGCAAGGCCCGGTATCAGGCTGTGCGGCGGCCCAGCCGTTGACATAACTGCCCTCCATGCCGTCCACATGTCCGCGAATTGCCATCGTCCGGTCTTATCTCCAAGGCTTCGGCCAGGGTTTGGGTACCCGGGCGGGTGTGCGCCCGTTGTCTATCATCGCCTGAGTTGGCTCAAGGCCCCCAAGGCGGATTTTCCGGCAAAAGCGACTATGTTCGCATTCTAGCGCGCCACCTGCCACCCCGCGCGCCGGACGCTGCGTGATGAATGAGGCAGAGTCCTAGCTCCCAGGCGATTCCAGAACCGCGCGCAGCGCCTGCGCCGCGGCGGCATTGGTTTGCAAGCTCTGGCCGTCCAGCATGGTCAGCATCCGGACCGAGAGGGCGTTGCCAAGGCAGACGCAGGCGGCGGTTAACAGTTGCCGGGGGAGCAGCGGCGTCTCATGCGCGAGGC
>JAKBBM010000111.1 GCA_021808545.1 Pseudomonadota bacterium | reverse complement strand
CGGCATCCCGCTCTCGCTCGCCGATTTTTTTACCTTGAACTTCTCCCCCTCGGACGAGGTGTTTTTCACCGCCGAGGAACTGACCGAGATCGCGCATCTACCGGAAATCTCGATGCGGCTGGTTGGCCGCCGCGCGAAAGGCCGGGCGCTGGGTATGCTGCGGGAGGTTTACCAGCCCGGCGCCGATACCGGCGACACCATGCTGCGCCATGAGGGCGAGGAATGCGGCATCGTCGTCTCGGGCAGCCTCACGGTTACGGTGGGCGTGCAGGAGCGGGTTCTGAACCCCGGCGATGCCTATTATTTCCGCTCGGACATTCCGCACCGCTTCCGCAACCAGGGGGCAGAGCCTTGCGTGCTGATCAGCGCCAACTCTCCGCCGACGTTCTGATGAACCTCACCGGCGGATGCCTGTGTGGCGCCGTTGCCTACCGGCTGGATTATGAACCCGGCGACGTGGCGGATGTGTGCTTCTGCCGGGAATGCCGCAAGGCGAGCGGTGCCGCCGCCCTGCCCTGGGTGCAGGTGCCGCCGGCCCGCTTTGCCGTTACCAGGGGCGCGGCCAAGGGCTATGCTTCCTCCCCCGGCGCCAGGCGCTGGTTCTGCGGCGATTGCGGCACGCCGCTTTACATGACCGACGCGCAAGGGCGATCTGTGGGGGTGACGCTGGGGTCTTTGGATAATCCAGAGGCCATCCGCCCGACCACCCAGGGCTGGGTGTGCGAGCGGGTTTCCTGGCAGGCGCTGGACGAAACCCTGCCCGCCTACGAGAAAGCCCCGCCTTACGATTTATAGCGTTTGGCTTTGTAGAGCTGCCAAAGCCCCAGCAGCACCGGCGCCGCCAGCGCCAGGGCGGCAACGTTCCAGGTGATGAAATCCAGGTTCTGCGGGCCTTCAATGACAAAATCCACTAGCGCCAGCGCCGCCAGACCGGTGGCGGACAAGGCTTCCTCCCACCCCAGGCTCGGGTGGTCATGGGTCCAGAGCCGCAGCACGGAGGCCATCACCGGGACGATGAACACCGCCATCGGCGCGTCGCGGTAGCGGCCATCGAACACCAGCAGAGCCTCGAACACACAAGCCGAGGCCAGGAACAGGAACCAGAGTGAGCCGTAATCAAACCAGAAACGCCCGCGCCGCAGCCGGGCCAGAACCTCTGCCCCGGTGCGGGTGAAGGCGGGCGGGCGGGCGGCCAGAAACGCCGCCGCGCGCCTGATGGCGGCAAAGGCCAGCAGCGCCTGCAAAGGCAGGTTCACCAGCGCATCCAGCCGCAGCCAGTTGTCGTACAACATGGGCAGCGTGCCCATGCAGGCCAGCGCGAAGCCATTGCCCAGCGCGAAGGCCGGCACCGCCAGGCGCAGGTTGCGAAAGCCGGTGGATGCGAAAAGCAGGCACCCGGCCAGCGCCCCCAGCCCCGCATACCAGGGCCAGGAGGGATGCTCCACCACCGGGCCGTTCAGCGGGAATTTCTGCACCCTATTGGCGTTCCAGATGCCCCAATTGGCACCGGCCACGCCTTCGTCCTCATATTTCCAATTCTGGTCGAAGGCTTCGATGAGGTTGTAATCCACCCCTTCCTTATCCGCGAGGGTGACGAAGCGCCGCAGGAACACCGCCTCGTTCACGCGGGAGGGGGCTGCCGGGCCACGCCAGCGCCCGCGCGAGGGCCAGCCCGTCTCGCCGATGGAGATCTGCTTGCCCGGGAACATCTTTTTGAATTTTTCCGTGGTGGCGCCGATTTCGGCCAGCGCGCCATCAACGGAAAGCGGCGTGTTCTCCCAATAGGGGAGGAAATGGATCATCACGATATCCACATGCGGCGCCACCTGTGGAAACTGCGCCCAGAAATCGGTCACGTCCGCATAGGCCACCGGCTGCTTCACCCGGGCGCGGACGTAGTCGATGTCCTTGATCAGGTCATTCACCGAAAGATCCCGCCGCAACAGCACCTCGTTGCCCACCACCACACGCGTGACGGTGTGCGGGTAGGCATTGGCCTCGGCGATGCCAGCCTGCATCTCCTCGGCATTATGCGCTGTATCTGAGCCCAGCCAGATGCCGAGCCACAGCTTCAGCCCGGCTTTTTTGGCCAGGCCCGCAATGTCTGTACCCGCCTTGATGCGCGCCATGGTTTCGGGCAGCGTTCCCTCGATGGCGGCATAGGTGCGAATGCCGTTCGCCTGCCCCTTGATGAGTTCCAGATCCTTGGAAATCTGCGCCGGGGTGGGAAAAGTTTTCTCCATCGGCGTTTGCCAAGCCTGATAGGGCGCATAAGACAGGGAGTTGAACTTGCCCGCGGGCATGGTCACATCACCCGCCTGGGGTTGATTCGGCCCCCGCCACAAAAATAAGGTGAGCAGGCTGAGCAGCACGCAGGCGAAAAGACCTTTGATCATGCCCACTGGCTTAGCCAACGGGCCCGAATTGGAAAAGAGAGATGACAGACCAGACGAGCGATAAGGACCTGATTTCCATTCTCACCGGCACCAGGCGCATCGCGCTGGTTGGCGCCTCCAACAAGCCGGACCGGCCCTCTTACGGGGTGATGCAGTATCTGCTCCGGCATGGCTACGAGGTTGTGCCGGTAAATCCGGCCCTGGCGGGGCAGGAGATTCACGGCCAAACGGTGGTGGCAACATTGGCGCAGGCAGGCCCGTTCGACATGCTGGAGCTGTTCCGCCGCCCCACCGAGGTGCTGGAGCCCGTGCAAGAGGCGATCAAGCTGGGTGCTAAAACCATATGGATGCAGCTTGGCGTGGTAAATGAAGAGGCCGCCCAGCTGGCGCGGGATGCCGGTTTGGCGGTGGTGATGGACCGCTGCCCGGCGATAGAGCTGCCGCGCTTAGGCATTGGCAGCACAGCCCACTGATTCGATTTACAAATACCGACGGAAACTGCCAGGTGGCCGTGCCTGCTTTCGCACGGCCACGCCTGGTTGCACTGAAAAACCGGCGGAACGGGTGAAGTCCGCGATTAACTGCACGTGTCGTTAGGGCCAGCCTGCCAGAACTTGCACCATCCATGCGGGCTGATGGCACCCCCGATCATGGTACAATGCCCAGGATCGCCGGGGATGAACATACAACAAGCGGCACATTGCTCCCCACTGTGTGGGGTGTCCTGGTAAGCGGCCTGTTTCTTGGACATCATGGCCATCGCCGCAGCCGGGCGCAGAACCACGAAATTGAACACCGTGGCCGAAAAAGCGGCAAGAGCCCCACGCTTAAGCAGAATACGACGGGTGGACATAATGCGACCTCAGGTAAACAACGACCAGGAGTTTCATAACCTTACTACGTTAGAACGTAGATATCCTCCTGCGTCAATATACCTTCTCTTCTGTTACCATTGAGAAACCGAAGGAAACCTAGGGCAACCCATCCCCTGAGGGGGGGCCGGCGCACAAACAAGGGCTTTTACGCGATTGGCACGGGCATTTAACCGCAGCATCTCGGAAATTCTTCCCGGAAGCTTTTATCACCGGTTACAGTCAGGCCGCAAAGCTACAAAAGAAGGGAGACT
>JAKBBM010000110.1 GCA_021808545.1 Pseudomonadota bacterium | reverse complement strand
TCACCTCAAGATTCGTGAAGTTGCAGCGCCCACCGCCGGAAATCAAAATCTTCCGGCCCGGCTCTGGCCCATGTTCCAGCACCGCCACGCGCATTCCCGCGTGCGCCAGGCTGCCCGCGCAAAACAGTCCGGCGGCACCTGCGCCAATCACCACCGCGTCGTAAATGTCGCGCATGGCGGCTCTCTAGCCTTTTGCCGCGCCCCGCGCCAGGATGAAGCCAATAACAAACGGAGAGAAACCATGGCCAAGGGCAAGATGTCATCCTTCGACTGGGCCGATCCCCTGCGGCTGGAGGCCGCCCTCACCGAGGAGGAGCGCGCCATCCGCGACATGACCCATGCCTACGCGCAGGAGAAGCTGCAACCGCGCGTGCTGATGGCCTTCCGGGAGGAGCGGTTCGACCGCGAGATCATGAACGAGTTGGGTGAGCTCGGCCTGCTCGGCGCCACACTCTCCACACATGATTGCGCGGATGTCTCTTATGTCGCCTACGGCCTCATCGCCCGCGAGATCGAGCGTGTGGATAGCGGCTACCGTTCCGCCTATTCGGTGCAATCCTCACTGGTGATGTACCCGATTTCCGCTTTCGGCTCGGCCGCGCTGAAGGACAAATATCTGCCGAAGCTGCGCACCGGCGAATGGGTGGGCTGCTTTGGCCTCACTGAGCCCGATGCCGGGTCCGACCCTGCCTCCATGCGCACCATCGCCAGGAAGGTCGATGGCGGCTACCTCATCTCCGGTTCCAAAACCTGGATCAGCAATTCCCCCATCGCGGATCTCTGCCTGGTCTGGGCGAAGGACGAGGCGGGCGATATTCGCGGCTTTCTCATCGAGCGCGGGGCCAAGGGCCTCACCACGCCGAAGATCGAAGGCAAGGTCTCGCTGCGCGCCTCCATCACCGGCATGATCATGATGGATGAGGTGTTCGTGCCCGAGGACGCGATGCTGGATGTGAAAGGCCTGCGCGGTCCGTTCTCCTGCCTCAACAATGCCCGTTACGGCATCGCCTGGGGTGCGATGGGTGCGGCTGAATTCTGCTGGCATACGGTGCGGGAGTACACGCTCGGCCGCAAGATGTTCGGAAAACCCTTGGCCGCCACACAGCTGATCCAGAAAAAACTGGTGGACATGCAGACCGAGATCACACTTGGCCTGCACAGCGTTTTGGCGCTCGGCCGGCTGATGGATGCAGGCGAGGCTGCACCGGAAATGATCTCACTGCTGAAGCGCAACAATTGTGGCAAGTCGCTGGATATCGCCCGTCAGGCGCGGGATATGCTGGGCGGCAACGGCATCGCGGACGAATACCACGTCATCCGCCACATGGTGAATCTGGAATCCGTGAATACCTATGAAGGCGCACACGACGTGCACGCGCTTATTCTTGGCCGGGCGCAAACCGGACTTTCGGCATTTTGAATCTTTAATAAAATAGCATGCGATTCTGACTTTGAATACGCTTTGGTTCCGGTCAGGTCAGCACCGGCTCCAAATCCACCGCCACATGCAGCATGTGGCGGCCGCCACCCAGAATAATGCCACGCAGAGGCGACACGTCTGAAAAATCCCGGCCCCAGGCAAGGGTAACATGTTCGTTGCTGACCAGCAGGTTGTTGGTTGGGTCGAAATCCACCCAGCCGATCTCCGGCCCTGCCCAGGCGCCTATCCAGGCATGGCTTTGGTCCGCGCCGCGCCGTTTCTCCTGCCCTGGCGGCGGCAGCGTACAAAGGTAGCCCGACACATACCGCCCCGGCAGGCCAAGGGCCCGCAGGCAGGCGAGCATGAAATGCGCATAGTCTTGGCAGACCCCGGTACGCGTGTACAAAATTTGCAAGGCGGTCGTGAAGTTGTTGGTAACGCCAGGCCGGTAGGTCATTTCCATGAAGATGCGCTGGTTCAGTTCCAGCAGGGCCTCCAGTATGGTGCGGCCGGGCAGGAAGCTCACCGCCGCATAATCGGCTATTTCATTGGCAGGCATGGCCAGCCGGCTTGGCAGGCAGAATTCCGCCACCTCCAAATCCTGCTGCCCCCAGGTGGCAACGGCCTCCCACCGCGGGGTCTCTGGCGGCGGGGGCGGGGCGGGCAGGTTCACCTCAGCCGTGGCGCTCAGGCTGACGCTGAACTGCTTATGCGCGCCTGCCAGGGAGACCATGGTGGTGGGGTTGCCGAAATGGTCTACCTCATCACGCCGGCAATCCGGTGCGGGCAAAATGTCGAGCTGCGCCTCGCGCACCGACTGCCCTGGCCGGTCACGCGGGAGCAGATGCATGAAATGCGTGCCGATCACCACCGGCTCGGCATAATCGTAGGTTGTGCTATGGTGCAGGCGGTAGAGCGTCATGTCGCGGTGCAGCTTGGCAGATTATTGCGCTGCTTCCAAAATCTCTTCTTCTTCCAGCGCATGGGCTGCCGGCAACAGGGTGAAGAAACGGCGGTGCACGCGGTCTGAAAGTTGACGCAGCTTTGCCGCGATGCCGCCCAGCGCCGTGTTAAGGGGGATGGCGCCCGCGGCAAGATTGGTCACGTCTTGCAGCAATTGTTTTGCGATTTCGGCATCGTCGTCAGCGCCCAGCCGCTCCAGGCAGGCGCGCAGCGCATGGCACTGAAACGCAAGCGCGCGCGGGTTGGAAAGTTCTGTCAGCAGCATGGCCAGCACCGGGCCGGGGGCAAGAATACCTGCATGGCGCAGTTCGTAGCTCAACACCGAATCAGCCATTTCGATTCCCAGCGCCATGCCTGGCTCCAGCCGTCTCACCGGGCCGCCTAGCAAAATGGCCAGGGTTTCCGCCAGGGTTTCGCCACGTTCCAGCCGCCGCCCCATTTCCAGGAACAGCCAGCCGCCATCGCGGAACATATTTTCCGCCGCGATGCCCGCGAAGGTGGCGGCAAAGCTGAGCATGGTGGGTAGTGCGGCTTCCTCGTTGGGCAGTGCCTCGCGGGCTTGCTGCAGGGCAAAGCGCACGGTAGCGAGCATGGAGGGGGAAAGCCGTTCGGACGAGGCATCCACAAGGCGCGCCACCTCTTGCAGCAGCCGGTCGATGGGTCGGCGCTGCGCCAGCGTTTGCCGCAGCAGCCGCCCGGAGATGGCAAAGCCCGCCACATCTGGCGGCAGCAATCCGGCCTGGCCAAGGCAGCGGGAAAGGAGGGTGCGCTCGGCCATGTCCCGTGGCAGGGAGGTGCCGGATTCGAGCCGTGGCAGGGCCAGCATCAGCAGCCGGGCCGCGGCCTCCAGCCGTTCCACGGAGCGGCCCAGCCAGAACAGATTATCCGCCAGGCGTGAAGGCAAGTGCGCGGCGGCCAGAAACTTTACATGCTCAGGCGGTTCCGCCGGGGCGGCGCCGGCAATCGTGTGCGGTTCTTCGCTATCCAGCACCCAGAGATCCTTGATCCCGAGGTGCGCTGGCGCGTCTGCGGTGGCCAGCGGCAGGCCAAGCCCGCCCGGCAGTACTTGCCACTCGGCGCCATCGCGCCAGGCAAACAGGCGCAGGCACAACGGTGCCTTGGCTGGCTCCCCAGCCGCCCCCAGAAACGGCGCCAGG
>JAKBBM010000055.1 GCA_021808545.1 Pseudomonadota bacterium | reverse complement strand
ATAGTGCGGGGGGCAAACATCTCACCGAAGGCCAATATGCCGCCCTGCGCGTGACCCGTGCGGCCCTGGGCGGCAAGGGCCCGCGCCTGGAACTGGTGGCCGATGAGCAGCCCGCCCCCAAGCCCGGCCTGCTGCGGCGTGGGCCTGGCCCGCTGGTGGAGCTGGCCACCCGCCATCCGGACGAGGAAATTGTGCTGGACGATTACGAGCTCCTGGCTCAGCTGCGCCCTGTTCTGGGGATGCGGGCCCGCTTTACCACCCCGGCATTTGACGCGGTGCTGGAAGATGAGCTGGCCGCCCTGGCAATGCCGTTTGCCGCCCTGCCGCATGGGGCCAGCCTGCATATCACCCCCGCCCCGGCGGCGACCTTGCTCGATATTGATGCCGGACCGGCAAGCGCCATGCCGCCTTTGGCGCTGAATCTGGCATTGATCCCCGAACTGTGCCGGCAGATCGCCTTGCGCAACCTCTCAGGCGGCATTCTGGTCGATTTCGCGGGCTTAAAGGCCGCGCAACGGCAAAAATTGGCCGAGCCCTTGCGCGCCGCCTTGAAACAGGACCCGCTGCGCCCCACCCTGCTTGGCATCTCGCATCTGGGATTCGCCGAAATCAACCGCCGGCGCATCCGCCCGCCCTTGCACGAGCTGCTTGCCTCATGACCTGCCCGATTTGTAACAAGCCCGCCACGCCTGAGCATAAGCCCTTTTGCTCGCGCCGCTGTGCGGAGGTCGATCTTGGCCGCTGGATGACCAACAGCTACACACTGCCCGACACCACGCCCGAGGACGAAGCGGAAGACGAACAAAATTAACCCATTTATGGTTAATTTGGCTTTTGCGCGGCCAAATAGACCATGCGCCGCGCGGTATTGAGCGTGCCCGCCTCCACCGCCGGGCGCAGCATCTCCTCCAACCGGGCGCGTTCATCCGGCGTGAAGGATGTGACCATGATCTCATCCAGACTCGGCGCCCACGGGTGCGGCGCCGTGGCGCAGAAAACCGACCATGAATTGGGCGGGGATGGGGCGGCAAGAATCTCCAGCTCCAGCCGCGCGCGCGTAAACCCGGCGCGCTGGGCAAAGCCCAGTAATTCGCGCTCGGTATAATTGGTGATCGGGCTGGCCGCGATCGCGGTCTCATCATCGGGAAATTGCGCCGCCTTCCATTTATGCAGCACCGCCAGATGCGCATCCGGCGCGCGTGCCAAGGCGGTGCGCATGGCCAGCGCGCCCAGCGCCTCATCGCGAAACAAGGGTTCGGCCACGGACAGCCAGCCTCCCGGCCGCAGCACACGGAAAATCTCGGCAAAAGCGGCGGGTTTGTCGGCCACATAAGCCAGACAGGAGCGGGCGGTGACGAGATCCTGGCTGGCATCGGCCATGCAGCCCAGATTCGCGGCATCGGCCACGATAAACCGGCAGGACGCCGCAAAGCCCAGCGTGTGCGCGGTCCGCTCGGCCTCGTCCAGCAAGGGGGCGGAAATATCGGAGAGCGTGACGGTAAGGTTGGGGCAGCGTTCCAGCGCGGCCCAGCCCATTAGCCCGGCACCACTGCCCAGATCGAGCATGGCCATGCCCGGCCGCAAACTCACCGCATCCAGGATCTTGCCGGCATAGCGCGCGGTCTCGGCCGCTACCCGGGCCATGGCGGCGGCATCCCCGGCATGGCGGCCCCGGTTCAGCCAGGCGGACCAGAGATCCTCATGCATGGGCGGCGTATCCTTAAAGGTGGTTAAGCTGTTCTGGCTTAGGCCCCAACCCTTAAGAATATATAAAAAAAGACCGGAAGCGGTTGCTTCCGGCCTTTTTCGGGTACGGGGCGGTCAGCCCATATTGGAGAAGCCCTTGCTCAAAGCTTCCACGCCGGGGAGGATCTTGCCCTCCATCCATTCCAGGAAGGCCCCGCCGGCCGAAGACAAATAGGTTAGATGATCATGCGCGCCAGACAATTTGAGGGCGGAAACCGTATCGCCCCCACCGCCGACGGAGATGATCTTGCCCTCCTTGGTCGCCTGCGCGATCGCCTCTGCCAGCATATTGGTCGCGGTGTCGAACGGCTTGGTCTCAAACGCGCCCAGCGGGCCGTTCCAGATGATCGTGCGGATTTCCGGCAGGCGGCGAATAAAGGCAGCCACCGTTTCCGGCCCCACATCGAGCGCCATGGCGTTATGCGGAATCTCGGTGATTTTCACCACCTTGCTCGGCGTGTCGGGCGCGAATGTCTCCGCCACCACCACATCCAGCGGCAGCAAGATCTCGCAGCCCTTCGCCGCCGCCGCCTTCAGAATGGTGCGCGCGGTCTCGTGCAGATTGGGCTCCTGCAGCGAAATGCCGACATCATAGCCCTGCGCCGCGAGGAAGGTATTGGCCATGGCGCCGCCAATGACCAATATATCCACCTTGGTGACCAGGTTATTGAGTAGGTCGAGCTTGGTGGAGACCTTGGAGCCCGCGACAATGGCGCAAACCGGGCGCACCGGGTTGCCCAGCGCCTGTTCCAGCGCGTGCAGCTCGGCTTGCATCAACCGTCCGGCGAAAGAAGGCAGATGCCGGGCGACACCTTCGGTGCTGGCATGGGCGCGGTGTGCTGCGGAAAACGCGTCATTGACGTAAATATCGCCAAGCTTGGCCAGGGCGGCGGAGAAATCCGGGTTATTCTCCTCCTCACCGGCATGAAAGCGCGTATTCTCCAGCACCAGCACATCGCCATCATGCAGCTTGGCCACCGCCGCCTCGGCCACCGGGCCGATGCAATCCTCGGCGAAGGCCACTTCGCGGCCCAGCACGGCACTCAGTGCGCGGGCGATGGGGCGCAGGGACAAAGCCTCCACCCGCTTGCCCTTCGGCCGGTCGAAATGCGAGAGCACGATGACCTTTGCCCCCTTATCCGACAATTCACGGATGCCAGGCGCCAGACGCTCCAGCCGGGTCAGGTCGGAGACCTTGCCCTCATGCACCGGCACGTTGAGGTCGGCGCGCAACAGCACGCGCTTACCCGCCACCTGCGCATCATCGAGTGTGGCGTGCAGGCCGCGTTTTTCGAGATGCTCCCCGCTCACAGCGCACCGAAATAGGCGGCGGTATCAGACATACGGTTGGAGAAGCCCCACTCATTATCGTACCAGGAGAGCACGCGGGTCAGCCCGCCATCCACCACCGTGGTCTGCGGCGCATCAAAGGTGGAGGAAGCCGGGACATGGTTGAAATCCTGGCTCACCAGCTTGTCGGTGGAATAGCCAAGAATACCCTTCAGCTCGCCCTCAGACGCCGCCTTCATCGCCGCGTTGATCTCCTCCACCGTGCCCTGCTTCTTCAGCACCACGTCGAGCGAGATGAGCGAGACATTGGGGGTCGGCACACGAATGGCGGTGCCATCCAGCTTGCCCTTCAGCTCCGGCAGCACGAGGCCGACGGCCTTGGCCGCACCGGTGGAGGTCGGGATCATGCTCAGCGCTGCGGCGCGGGCGCGGTGCAGGTCCTTATGCAGCGTGTCCACGGTCTTCTGGTCGCCCGTGTAGGAATGGATGGTGACCATGTAGCCGCGCTCGATGCCGAAAGTCTCGTGCAGGACCTTGGCCACCGGCGCCAGACAGTTGGTGGTGCAGGAAGCGTTGGAGATGATCTGCATGTCCTTGGTCAGCGTCTTATGGTTGACGCCGTAAACGATGGTGGCATCCACCCCCTCGGCCGGGGCGGAGATGACCACCTTGCGCGCGCCGGCGGTCAGCAGGGCGGCGGCGGCCTCGCGCTTGGTGAACAGGCCGGTGCATTCCATCGCCACATCGATGCCCGCCAGCGGCAGCTTGGCCGGGTCGCGCTCGGCGACCACCTTGATCGGGGCGTAGGTGCGGCCATTATGGGTGATGACCAGGCTGTCGCCCTCGACCTTCACCTCGCCGGGGAAACGGCCATGCACGGAATCGTAACGGAACATATGGGCATTATCGGCGACCGAGCCCAGATCGTTGATCAGCACCGGCTCCACATCGGTCCGCCCGCTCTCAATCAGCGCGCGCAGCACCAGGCGGCCGATACGCCCAAACCCGTTGATTGCGATTTTCACAGCCATCTTCATTTGCTCCGTTGCTTCAGTTCACTTTATTTATTTCGCATCCGCCGCCAGCGTTACCGCGCGGCAGATCGCCGCCTCGGTAATGCCGAAATGCTCGTACAATATCTCCGCCGGGGCGGAAGCGCCAAATCCGTTCATGCCTATGAACACGCCATCGCCCCCCAGCCAGCGCTCCCAGCCAAAGCCGCTTGCCGCCTCCACGCCAATGCGTGGCGCATCGCCCAGCACGGCGGCTTGATAGCTGGCATCCTGGCGGGCGAAAAGCTCAAAACTAGGGGCCGAGACGACCGCCACCTGAATGCCGCGCGCCGCCAGCGTGGCGCGGGCGGCCATGGCCAGCGCCACCTCAGTGCCAGTGGCGATGATGGTGGCCGCGCGCGGGCCTTCGGCCTCGGCCAGCACATAAGCGCCGCGCGCCGCCTGGTTGCTATTGGCGGCCGCGCGCAGGGCCGGCACCGCCTGGCGCGAGAGCACCAGCAGCGTGGGGCCGGTGGTGTTGCGGATCGCGATCTCCCAGGCTTCGGCCGTCTCGATCGCATCGGCCGGACGCAGGGTGAGCACGTTTGGCATGGCACGGAAGCTCGCCAGATGCTCGATCGGCTGGTGCGTCGGCCCATCCTCACCCAAACCGATGGAGTCATGCGTCAGCACATGGATGGCGCGAATCCGCATGAGGGCGGCAAGCCTGATGGCCGGGCGCATATAATCGGAGAACACAAAGAACGTGCCGCCATACGGGATCAGCCCGCCATGCAGGGCAATGCCATTCATGGCGGCGGCCATGCCGAACTCGCGCACGCCGTAATAAATATAGCGTCCGGCATACTGGCCAGGCTGCACATCGCCCATGCCCTTAACCAGCGTGAGGTTAGAGCCGGTGAGATCGGCCGAGCCGCCCGCCAGTTCAGGGATCGCGGGCACCAGCACCTCCAGCGCCTTCTGGCTGGCTTGGCGGGTGGCGAGCTTGGGCTTGGTTTCCGCCAGCTGCGCCTTGTAGACGGCCATCGCCTCAGTCCAGCCCTCGGGCAGCTTGCCGCTCATCACGCGTTCGAACTCGGCGCGCAGCGGGTGCTTGGCCAGGCGCTTGAGCCAGGCGCGGCGGGTGGCGGCGCCACGCGCGCCGGCTTCGTGCCAATCATTATAAACATCGTTTGGCACTTGGAAGGGCAGATACGGCCAGGAAAGCGCCTTCTTCGTGGCCTCGGCCTCGGCTCCACCCAGGGCCGCGCCATGGCTGCCGGCCGTGCCCGCCTTGGTGGGCGCGCCAAAGCCAATGACCGTGCGGCAGGCAATGATGGTGGGACGCGCCGATTTCTGCGCGAAGGCAAGGGCCGCCTGCAGCTGGGCGGGGTCGTGCCCATCCACCCGGCGGGTGGCCCAGCCATAGGCGGCAAACCGTTTCAGCGGGTCTTCGGAGGTGGCAAGCCCGGTCGCGCCGTCAATCGAGATGGAATTATCATCCCACAGCACGGTAAGCTTGTTGAGCTTGAGATGCCCGGCCAGCGCGCCCGCCTCGTGGCTCACCCCTTCCATCAGGCAGCCATCGCCCGCGACCACCCAGGTGCGGTGATCGACCAGGCTCTTGCCGAACTTAGCAGCCAGCATCCGCTCGGCCAGCGCCATGCCAACGGCCGTGGCCAGCCCCTGGCCCAGCGGGCCGGTGGTCATCTCGATGGCCGGGTGCTCGCCATATTCAGGATGCCCGGCGGCGGGCGAATGCAGCTGGCGGAAATTCTTGAGCTGATCGATGCCCATGCCCTCATGCCCGGTAAGGTGCAAAAGCGCGTAAAGCAGCATGGAGCCATGACCGGCGGAGAGCACGAACCGGTCGCGATCCCACCAGCTTGGGTCGGCGGCATCGAATTTCAGGACTTTGCTCCACAGGGCGGTGGCGGCATCGGCCATACCCATCGGCATGCCGGGATGGCCGCATTTGGCGGCTTCCACCGCGTCGATCGCCAGCGCGCGGATGGCATGGGCCATCCGGCGCTCCGCCGTGAGCGGCTGGGCCAGAATCTCCGCCTGCCGCGCCAGCGCTGCCTCGTTGCCTGAAATTTCCGCAATGCTCGCCATGTTACCTGGTTCCGTCCTGAATGGCGCGTGCATAATGCGAGCGGCCCCCGCCTTCAACCCGGCGCGAGGGATTCTCTACCCTTTATGGCAACAAGGGTGTTATGCGGCGGGGCGTCCGGCGGCCATGGCGCGCGCCATCTGCGACAGGGCATCGTCCATTTTTTCAGCAAGCTCGGCCGGCATGTTGATATCTCGCATTGCCTCACGGATCGCTTCCATCCATTGCGCGGCGGTGCGCTGGGTCATGTTCATTTTCGCATGGCGGGACATAATGCAGAACCCGCCCCGCTTTTCCAGCCAATCGCGCGGGCCGCCAAGCCAGACCGAAAAGAAGCCCGCCAGCGAGTCGCGCATCGGGTCAAGATCGGGTTCGTGCATCTCGCGCAAGGCGGCATAAGCGGGGTTGCGTTCCATCGCATCGTAAAACGCATCGGCCAGGCGGCGCACACCTTCGGCGCCGCCAATCATCTCATAAGGTGTTGTCTGTTCCGCTGCGTCGCTCATTCACCCTGTCCGTCCACAATCAAGACCGGGGAAACAAGCAGTTTTTGCTCTGTTCAGCTTTGATCTGGATCATGGCGCCAAAACGGCAAGGCCACCCGGTATGCGCCGGGTGGCCTGCCTTCAGAGTTGGGTGCTACCCTTAGGAATGATGCTGAATAACCTCGCCGTGCTGAGTGATGTCCAGCCCTTGCACCTCGTCTTCCTTGCTCACGCGCAGACCCATGGTCATGTCGATGAGCTTGAGGATGATGAAGCTGGCAATGCCGCAATAAAGGATGGTGACGGCAATGCCCTCGGCCTGCAGCAGCAGCTGGTGAGGGTTGCCCTCGATCAGCCCTTTATGGCCGCCCACCTCTTGGAGCGCGAACACGCCGGTGAGCATGGCGCCCAAAATGCCGCCCATGCCGTGCACACCCCAGACATCGAGCGCGTCATCATACTTGAACATGCCCTTGAAGCCGGTAACCCCCCAGTAGCAGACCACGCCCGCGGCCAGGCCGATAACCAGCGCGCCAGAAACACCCACGAAACCGCAGGCCGGGGTAATGGCGACCAGCCCGGCCACGGCGCCGGAGACGGCCCCCAGCAGGCTCGGCTTACCTTTAACCGCCCATTCCGCCAGCGTCCAGGACACCACGGCGGCGGCGGTGGCAAGCTGGGTGTTGATCATCGCCATGCCAGCCAAGCCGCCCGAGGTCAGCGCGGAACCGGCATTAAAGCCGAACCAGCCCACCCACAGCAGCGACGCGCCGGCCAGCGTGAAGCCGAGATCGCCCGGAGCCATGTTGTCACGCCCATAGCCCGTGCGCTTGCCCACCATGATCGCGGCGACGAGGCCGGCCACGGCGGAGTTAATGTGCACAACCGTGCCGCCGGCAAAATCCAGCACCCCAGCCGAACCCAAAAAGCCGCCCGGCCCCCAGACCATGTGCGCGATGGGGCAATAGACCGCGAGCAGCCAGATGCCGAGAAACACCATGGCGGAGGAGAATTTAAGACGGTCGGCCGGGCCACCCAGAATGAGCACCGGCGTGATGATAGCAAAGGTGCACTGAAACATGGCGAACACGGTTTCCGGAATGGTGCCGGACAGACCGTTCAGCCCCGTGCCCTCAAGCATGAAGCGCGACAACCCGCCGATAAAGGGATTACCCGCGGTAAAGGCCAGGCTGTAGCCGACAATGCACCACAACACCGTGATCAGCGCGGTGGCGAAAAAACACTGCATCAGCATGGACAGGATGTTCTTGCGGCGCAGGAGGCCGCCATAATAGAGCGCCAGGCCGGGAACCGTCATCATCAGGACGAGCGCCGACGAGGTCATCATCCAGGCAGTGTCACCTGAATTCAGAGTGGGGGCCGCGGATTGCGCGAATGCCGGGCTGGCGCCAGCGGCAAGGAAGCCTAAACCTGCCGGGACCGCCAAAATCGATCGTTTACTCATCGAGTTTTTGTTCCTCTTTCGCGCCGCCTTGGGTGATCTGGAGCCTGGACAGATCGACAGCGCATTGGGTGGACAGCTCATGAACACTAGCGTCCATCTCCCAAGCAAGGAGCGTGCCGTAATTGATCCTGACGGAAATGGCCCCGCTCACGCCAGGCGGACGGGCGACAAGACGGCCCGCCACAACCCAGCCTGCCTAAATTGCAGGCAAGATTCTGACTAAAATAGGTTCATCTTCCCGTCATCCAAGCCATGTCCGCCCGCCCCAGCCATGCATGCGGATACGCTTGCGCGGCGCGCCGGCTTGGGCGCAAAAAGATGGCATGACTCACACCCATGACATCGCGATTATCGGCGCCGGCCCGGTGGGCGGCACGCTGGCCCTGGCGCTTGCCGCGCGCGGCCATAAAGTCTTGCTGGTCGACAAGGCGAATCTGAGCCCCATGGAAGACCCCGCCTTTGACGGGCGCGCCTATGCCATTGCCGCGGGCAGCCGGCTTGTCATGGAAGAAGCCGGTATTTGGAACGAGTTGCCCTTTGCGCCCTGCCCGATCCTGGATATCGACGTGACCGACGGCAAGCTCGGCCGCCCGCCCTCGCCCTTGAAGCTGCATTTCGACCATCGCGATGTGGGGGATGAGCCGTTTGGCTGGATCGTCGAGGCGCGTTCAATCCGGGTTGCGATCAACCGGCGTTTGCAGAGGGCGGATAATTTGACCCTGCGCGCCCCGGCTGAGGCCCTGATAACACGCAACGCCAATGAAGTGCGGCTGCGCGTGGGGACAGAAGATTTCTCAGCCCAGCTGGTGGTGGCGGCGGAAGGGCGGCAATCGCCCCTGCGCGAGGCCGCGCGGATCGGCACAACCCGCCTGCCCTATCACCAGACGGCGGTGATCTTCGCCATCGCCCACGAACAACCACATAACGGCGTGGCGCTGGAGCATTTCTTGCCCGGCGGACCATTCGCCGTGCTGCCCATGACCGGCACGCCGGAACACCCGCATCTCTCCGCCATTGTGTTCACCGAACGCGATAGACTGGCGCGGCGCCTGTATGAAATGCCCGACGCCCCGTTCCTGCGCGAGGTGGCCATCCGCCTGGGCGAGCGGCTGGGGCAGATCAGCCTCGTGGGACGGCGCTGGCTCTACCCGCTGAATGCCATGTATGCCGCCCGCTATTACGATACGCGCCTGGTCCTGGTGGGCGATGCCGCGCATGGCGTGCACCCGATCGCGGGGCAAGGGCTTAATCTGGGTTATCAGGACGCGATCGCGCTGGTGGATTTGCTGGACGGCGTCCCCGACCCTGGCGCGCCAGACCTTCTGGCGCGCTACCAGGCAGCTAGGCGGCCGGTGAATATGGCGATGCTGATGGGCATGGATACGCTGGACCGGCTCTTCTCAACCAATCATCCCGCGATCCGGCTGGCGCGCGATCTGGGCCTGGCCGCGGTAGAGCGGATGCCGCGCCTGAAAAAACGCTTCATGCGCACAGCTATGGGGCAATAACACAAAAAACCCGCCCAGAAGGGCGGGTTTTTTTATGGCTCAGCCTGTTTGCGGCTGGCTTATTCCTCGTCGGCGGCCTCGGCGGCGGCTTCCGGGCGCGGGCCGCTATCCTGACCCTTGGCGGACACATCGCGGTCAACCAGCTCAATCACGGCCATATCGGCGGCATCACCATAGCGCATGCCGGCCTTCAGCACGCGGGTATAGCCCCCAGCGCGGGTTTTGTAGCGCGGGGCCAGAGTCTCGAACAGCTTGGAGACGATGGTCGCATCGCGCAGCTGATCGAAGGCCTGGCGGCGCGCATGCAGACCGCCGCGCTTGCCCAGCGTGATCAGCTTTTCCGCCACCGGGCGAAGCTCCTTCGCCTTGGGCAGGGTGGTGGTGATCTGCTCGTGCTTGATCAGCGCGACCGCCATGTTGCGGAACATGGCCGCACGATGGGAAGAGGTAACACCGAGTTTACGACCACTAAGACCGTGACGCATGATAAAGGTTCCTGTCTAGACTTTAGAAGGGTTGGTCGGAACGCTTGGCCAGCTCCTCGATATTCTCGGGCGGCCAGTCGGTCACGGTCATGCCAAGGGACAAGCCCATGGCGGTCAACACTTCCTTGATTTCATTCAAAGATTTACGGCCGAAATTCGGCGTGCGCAGCATTTCCTGCTCGCTCTTCTGCACCAGATCGCCAATATAAACGATATTGTCGTTCTTCAGGCAGTTGGCCGAGCGAACGGAAAGCTCCAACTCGTCCACCTTGCGCAGCAGGTTCGGGTTGAAGGGCAGCTCGATTCGCGGCTCCTCGGCCCGGGCACGTTGCGGTTCCTCAAAATTCACGAACATGCTGAGCTGATCCTGCAGAATGCGTGCGGCCAGGGCCACAGCATCCTCGGGCGTCACGGCGCCGTTGGTTTCCACTTCCAGGATCAGCTTGTCATAATCGGTAACCTGGCCGACACGAGTCTTCTCGACCTTGTAGGATACACGGCGCACCGGAGAATAAATGGCATCGACCGGGATCAGGCCGATCGGCGCATCCTCGGGCCGGTTGGCGGAGGCCGGCTCGTAGCCACGGCCGGACCCGACCGTGAATTCCATGCCCAACGTCGCCCCTTCATCAAGCGTGCACAGCACCAGATCGGGATTCATGATCTCGATATCGTGCCCGGCCTGGATCTGCCCGGCCTTCACCTCGCCCGGACCGGTCGCGGTGAGCATCATGCGCTTGGGCCCCTCGCCATGCATGCGCACAGCCAGTTGCTTCACGTTCAGCACAATGTCGGTCACGTCTTCGCGCACGCCGGCAAGCGTGGCGAATTCATGCAGCACGCCATCGATCCGCACGGCGGTGACGGCGGCCCCCTGAAGAGAGGAGAGCAGGATACGGCGCAGGGAATTGCCCAACGTCATACCAAAGCCACGCTCCAGCGGCTCGGCGATGATGGTGGCAACGCGCCCAGCATCGGAACCAAACTCGACATCGAGCTGCTCCGGCTTGATCAGCATCTGCCAATTGCGCTGCAGAGACAAATTTGATTCTTTCAACATTCACCCCTCCGGCCCGGCAGCGGCTTGGCAGCAGCCACCATGACCTCAAGAAATATAATTCCGGCTTTAGACGCGGCGACGCTTGCGCGGCCGGCAGCCATTATGCGGAATCGGTGTCAGGTCACGAATCGCGGAAATCTGGAAGCCCACGGCCTGCAGCGCGCGCAACGCACTCTCACGTCCCGAACCCGGGCCGCTCACTTCGATCTCGAGCGTTTCCATGCCATGCTCACGTGCCTTGCGCCCAGCATCCTCGGCCGCCACCTGCGCCGCATAAGGCGTGGATTTACGGCTACCCTTGAACCCTTGAGCGCCGGCCGAAGACCAGGAAATGGTGTTGCCCTGGGCATCGGTGATGTTGACCATGGTATTGTTGAAGCTGGCGAGAACGTGCGCGACGCCGGCGATAATGTTCTTGCGTTCTTTTTTGCGGGGACGGGAGGCGGGCTTCGCCATATCTCAAATTCCTGTAACTGCTAGCGGGAGGCGCGGAGGGCTTAGCGGGTGGCTTTCTTCTTGCCGGCGATCGCCACGGCCTTCCCCTTGCGGGTGCGGGCATTGGTGTGGGTGCGCTGACCACGGACCGGCAGGCCCTTACGATGACGCAGGCCGCGATAGCAGGCCATGTCCATCAGACGCTTGATGTTCATCGCGGTCTCGCGGCGCAGATCGCCCTCGACCCGGTAATCACGGTCGATTACTTCACGCAGGCGCATGATCTCATCGTCGGAGAGCTGGTTCACGCGCCGCTCATCGGGGATGGAAAGGGCCGTGCAAATTTCACGCGCCTTGGCCGGGCCAATGCCGTAAATATAACGAAGGCTGATCACAACACGCTTATTCGTGGGAATGTTTACGCCGGCAATACGCGCCACGAGGTCTCTCCTGAGGTCATAACAAGTTACGGCGCCCCCGGGGAAGCGCCGCGAAAGCGGGTTATAGCGCCCGTTGATTTAGAGTCAATGACGGCTGATCAAATTTTCGTGAGCCTATCAAGCAACGGGTCAAACAAAGCTCACGAAACAGCCGGCGGAATGCCAATTTTACGCAAAACAGCCTCAATCTCGGCTTCCACATCAGCCATGTCGGCCATGCCATCCACAACATGCAACCGCCCCTGCGCCCGATAATAGGGCAGAATCGGCGCCGTTTGCGCGTTATAGGCTTCTAGGCGGGCATGTACCGTCTCAGCCTTGTCGTCGGGGCGGCGGATAAATTCCGTACCGCCGCAGACATCGCATACGCCCTCACGCTGGGGACGTTTGAACGTGTCATGATAGCCGGTGCCGCATTTGGCGCAGGTGAAGCGGCCGCTGATGCGCTCAACCAGCACGGCCTCATCCACCTTCAGCTCGATCACGGCGTCCAGATCCACCGCCGTCTCGTGCAGCAGCTTATCCAACGCCTCGGCCTGCGGCACGGTGCGCGGGAAACCATCGAGGATAAAACCCTTCGCGCAATCGGGGCGGTGGATTCGCTCGCCGATCATGCGAATCAGAATATCGTCGGAGACGAGTTTGCCCGCATCCATGATGCTCTTGGCCTCAAGCCCTATCGGGCTACCCGCCTTTACCTCGGCGCGCAGCATGTCGCCGGTTGAAATCTGGGCCACGCCATAGCGCGTCTCCAGCAATTTGGATTGCGTGCCCTTGCCCGCGCCCGGGGGCCCCAGCAAAATCAACTCCACATTCGCCTCCTTACTTCCGGTTCTTGCCGCGGGCCTTGCGGATCAGGCCTTCATATTGATGTGCTAACAAATGAGACTGGACCTGCGTCATGGTGTCCATTGTCACGGACACCATGATCAGCAGCGACGTGCCCCCGAAGTAAAAGGGCAGGCTGTAATTGCTCATGGCAAAATCCGGCAACAGGCAAACGATCACCAGATAGGCGGCGCCGATCACGGTCAACCGGGTCAAGACCAGATCAAAATACCGGGCGGTGTTGGTGCCAGGCCGGATGCCGGGGATGAAACCGCCATTCTTCTTCAGATTATCGGCCGTCTCCTCGGGATTGAAGGCAATCGCCGCCCAGACGAAGGAGAACAGCACGATAAGCCCCGCGAACAGAAGATAATAAAGCGGCTGCCCGCGCGAGAGCAGATGCGCAATGGTTTGCAGCCAGCCCGCACCGGTATTGGTGAAGCCAACAAAGGTGGCAGGGATCACCAGCAGGGAGCTTGCGAAAATGGGCGGCATAACGCCCGAGGCATTGACCTTGAGCGGCATATAATTGGTTTCGCCGCCATACATGCGCTGTCCGGACTGGCGCTTTGGATGCTGGATGAGGATCCGCCGCTGGGCGCGCTCCATGAACACCACGAAGGCGATCACCAGCAGCCCGATCACGAAAAAGGCGATGATGAACAAGGTGGAAAGCGCGCCAGTGGAGCCCAGCTCCAGAATATTGGCGATGGCCACCGGCATGTTGGCGACGATACCGGCGAAGATGATGAGGCTGGAGCCGGTGCCGATGCCGCGCGAGGTGATCTGCTCGCCCAGCCACATCACGAACACCGTGCCGCCAACCAGCGTGACCACGGCGGTGAACACGAAGAAGGCGCCAGGATCAATCACGGCGGGACCAAGCGCGCTCTTCACCCGCTCCAAGCTGATGGCGATGCCATAAGCTTGGACCGTGGCGATGGCGACGGTGAGATAGCGCGTATATTGGTTGATCTTCTGCCGGCCCGAATCGCCTTCCTTCTTCAGCGCTTCCAGGGCGGGAATCGTCGTCGACATCAGCTGAATGATGATGCTCGCACTGATATAAGGCAGAATATTGAGGGCAAAGATGGTCATGCGGCCCAGCGCGCCACCCGTGAACATGTTGAACATGCCCAAAAGGCCACCGCCATTCTGCGTCATCAGATGCGCCATCACGGCGGCATTCACGCCCGGCACCGGAATATAGGTGCCCAGGCGGAACACGATCAGCGTCCCCAGCGTGAACCAGATGCGCTTGCGCAGGTCTGTCGCCTTGCCAAAAGCGCCAAGATTCAGGTTTGCGGCCATCTGTTCTGCGGCGGAAGCCATGCTCTATCCTTAACTCATCGACAAAAAAGGCGCTTGCCGGTCAGCTTCGCGCCACTGGCAAGCGCCTTTTCCTGGCGCCAGTTTGTAGAATCTTCGCCAGCGAAGGCAAGCCCTTTTAGGCTGCTTCGGCGGCTGCCTTTGCCACGGTGGTGGTTACCTTGCCGCCGGCCTGCTCAATTGCTGCCACCGCCGCGGCGGAAGCGCCGGAGACTTCGATGGTCACGGCGCGGGTAATCGCACCACGGGCCAGCAAACGCACGCCCGCCACCTTGTTCAGACGCACCACGCCAGCTTCCGCCAGCAGCGCCTCAGTGATCGGCTGGGCAGCGTCCAGCTTGCCGGCTTCAATCGCGGCCTCAAGCGTGTTGAGGTTCAGCGGCGCATATTCCTTGCGGCTGATATTGTTGAAGCCGCGCTTGGGCAGACGCCGGTAGATCGGGAGCTGACCGCCCTCGAACCCGTTCAGGGACACGCCCTCGCGCGCCTTCTGGCCTTTCACACCCTTGCCCGAGGTCTTGCCCTTGCCAGAGCCAATGCCGCGGCCAAGCCGCTTGGACTTCAGGCGGGCACCGGGATTGTCACGGATTTCGTTGAGTTTCATCGCAATTATCCTTCAGTGGAGCTGGCTTACGCCAGATCCTCAACCTTCAGCAGATGCGTAACCTTGCGCACCTTGCCGAGGACTTCGGGGGTGGCGGTGAGCTCGCGGCTCTTGCCAATCTTATTCAGGCCAAGGCCGATCAGCGTCGCCTGCTGGCCAGGCTTGCGCCCATTGCCAGAAGCGATCTGCGTGACGCGGATCTTTTTCTCAGACATTGCTCGCCTCCACCGCGGCGTCCTTCGCCGGCGCGCCATAGAGATCCGACACCTTCTTACCGCGGCGCGAAGCCACTTGGCGCGGGCTGGTCACACGGGTCAGCGCCGCGAAGGTCGCCTTCACCATGTTATGCGGGTTGCGGCTGCCAAGCGACTTGGCCACCACATCGGCGATGCCCAGCGTTTCGAACACGGCGCGCAGCGGGCCGCCGGCGATGATGCCGGTACCAGCCGGAGCAGAGCGGATCACGACCTCACCGGCGCCGAACACGCCATGAATGTCGTGGTGCAGCGTGCGGCCTTCCTTCATCGGAACGCGGATCATGGATTTTTTCGCGCGTTCGGTCGCCTTGCGGATCGCCTCGGGCACCTCGCGGGCCTTGCCCGCGCCATAGCCGACACGGCCCTTCTGGTCGCCCACCACCACCAGCGCGGCAAAAGCGAACCGACGGCCGCCCTTCACCACTTTGGCGACGCGGTTGATCGTCACCAGCTTGTCGACGAACTCGTCCCCCGGCTCGCGCTCGCGCTCGCGCTCACGATTCCGGCCGCCTTCGCGTGCTTCACGTGCCATCTGAACTGCTCCTAGAAGTCGAGGCCGCCCTCGCGGGCCGCCTCAGCCAGGGCTTTCACCCGGCCATGATAGAGATAAGAGCCGCGATCGAACACCACGGCGACGACACCAGCGGCCTTGGACCGCGCGGCGATGAGCTTGCCAACCGCCGAGGCGGCCTCCTTGTCGGCGCCGGTGCGCAGGGCGCTCTTCAGCTCCTTGTCCAGCGTGGAGGCGGCGGCCAGGGTACGGCCCTGCGCGTCGTCGATGATCTGGGCATAAATATGCTTGCCGGACCGGAACACGGAAAGGCGCGGGCGGCCACCGGCTTTCTGCCGAAGCTGGTAGCGCAGGCGGGCCCGGCGGCGCGTCTGCAATGAAAGATTTGTCGACATTACTTCTTCTTACCCTCTTTCCGGCGGATCGCCTCACCCTCGAACTTGACACCCTTGCCCTTATACGGCTCGGGCGGACGGTAGGCGCGCAGCTCGGCGCAAACCTGGCCGACCTGGCGCTTATCCACACCCTCAACCTTGATCGAGGTGGGCTTTTCGCAGGTCACCTTGATCCCGTCAGGAATCGGATAGACCACATCGTGGGAGAAACCGAGATTAACGACCAGATTCTTACCCTGCACCGCGGCGCGGTAACCCGTGCCGTTGATCTCCAGCGTCTTGGCATAGCCAACGGAAACGCCCTTGACCATGTTGGCGATATTGGCGCGGGTGGTGCCCCACATCATGCGCGCCGCCGCTTCCTTGCCGCGCGGCGACACGGACACTTTATTGCCCTCGATCTTGGCTTCGACCTTATCGGTCATCAGGGGCAGCGACAGCTCACCGAGCTTGCCCTTCGCCGTCAGCACATTGCCGTTCACCGCCACGGTAACGCCAGCGGGGATTTCGACGGGGTATTTGCCTACACGTGACATCCATCTCTCTCCCTTAGAAGACGCGGCAGAGAACTTCGCCGCCAACATTGGCAGCGCGGGCTTCCACATCGCTCATCACCCCGCGCGGAGTGGAAAGGATGGAGACACCCAGACCATTATAAACGCGCGGCAGTTCCTTGATCTTGGAATAGACGCGACGGCCCGGACGGGACACGCGGCTGATTTCCTTAATGACCGGCTGGCCCTCATTATATTTCAGCTCGATGCGCAGCTGCTGAATGCCGGGGCGCAACTCCTCGCGCGAGAACCCGCGGATGAAGCCTTCGCGCTTGAGCACGTCCAGCACATTGGCGCGCAGATTGGAGGCCGGAGCAACGCAGGAGGTCATGCGGGCATGCTGCGCGTTGCGGATGCGGGTGAGCATGTCACCCAAAGGATCGGACATCGACATTAATTTAGCGCCCTTTCCTTACCAGCTGGCCTTGACCACGCCGGGGATCTGCCCGGTGCTCGCCAGATCGCGGAAGGCGATACGGCAAAGCTTGAACTTACGATAATTGCCCCGCGCACGGCCCGTGAGCTCGCAGCGCAGGCGCACGCGCACCTTCGCCCCGTTACGCGGCAGCTGCGCGAGCTTGAGGCTCGCCTCGAAACGGTCCTCAACAGGCAGCGAACGATCCATGATCGTCGCCTTCAGCGCCGCGCGCTTGCCCTCGTCGCGGGCGGCCATGCGCTCGCGCTTGGCGTTCCTGTTGACCTGCGATGTCTTAGCCATCTTCTGTTACCCTCCGGAACCTGCCGGCACCCACCGGCCGTTTTCCAAAAAAAATTTCCTCGCCGCCGCTCACTTCGCGAACGGCAGATCGAACCCTTTGAGCAGCGCCTTCGCTTCGGCATCGGTTTTCGCGCTCGTGACGAAAATAATGTCCATGCCGCGAATATCATCCACCTTATCATACACGATTTCGGGGAAGATGATCTGCTCCTTCAGGCCCATGGCGAAATTGCCACGCCCGTCAAAGCCCTTATTATTAGCCAAGCCCCGGAAGTCACGCACGCGCGGCAGCGCGATGGTGACCAGACGGTCCAGGAACTCATACATGCGCGTGCTGCGCAGGGTGACCTTACAGCCAATCGGCAGGCCCGCGCGGATTTTAAAGCCGGCGATCGCCTTCTTAGCCAGCGTCTTCACCGGCTTCTGGCCGGCGATCAGCGTCAGCTCCGCCAGGGCGGCGTCCAGCTTCTTCTGGTCGGCCGCGGCTTCACCAACACCCATGTTGATGACGATCTTTTCCAGCTTGGGCACCTCAAACGGGTTCTTGTAACCGAACTCCGTTTTCAGCTGCGCGCGCACCACATCACGGTAGTGGGCCTTCAAGCGCGGCAGGGTTTTCTCTTCGCTCATTTCGGCCTCCTCAGCCATCAATCGCGGTGCCGCTCTTCCGGGCGACACGCACCTTGCGGCCATCGTCGAGCACGCGGAAGCCAACCTTGGTTGGCTTATCCGTCGCGGGGTCGATCAGTGCCAGATTTGACAAATGCACGGCAGCCTCACGCTCCACGATCCCGCCAGGCTGGCCCATACGGGTCGTCTTGGTGTGATGCTTGGCCACGGCAACGCCCTGCACGACAGCCCGGTCCTGATCCGGGATCACGCGCAGCACTTCGCCACGGCTGCCCTTGGCGGCGCCGGAAATCACCAGCACCTTGTCGCCCTTTTTGATCCGCGCGGCCATATTACAGCACCTCCGGCGCCAGGCTGATGATCTTCATGAACTTCTTGGCGCGCAGCTCGCGCACCACCGGCCCAAAGATACGGGTGCCGATCGGCTCCATCTGCTTGTTCAGCAGCACGGCGGCGTTGCGGTCGAAGCGGATGGCGCTGCCATCGGGGCGGCGCACCGGATAGGCGGTGCGCACGACAACGGCCTGATGCACGTCGCCCTTCTTGACCTTGCCGCGGGGGATCGCGTCCTTCACGGACACCACGATCACATCGCCGACAGACGCGGTCTTGCGCTTGGAGCCGCCGAGCACCTTGATGCACTGCACCCGGCGCGCACCGGAATTGTCGGCCACGTCAAGGTTGGATTCAACGATAATCATAGCTCAGTTTCCCTCAACCAGCCGGCGTTTCGGTCAGGGCGGCGCCATTACGCTCCGTCACAACCCAGGTCTTGCGGCGGCTGATCGGGGCGCATTCCTCAATGCGGACCAGATCGCCCTCAACGCAAACATTACCCTCATCATGCGCCGCGTACTTCTTGGAACGGCGGATGAACTTCTTGTACAGCGGGTGCATGATGCGGCGTTCGACAAGAACGGTAATCGTCTTGTCCATCTTGTCGCTCACAACACGCCCGGTCAGAACACGTTTCGGCATGGTACCCTCTTAAACCTTCGCAGCCGAACGGGCGCGTTCAGCCAGAATCGTCTTCACCCGCGCAATATCGCGCCGCACCGCGCGCACACGGCTGGTATTCTCCTGCTGGCCA
>JAKBBM010000109.1 GCA_021808545.1 Pseudomonadota bacterium | reverse complement strand
CCCAGAACCGGTGTGCCGTAGGCCAGCGCCTGCTCGGAATGGAACGTGCCCTGCGCGCCGGTAAAGCCCTGGGTGATGACCTTGGTGTTCTTGTTGACGAGAATGGCCATTACGCAGCTTCCTTCACGGCTTTAACAATTT
This sequence comes from Pseudomonadota bacterium, assembly GCA_021808545.1. Taxonomy (GTDB): domain Bacteria; phylum Pseudomonadota; class Alphaproteobacteria; order Acetobacterales; family Acetobacteraceae; genus Acidocella. The sequence goes on along the minus strand of JAKBBM010000109.1, from coordinate 3,567 downwards.
TCTCGGCCGCGTCGGCCAGGTTGTCGGCGGGAATGATGGGCAGGCCGGACTTGGCCATGATGTCCTTGCCAAGCTGCACATTTGTGCCCTCAAGGCGCACCACCAGCGGCACGGAGAGCGAAACCTCACGCGCCGCGGCAATCACGCCCTCGGCAATCACGTCGCACCGCATAATGCCGCCGAAAATATTGACCAGAATACCTTCCACATTCTTGTCCGAGAGAATGATCTTGAAGGCCGCCGTCACACGCTCCTTGGTCGCGCCGCCGCCCACATCCAGGAAGTTGGCCGGCTCGGCGCCGTAGAGCTTGATAATGTCCATGGTCGCCATGGCCAGGCCCGCGCCATTCACCATGCAGCCAATATTGCCGTCCAGCGCCACGTAAGAGAGCGAGTGCTTGTTGGCCTCAAGCTCCTTCGGGTCTTCCTCGCCCTCGTCGCGCAGGGGTTCAATCTCCGGGTGGCGGTAAAGCGCATTGTCGTCAAAGCTCACCTTGGCGTCGAGCGCGACAACCTCGCCCGCCCCGGTCACGACCAGCGGATTGATCTCGATCACCGCGATGTCGAGCGCGATAAACGCATTATACATGGCGGTGACGAATTTGGTGAAGGTGGCAACCTGCTTGCCCTCCAGCCCCAGCCCGAAGGCCAGCTTGCGGGCATGGAAGCCGGAAATGCCCGAAGCCGGGTCAATCGGCGCGCGGAGGATCTTCTCCGGGTGCGTCTCGGCAACTTCCTCAATCTCCATGCCGCCCTCGGTAGAGGCAACAATCACAATCTCAGACACGGAACGGTCGATGAGCAGAGAGAGATACAGCTCGCGCTTAATATCGCAGCCCGCCTCCACATATACGCGCCGCACCATACGCCCGGCCGGGCCGGTCTGCTTGGTAATCAGCGTGTGGCCAATCATGGCCGCCGCGGCCTCGCGCACTTCGTCCAGGCTCTTGGCCAGGCGCACACCGCCCTTGCCGTTGGGGTCGTCCTTGAACTTGCCAGCACCACGGCCACCCGCATGAATCTGCGACTTCACGACATAGATGGGACCAGGAAGTTTCTTGGCCGCATCCACCGCCTCTTCCGGGGTCCAGGCCACATAGCCATCCAGAACCGTCACGCCATAAGCCTTGAGCAGTTCCTTACCCTGATATTCATGTATGTTCATTAACGTCAGCCTACCTGTTTCTTGGGTTAAAGGGGGCGTCGCCGGGCGTGCTACTCCCATTCGCCGGGCCGGGCAACCGCCTTGTTGCATTGCAATACGCAATGCCGGTAACTGTAAAATCGCAGGTTTTCCGCAGGTTCATTTCAGGTCAGATGCGGCAAGGCAAGGTAGGTCTCGCTCTGCATCTCCTCAAGCCGCGAGGCCGTGCGCTCGAAAATCCTGGCCCCTTCGCCCGCGCGGTACAAATCATCCGGGTATGCGGCAGACGAGGCGTAGAGCTTCACCCTGTGCTCATAAAGCGCATCTATCAGCGTGATGAAACGCCGCGCCTCGTCGAAATTATCGGGGGAAAGGCGCGGGATCCCGTCAATCAGCAGCGTATGGTAATGGGTGGCGAGCGCCAGATAATCCCCCGCCCCCAGCGGCACGCCACACAGCGCATGAAAATCGAACCGCGCCGTACCGGCGGCGGCGAGCGGCACGGCGAGTTTGCGGCCCTGGATAAGCAGCACATCCTGCCTGGGCACCTCGCCCTCGGTAAGCTGGGCAAACACATGGTCCATGGCATCATCCGCCACGCCATCGGCTGGCACATACCAGGCATTCAGCCCATGCACGCGGTTGCGCCGGTAATCCTGCGCCGACTCCAGCACCAGCACGTCCAGATGCTGCTGGATGAGCGAAATAAAAGGCAGAAACGCATCACGCCCCGGCTTGCCCTTGTATAAATCGCCGGGGAGCGTGTTGGATGTGGCCACCACCACCACCAGCCGCTCGAACAAAGCCTCGAACAAACGGCCCAGGATCATCGCATCGACAATGTCATGCACCTGGAATTCATCGAAACATAATAAAGCCGCCTCTTCGGCGATCATATCCGCCAGCGGCGGTATGGGGTCGGCAATGTCCGGGTTGTCCCGCTTTATGGCGTGGAAGCGTCTATGCGCGCTCTGCATAAATTCGTGAAAATGCAAGCGCTTCTTGCGCGGCACATCCGCCGCTTCAAAAAACAGGTCCATCAGCATGGACTTGCCGCGCCCGACCTCCCCCACAATGTAAAGCCCGCTCGGGTGTGCAGCCACCTCGTCCACGGGCTTACGGCGCAACAGCTTACCCAGCCAGCCATTGGGCGGCGCCTTGGGCATGGGGTTATAACCACGCAGCTTGGCCCAGAGATCCTGCAGATGCTCTGCGGCGCGAGCCTGGGCCGGGTCATATGTAATCAGCCCCGCCGCAATGCGTGCGCGATAGGCCGGCATGACCCCCGTGGCGGAAAGCGGGGAGGTGGAAGACATGACAAGCCGATAATGCAACCCCTTGTGCGGCGCAACAAGGCCGGGTTTTCGCATGGCAAGCCGCTAAATACCCCCTTGCCCTTAATGCCGGTTTAAGCTGATCTCGCGGGAAACCCCTGGAACACAACCTATGGCTGTCTTACCCTCCCCTGCCGATCTCGAAGCGCTGCGCGCGGCCCCCGTGGCGGTGGACCCGTTTGCGCATATCCTGCTGCCGCATTTCGTAAAAAAAGAGGCACTGCCATCGGTTTTTTCCGCCTTGCCCGCCATCAAGGGCCGCGGCTCGTTTCCCATCGGGGCGCTGCGTCTCGGCCCGGCCGCCACATCCATCATCGCCACGCTCACAGGAGATGAATTCCGCAACATCGTGGCCGCGAAATTCGCCCTCGACCTGAGAAACGCCCCCAGCATGGTCACGCTGCGCGGCAATTCCGGCCCGCAGGATGGCCAGATCCACACCGACTCCTCCGCCAAGCGCGTCACCATCCTGCTCTACCTCAACCCGTCCGGCGCACAGAGCTGGGAGCGCCAGCAAGGCTGCCTGCGGCTGCTGCGCGGGCCAAATGACTTAGAGGATTACGCCGCCGAGGTGCCACCCGTGGATGGCACGCTGCTCATCTTCCCCAACACGCCAGCAAGCTGGCACGGGCACAAAACATTTGAGGGCCAGCGCTACGTGGTGCAGATGAATTACATGACGACCAGCGCCAAGGCTAAAACCGAGATGCGCCGGCACCATCTCTCCGCTTTCATCAAACGCCTCACCCGGGCCGCCTGATGCTGAACGGGCAACGCATCTGCGTCATCCTTCCCGCCTATAACGCCGCCCGCACGCTGGAGCGCACGGTTGCGGAAATCCCGCGCGATACGGTGGACGACATCATCCTCACCGACGATGCCAGCCGCGACAATACGGCCGAATTATCGCGCCGGCTCGGTCTCCATACGCTGGTGCACGACAAAAACCGCGGCTATGGCGGCAACCAGAAAACCTGCTACGCCGAGGCCCTGGCCCGTAGCGCGGACATTGTGGTGATGCTGCACCCGGACTACCAGTATTCACCCAAGCTGGTCACGGCCATGGCGGCCATGATCGCCTCCGGCCAT